>SVLX01000044.1 GCA_015067725.1 Oscillospiraceae bacterium | reverse complement strand
GAGCTGATCGCTAAGGAAGTCTACGGCGCTGACGGCGTTGACTGGGCACCTCTGGCTGTTCAGAAGGCTGAGCGCTTCGAGTCCGATCCCAAGTACGCTGATTACTGCACCATGATGGTTAAGACTCACCTGTCCCTGTCCGACGATCCCACCAAGAAGGGTGTTCCCACCGGCTGGCGTCTGGCCATCCGTGACATCCTGGAGTACGGCGGCGCCAAGTTCCTGTGCCCCATGGCCGGCACCATCTCCATGATGCCCGGTACTGCTGCGGACCCCGCTTACCGTCGTGTCGACGTGGATGTGGAGACCGGCAAGGTTTCCGGCCTGTTCTAAGACAATCCGGAAGAATATTCCACCAATACTTTGGACCCAGGCGAAAGCCTGGGTCCTTTGTTAGATGCCGTCGCAGCGATGAGGCTGTCCATTTTAATTGTTCAAAAACTGAATTAAACCCCTCTGACTGTTGGACTATCCCGAAGTCAGAGGGGTTTATTTGTTGTCGTATCGGTGTCCGCCGCTCCGTTATCCTCAGTCATCCCGCTCATAGGACAGGATTTCTCCGGTTTCGGCGTGGATTTCATACTCATATTCCAGATTGCCCTGATGGAAACTCACATCATATTCCGGGATGCGGTTGTCGATTTCGTACTCGGTGTGCAGGCGGCTGACCTGCTCCCGGGTGAGACCGGCGTGGGTCAGGGCGATGTCTTCTGCCTGCTCCGGGGTCAGGGTGGTGGCAGGAGTCTGGGGTGCAACAGGGGTTGTCGTGGCGGGGGTATTGGTGCCGGTGGCAGGAGTAGTGCCATAAATTGCGCCCTCGACGGCATCTTCCAGATTGTCGCCAATCTGCTCCAATTGGTCTTCGGCGCGATCCATCTGCTGTGCCGCATGACGGATGTTGCATCCGGTCAGAAGCAGGGCAGTCAGGAGTAACAGGGTAATCCATTTTTGCTTCATGTGGGGGCCTCCTTTTTGGGCGTTTTGTTATTTTTTGCTTTGAGGTGAAAATGGGGTGTAGCAGGCGAATATGTGATATAGCTACGTTGGCCAGCTCCCGGATTGGATGATTGCCCGCACCAGTTCAATCTGCGGGGTGGTAATTTGATAATTGCGGTCATCCAGACACGCCAACTCAATATGGTACTCGCCCAGTCGCCAGAATGCAATATCCTGCCGGGGAAGAGATACAATGATGCTCGGTCGTCCATCCAGAGTTGCCAGAACAATATTATCTCGACAGAAATAGACGACGCAGTTTCTAACCCGTCCAGCAAGGTTAGTATTGCCGTTGATGCAGAAAATAACAGGGGATGTCAGTTCTGCTTTGACTTTATTCTGCTTCTTTTGCAGAATCTTTTCGTGAATCAGGAGATATACAAAGAGCACCAGGCCAACTGCAGGTATGCTCCAAAATACAAACCGGTTGTTGCCATCGGGGTACTGCCACCGGTAAAAAAGAAAGAGCAAAATGCCAAAGGGCACCGCGCAAGCAGCCGATAGGGTGGCCTTTGTTTTCCATGTGGTGCTCATCTGTGATTATAGCCAGTCTTCCCCATAAAGCCGGAGAAGCGCATCTCCTTCTTTCAATAGTGCATCCAAAAGCAGACGAATGCTGGGTTCGTCCAAACGCTCCACGAAAAGGAATGGTAAACCCGGCCGGAGATAGGGCAGATTATCCTTTCTCATCAGGGATTTCAGATTGTCCGGCGTTGCCACAACGAAGGTATATTGTCTCCCGTCTTCCAACTGGACCAGTACATCAATATTATCATCCAGCGGATTGATTTGGTTGAGATTGGCGGGAAAGGTTATGACATAATTCATATCCTCACCAGCACCTCCTTCTAAAGACTTCAAGATATCAAAATCGCCGGGGTTTCCCCCGGCGATTGTAATGGACTCTCACTTGAAGTACCGCTCCAGCAAACCTTTCCGGGGAACACTGCGACGGGCCTCAGGCTTTATTCCGGTAGTCATATCGGTCTTCAAATCCACATCTTCCGCAACGGTATTTGGCTTTGAAAAATCCAAATCTTCCGTAACGGTTTTTGGTTCCGGAAAATCCAAAACCCCTTATGTGTATGAGTTTGATACGAATATGCTTCCCGATGGGAATTCCAGTTGTAAATGGGTTGACAACTTCTTGCCACCGCTCTTTCTCTTTGCAGGAAGGGCAATGCTCCGGAATCATCTTACTTGAAGTACCGCTCCAGCAGACCCTTCAGGGCGACGCCGTGGCGAGCCTCGTCACGAGCCATCTCGTGGACGGTGTCGTGGATGGCGTCCAGGTTGTACTTCTTGGCCATCTTAGCCAGCTCGAACTTGCCGGAGGTGGCGCCGAACTCGCAGTCAACTCTCCAAGCCAGGTTCTTCTTGGTGGAGTCGGTCATGCTGGGCTCTAAGTCCATGCCCAGCAGCTCAGCGAACTTGGAAGCATGCTCGGCTTCTTCATAAGCGGCCTTCTCCCAGTACAGACCCACTTCGGGGAAGCCCTCACGATGGGCGATGCGGGCCATGCACAGGTACATGCCGACCTCGGCGCACTCGCCGTTGAAGTTGGCCATGAGCTGATCGAAGATATACTTCTTGTCTTCCTCGGGGATGTCGGGGTTGTTCTTCACGGTCTTGCCGTAGACGCCGTACTCATGGACAGCAGCCAGAGTCAGCTCGCCAGCCATCTCGGTGAACTTGGAGCCGGGGACCTTACAGACGGGGCACTTGAAATCGGCGGGCATAGCCTCACCCTCGTAGATATAACCGCAAGCGGGGCAAACAAACTTCTTCATGGTATTTTCCTCCATAATCATAAATTTTTTGTTGTTATTTTAGAGCATTTCGCTCCGGTATTTGGGTCACAGCAACCCGGGGGACAGGGATTCTTATGGGATAGGTGGCTCAATTATTCCTCTTCTTCAAAGAGGTCGGGACCGACGCCGCACAGGGGGCACTCGTAATCCTCAGGCAGAGCCTCGCCTTCGTAGACATAACCGCAGACAGTACAAACAAATTTCTTCATGGTAATTTCCTCCTAAGCTGGTTTTCCGGATAAACCGGTGGTTGGGGTTTCGAGACATTCGCGACACCGACCGTGAAAACTGAGAACGGAGCAGTTGACACAGCCGCCGGTAACCTGAGAGACTTGAGCCTCCAAGTCTACCGGGACGGCCAACTGATGCAGGTCCAGAATTTTACCGCAGCCGGTACAGATGAAGTGAACATGGGGTTCTGTTGCAGCGTCGAACCGCTCCAGTCCGCTGACCACGCCCACCGAACTAATGGTACCATCCTCAAGGAACAGCGCCAGATTCCGGTAAACCGTTGCCAGGGACAAATCCGGTATTTGGGGCTTCAGTTGCGTGAAGACCCATTCGGCACTGGGGTGACAGGTCGTGGATCGTAAGCACTCCAGGATGGCATCGCGCTTCTTGCTGTGTTTTTTGGCTTGCGCCATGGCCTCACCACCTTTTTAATAATGATTATCATTTGCAAGATTATAATAGCACATCCCGGGCGATTTGTAAAGGGGTTTTTTCAAATTTTTTTGAAAAATTTTTGGGGGGGTGGGCGATTACGGCAAAACCCCGCCGAAACCGGTTTTCGGGTCTCGGCAGGGTTGGATTTTGGGTTTACCAGCTCTCCGGCAGTTCCTGATACTCCACCGTTCCGGCGTATTCCATCACCGGGCGGTCAGTACCGAGGAAAATTTGATAGAGAACGTGGCCGAGGTTCATGGGGTCTGCCCCATCCCGGAGACAGAACAGAATCCGGTCGGAAGTGACGGCCTCCACATCCAGATACTTGCCCTTGACTTCCAGCAGTTCTTCCGGCAGTTCCACATCCCACCAGCGCTGACCGTCAAAAAGTTTCATGGCATTTTGCTGGACATTGCTTTGCATGGGCAGGGAAGTATAGCCCATTAAGGTGGATTCCAGAATGCAGTTGGGCAGAACCACGAAGGCATGACTGTTCTCCAATTGGGCTTCTTCCAGCTTGGTTTCCTCCCGGGTCTCCAGATTGACATCGTAGTAGCCGTCGTTGGCACGGAAACAGCGGTAGATGTTGTCGGAGAGGTATGCGCCTTCTTCGGGGAGACCATCTATGTTGAGTTCTTTGACTTGGTAGTCTTCGACGAGAACATGAGGATTTGTGGAATCGGGATTATTAACGTCGTACAAGAACATCCTGTCCCCAAATGTATTGTACATCACAGACCAGGCAAGTCCGACACTTCCGGGCGTATCCTCCATTTCGTCGCTAAAAAGGATATGCTCACCTGTTTCGTCCAACACAAAGACATATACATCATATAATCCCTGTTCATTCATCGCAAAGCAACTACATATGGCATATTCACTGGATACGTACATTGTACCGCCCTGTCCATGGTTTTTCAAAACACCATCATCAGTGAATTCGTGTTCCATCCGGGTATCAGTTCCATCAAGTGCGACACTTGCCAAAAACTTATCCCAACCGTACCTAAACTGTTCCCCCCAAACTGCCTCGTATTGCGTAGACATACCCGGGTAGTATATTCGATTATTCCGCAGAACAAAATTGCCGTTAATGACAGATGGACATCCACCATTCTCCATAAAGTGCTGGCAATCTGCTTTGGGACATACAATCGTCCAGTTGTCTAAGTCAAGTCTTTCCGCAAATCCCAGGCTGTATCCTGCTGAACCATAGAATCCGGATTCTATCTCTCCATATTTGCATCCACTGGTAATCTCACATCTTTTGGAATTCCAGTCGGCAACGGTTAAAGGTTCGGTCAAGAGTAATGCAGCCGCCAACGGGGGACGATCACGCTCAGGCAACGATGCGCCAAACGACATCCCCACCACAGGTTTATATGAGTCAGGCACAGCGCCAGTGTCAGAGAAGTCTTCCTCGGGGACATGGCATCCAACAAATACCCTGAGCGTAACCAGAATAATCACCATAAGGCAAAATAGTCGTTTTGAGTAAGACAAAATCTTCTACCTCCTTGTTGAAAACCCCGGAGTTGCCTCCGGGGTAGTCATTGTTCTGTGATAACAATAAACCGTCTGAGTCAGCAGTCTGACATAACCGTCTACACTGTACACATAATGTTCAGAAACGAGCTTATTGTGCGTATCCAAGTCGCTTAAATATACAGAGGCCGTTCCGGTAACGTAGCCACTGTTGTCTTCTTCAACAATGGCAGAGCCGTAATACACCGCGGCATATACTCTGACCTGCGAAGATGCACAATCCGTCTCTGTACTGGCATAAGCCGTAGAAGAACCGCACTGGGCATAGCAGTCATAGTTATACCCATTATAGGGCACCGTCCGGCTGGAACTACCCGCAAACGCCGACAAAGGCATAGCCACAATCAGCGCCACAACAACAAGAATCGCAATTCTTCTGAATACCTTCAGAATGCGCCTACACTTCCGGCCAGAGGATTGCCACAACAGCCCACTTCTTCAGTCAGACCGGGAATTGCATGGTCCATGGGAATCCTCCTCCTTTCTGTAAATACGGGGGCAAGGGTTACTCCTCGCCCATTTTCCGTATCCTTTGGTAATATTTTAACACAGGCCTCTCAGCTTGTCAATAGGAAAATCCGATTTTACCACAATTCGGCAGATAATTTTGCTGGCTTTGTGTTGCTCGGAAACGCAGAAATACCCGCCATGCCCACGTCTCAGGCACAGCGGGTATGTTTCATCTGTTACCAGCTCTCCGGCAGTTCCTGATACTCCACCGTTCCGGCGTATTCCATCACCGGGCGGTCCGTGCCTAGGAAAATCTGATAGAGAATTACGTCTTTGTTCTCTTGCAACCGCAAAAGAATCCGGTCGGAAGTGATGGCCTCCACATCCAGATACTTGCCCTTGACTTCCAGCAGTTCTTCCGGCAGTTCCACATCCCACCAGCGCTGACCATCAAAGAGTTTCATGGCGTTTTGCTGGACATTGCTTTGCATGGGCAGGGAGGTATAGCCCATTAAGGTGGACTCCAGAATGCAGTTGGGCAGAACAACAAAAGCATGGCTGTTTTCCAATTGGGCTTCTTCCAGCTTGGTTTCCTCCCGGGTCTCCAGATTGACATCGTAGTAGCCGTCGTTGGCACGGAAACAGCGGTAGATGTTGTCGGAGAGGTATGCGCCTTCTTCGGGCAAGCCGGTGAGGTCGACCTGCTCAATGGTGTAGTCTTCGGTGAGGATGAAGGGGAGTTGCCATGTGGGGTCGAGGATGCCGCAAAGGAACATCCGGTCACCGAAGGTGTTGTGCTTTCGATCCCATCCATAACCACCGCCACCAGGTTGAAAGTCGATATCCTCATCATATACCAAATGCTCACCATTCTCGTCTAAAATATAAATATGTGCATCATAAAGTCCGCCGGAATTAAGAACGATTCGGCAATAAATGGCATATTCTGGGGATATGTACATCGCAAATCCGCCGCCCTGATTTAGTGAAATGTTCGATGAATCGAATATGTGTTCTATTTTTGTACCAGTACCATCCTGCGACACACTGGCTAAAAACATGAACGCCCCCGGCTCTGGATCATCATTCCAGAACTTTTCATACTGTTCAAACGTTCCGGAGTAGTAGATACGTTCGTTGCGAATTACAAAGTTGCTGTTAATTAGTGATGGACACCCATCAGGTTCAGCGGCATGTTTGCAATCTAAAAAGGGGCAGACAACAAACCACTCATCAAGGTCGGACTTTTCTGCAAAAGCCAAACTCATATTGGCAGATCCGTAGTAAAGACCCTCTTCCACCTCGCCATATCTACACCAGCTAGTAACCTCGCAACGATTAGAGTTCCACGGAACGACAGCAATTGGATCTGTCAGTATGGAGGTTGATACAACTGCGGGTAAGTCCTCATCTGCCAAGCCCTCCCCAAATGTAGCACCAACTGCTGATGTGCTTGGTTTGTCCAAAGGATTCTCGTGTTGCCGACCTGAATTTGTTGCCGTGCAGCCAAACAACATGCATACGCAAGCAGAGAGAAGTAACAACAGGGGGATAAATCTTTGCGTTTGACGCATTACAATCTCACTCCTTATTGAAATCCCCGGAGACAAGCTCCGGGGAACGTGTGGTCAGCAATGTGTTAACAGACGACCGTTAGGGTCAAGAGTCTGGTGTTCCCGTCAACATCGGAGACAAAATGTTCCGACACGAGCTTTTCGTGTGCCGCTAAACTGCTGAAATACACATCACCAGTGTCATACAGATAGCCGCTGTCGAGCCACTGTATTTCGGCACCGGCAGAGTTATATACTGTTGCGCGAACCCGAACTCTCGAAGACGAGCATTCCGTAGCAGTGCTAGCATATGCAGTAGTGACACCGCACTGAGCGTAACAGTCATAGTCATAACCGCTATACCGAACCGTTCTGCTGGCACTTGCCGCAAACGCCGACAAAGGCATTGCCACAATCAGCGCCACAACAACAAGCGAATCGCAATTCTTCTGAATACCTTCAGAATGCGCCTACGCTTCCGGACAGAGGATTGCCACAACAGCCCGCTTCTTCAATCAGACCGGGAATTGCATGGCCCATGGGAATCCTCCTCCTTTCTGTAAATACGGGGGGTGAATACACGCTTCAACCTGTTTCAGTATCGGTATTTATATCATAACACATACCAGACACCTTGTCAAC
This sequence comes from Oscillospiraceae bacterium, assembly GCA_015067725.1. Classification (GTDB taxonomy): domain Bacteria; phylum Bacillota; class Clostridia; order Oscillospirales; family Oscillospiraceae; genus Faecousia. Next base: position 15,134 of record SVLX01000044.1, on the reverse strand, counting down.
AGGAAATCTCGCAATTTTTGTAATTCGTTATATCAAATTATCTGTCATCTTTCCTCTAACCATGGGTTAGAAATAATCCTCCCCCCTTCGTATACTAAGGCCATGGAGTCGCCCACCAGACACGGGCAGAACACATGAGGAGGCATCAACCCATGAACAAGATGCACATGGACACAAGGCCCGACTTGCAGCGCTTTTCCGCAGGCGCTGAGTCGGCGGTCCCGGGCGAGGCCGAAGAAACCGGTCTGAGCCCCGACCATACCGGGGCAGAGTCCGCCGCCGGGACTCAAGACAGCGGCAGGTCGTCCTTTGAGACGCTGCTGAAAACCAATCCGGAATACAAAGCCGCCTATGACGCCCGGGTGAAGCGGGCAGTAGAGAGCCGATTCCGGCAAATGAAGGCGCTGGAGACCAGGCAGGAGCAGACGACCCCCCTGCTGACCGCTCTGGCCAAGCGGTATGGTCTTTCCTGGGCAGAGGGGCAGGATGTTGCGCCCCTGCTGGAAGCACTTACCGCCGACACCCCCAGACCCAGCCGGGAGGAGCGGAAAACTGCGCTGCAAAATCAGGTGGCAGCGATTCGCAGTCGCAATCCCGATTTCCATCTGGGGCGGGAGATGGAGAATCCCGTCTTCCGCAGTCTGACCGCCCGGGGTGTACCGCTTTTCGCCGCCTATGCCCTGACACACCAGAAAGAGGATACCGCCAGAGCCATGGGCTATGCCATCCGCCGCACCCGGCAAGCCATTGCCGACCAAATGGGCATGAGCCGCCCGATGGAAAACGGACTGGATGCACCGGGGAGCGGCAGTACCGTCACCGACCCCAGAGCCATGACCGCCGGGGAGAGAAAAGCCCTCCGCCAGCGGGTGGAGCGGGGCGAAAAGGTCTATTGGTGAGCCTGCGTCTTTTTTGACCGCTCACCGGATTATCCCTTATGCACCAACCATCATTTTTGTCTGATTTGAAAGGAGAAAACCTTATGCGATTTGATCTTCAGCGTTTTGCCGATGCCGGCACTTCCGTCAACACCACGCAGGGTACCGCCAACGCCTATACCGGCGACACCACCCCCTCTACCGCCATGTCCGCCACCATGAAGACCTACTATGATACGGAGCTGCTGGAAAATGCCCGCCCCCAACTGGTCTTCTCTCAGCTCGGCCATCACCAGAGCCTGCCTGCCCGCCACGGCAAGACCGTGGAATGGAGAAAGTTCGACACCTTCGACAAGGCCCTGACCCCGCTGACCGAGGGCGTGATTCCCACGGGTAAGAAGCTGAGCATGACCTCCACCACCGTTGAGGTGGAGCAGTTCGGTGACTACACCACCATCTCTGACCGCCTGGACACCCACGCCGTTGACCCCGTGATTTTGGGTGCCACCGAGGAAATGGGCGCCGCCGCCGGCGCGACTGCTGATACGCTGGTGCGCAATGTGCTGATGACCGGCACCAACGTGATGTATGCCCCCAAGGGCACAACCGCTGCCACCTCCCGCTCTGCCCTGACCGCTGACCACAAGCTGACCCCCGATGTGGTTCACAAGGCGGTGACCTGGCTGAAGAAGTGCAAAGCACCCAAGTTCGACGGTCGCTGGTATGTGGCGGTCATCCATCCCAGTGTGGCTTACGATTTGACCAGCAGCGCCGAGTGGGTGGAAGCCCACAAGTATGCCGCCACCGCAGAGCTGTTTAATGGCGAAATCGGTCAGATTCGGGGTTGCCGATTCATTGAGTCCACGGAGGCGCCCATTATTGAGGGCGGTGCCAATGGGGCGCTGGTTTATGCTACGCTGTTCTTCGGCAAGAATGCCTTTGGCGTAGTCGATCCTGAGGGCATGGGTCTGGAACTGATTGTGAAGGACAGAACCCAGGTTGGTGGCCCGCTGAACCAGTTCTCCACGGTGGGCTATAAGTTTGAAACCGCCACCAAAATCCTCTATCAGGAGCGGATGGTCCGGGTGGAATCCGGCTCCAGCTACTCCGGCGAGGATCAGGTGAACTGATTCCGGATAAACCAACAAATACAACCAAAATACAGGAGGAAAACATATGGCTATGGTAAGAATCAGATTGCCTAAGGCCCACGAGGGTCAGGAGCAGGAGGCTTTTGTGGGTGTAAACGGCGTGGGCTATCGTATCCGCAAGGGTGTGGACGTGGAAGTGCCCGAGGCTGTGGCAGAGGTTCTGCGCAATGCGGAGTCTGCCGCCGATGCCCATGAGCGTTTTCTGGCGGGAAAGGAATAACCGGTCAGAAAAGTGGCCCGGAGTGGTGAAGGCCGCTCCGGGCCTTATCCATAGAAAACAAGGAGGCAAACCATGACGATTATGGAAGCAATTACCCATTTTGACCACCTGACGCACAACCAAATCAGCGTCCCGGTGAAGGTGGTCTGGCTGTCCGGGTTGGATGGTCTGGTACACCGGGAAATCCTCTCCACCCATAAAGGTGCAGGACCTGCGGCATTTTCCGGCTACAGTGCGGACACGGACACCGATACCCGGCTCCTGATTCCCCATCCCTACGACGAAATCTACCGCTGGTATCTGGAGATGAAGACCTGGGACACACTGGGAGAAATGGACCGATACAACAACGCCGCCCAGAAGTACAATATGGCGCTGCTCACCTATATGGACTACATCAACCGCAACTTCACCCCCATTGGGGTCGGTAGTCTGCGGCTGGTATAAGGAGGGAAGACCATGTTTTATCCCAAATTGCGGCGAAATGCCCGAAGCCGACGGATAAACCAGACTTTTCTGGGCTATGATCGCAGCCCCAGACCCAAGGTGGGTGCTTTGGTGGAGATGGAGAATTTGACTGCCGACCATTTTCCCACCCTGAGTCCCAGAGCGCCCCGGGGCGTGGTCACCACCCTGAGTTCTCCACAGGGCATGATGGGAAAGGAATCGCTGGTTTGGGTGGACGGCAGCAGCCTGTATATTGGCGGGCTGGAGGTCAGCGGCCCTGCGTTGTCCACATTGGCGGATATGTGCCCCAAAACGCTGGTCTCCATGGGGGCATACATTCTGATTTTCCCCGATAAGGTCTATGTGAATACCGCCGACCTCTCCGATTGGGGTTTTCTGGAGAATATCCGCGCCGTGACCTGCAATGCAGACAGCGGTGTGCGCTACAGCCTGTGCCAAAGCGACGGTACGGCATATCCTTCGGTACTGTCTGCGGAGACCGCTCCGGAAACACCGGAATCCGGCAGTTATTGGCTGGACACCTCCCTTTCTCCCCCTGTGATGAAGGTCTATAGCGCCGATTCCGGATTCTGGAGCGAGGTCAGTGCCGTCTGCGTGAAGCTGGAGGGGGCAAATCTGGGGGCAGGCTTTTCGGCCGGTGATGGCGTAACCCTATCCGGCTGTGGGGAGAAAAGGCTCAACGGCGCAGCCATTTTGCAGGCCGTGGGGACAAATTATGTGGTGGTCTCCGGGGTCATCAGCAGTCCCTTTGCCCAGACTGCCGGAACGGTCACCGTTTCCCGCACGGTTCCGGATATGGACTATCTGACCCAGTGCGGCAACCGGCTCTGGGGCTGTAAGTATGGTCTGGTGGATGGGGAGACGGTCAACGAAATCTATGCCTGTGCCCTGGGCGACTTCAAAAACTGGCAGAAATTCCAGGGACTCTCCACCGACAGCTATGTGGCAACCAGAGGCTCCGATGGTCCGTGGACCGGGGCGGTGACGCACTTGGGTTGTCCCGTTTTCTTTAAGGAGAATGTGCTGGAGAAGGTGTATCCCTCATCCTCCGGGGCTCACGAGATTGTGACCACCGCCTGTCGGGGTGTGCGCGCCGGCAGTCACAGGAGTCTGGCCATTGTGGGCGAGGTGCTCTATTACCACTCCGCCACCGATATCTGCGCCTATGACGGGGCGTTGCCGGTTTCCGTGTCTCAGGCTCTGGGACAGGAGCGGTATTCCGGGGCAGTTGCCGGGAGCGTGGGCAGTAAATACTATGTTTCCATGGCAGACAGCAACGGGGTGTTCCAGCTCTTTGTTTATGATACCGCCAGAAACCTCTGGCATCGGGAGGACAATCTGGAAATCCGCCACTTTTCCACCCTCGGTCATCAGCTCTATGGTCTGGACGTTTCCGGGCGAATCCTCTCTATGGACGGCACTCAGGGCGAATCCGAGGGCAAGGTGAACTGGAGCGCGGAAAGCGGGCCAATCGGCCTGGAGCAGATGAACCAGCAGATGTTTTCCCGGCTGGCCATTCGTTTGAAACCGGAGGCGGGCAGTGATGTGGATGTATATATCCGCTATGACGGCGAGGGAGAGTGGATTCACGGGGCAAATCTCCGGGGGGATGGGCTGGGCAGTCGGGTGATTCCCCTGTTGCCCCGGCGGTGTGAATACTATCATCTGAAACTCCGGGGCAGAGGTCCGTGTCTGGTCTATGGCATAAGCGCCATACAGGAAGAAGGGAGTGATGTGCAGTGGCCATGAAATTGAATCCCCCTGACCGCTTCCGGGGTACGCCACAAGAGCAGTTGCAGCAGTGCTATAGCTATCTGTTTCGTCTGCATCAACAGCTCAACAGCGCCGTTACCGCATTGGAGCGGGTCGGCCCGGCAACCACGGTGACCGTTGCGCAAAGCCGGAGCCCTGCTGCCTCCGGTACAGGCGAAATCCAGAGTTTAAAATCTCTGATCATCCGGAATGCCACACTCTTGCGCCGGGAGATGGAGAAACTGGAAACAGAACTCCGGGGCAGTTATGTGGCCGTTTCCGACTTCGGCACGTATCTGGAGGAAATCAGCGCCCGCATCGAGGCAGACCCCACTGCCCTGACCCAGTATTACAGCTTCATGTCCTCCATTCAGGCCAACCTGGAGCAGGTGGAGAGCAGTTTCCGGGATTATCTGGTGCGGACAGAGGGCTATATCCGCACCGGTATTGTGGAATACGAAGGAGAAATCCCCATTTTCGGAGTGGCCGTGGGACAAGGATTGACCACGGTGGAGGTGGATGGGGAGACCGTAGTCTCCTCCGACCATTTCCGCTCCACGTTTACGGCCCGGCGTCTGAGTTTCTGGCAGGGCGATACGGAGGTGGCTTATCTGTCGGATAACCGGCTGTATATCACCAACATTACCGTTTTGGGTGCCATGGACTTTGGCGGTAAATGGTCCCTGAGCCACACCGGTGGGTTTACGGTGAAGTGGACAGGGGCATAAGCACCGGAAGAATAACACAGAAAGGAAGAATTCACCCATGAGCGAAGGAAAATCCTATTTGGCCCAGAGTTTTCTGGATCACCGGGTATACATATACGTTGAACCGGTGGAGCAAAAGCCGGCGGACAACCAGACCGTCCTCCATTTGGGGATGTACGTGGAAAATGACTTGGGCAGTACCTTTACCTCCGGCGGCAGCAGTTATCTGGGGCTTGCGGCTTACAATGGGGCAACCGCCCGCCGGCACAGCTTCACCGCCCCGTCCGCACCTCTGGGCACAACCTGGCTGGTGCGGGATGTGGAGTTGACCGTAACCCATGCCGCCGACGGTACAGCCAAAGAAGTCCCCATCGTCTGGCACTGGAACATCAATGCCGGCAGTTTTATCCCCACCAGCGGCACGGTCTATGTGGATTTGGAGACACTGGATTTAATCTCCCGTCCCACGGTCTCCCGGTTTTACTGCCCGGTTGGAGAGACAGTCACCATCTCCACCAACCCGGTGCGCAGCAGTTTTCGCCATACCCTGAGCTATTCTCTGGGGGAAACCGGTGGCACAATTGCACTGGATGTGGGGGCGGGTTTTGACTGGACCATACCGGAATCGCTGCTGTTGGCTATGCCGGAAAATAGTCAGGATACCTGCACCGTCACCTGCTCAACGTACAATGGAAGCATTTGCCTGGGTAGCCGCACCTGCGTTTTTGTGGTACAGGTGGGTGCTGCCGGAAAGATTCGGGTAGATGAGGGCTGGTGCAGTGTGTTTCCGGGCAGTGAAAACGGTACCGTCAACGGTTGGGGCATTTATGTGGATGGCTACAGCTATGCCGCGGCTACCGTGGACCAGAGCAAAATCCACCTGAGTCCTGGCGCGACACTCAAGGATATCACCATGGAGCTCGCCGGAGAAACCTACACTTCTCCCTGGATTACTGCACCGGTCACCGGAGTTTATGCCCATACCGCCTATATGCGGATTACCGACTCCCGGGGGATAAGCTATACGGAAGGGTTTACCTTCACCCCTGTAGCCTACAATACTCCCGGTTTGTGGGCTGCGGTGTGTTACCGGGCGGGGCTGGATGGAGAGGAAAATGATGCCGGTAATTATCTCTGGGTCTCCTGCACCCCGGTATTTTCCCCGGTGGCAGGATGCAACAGCGCCAAAGTTACACTGGGTCTCTATTCTGCCGGAGGAAGTTTTCTGGACAAGGAAACCGTCACCGGTGACGGGGTGTATTTCGGTACATTGGATGCCCAGTATGCCTATCGGGCGGTTTTGGAAATCACGGATGCACTGGGCAACACCAACAGCATCAGCTATATCATCCCACCCCAGGCAGTCGCATTCCAGCTCAAGGAGGGGGGAGATGGGGCGGCTTTCGGCGGTCCTGCCACAGAGGCAGACTGTCTGGACATCAAGTGGAGCAAACTGCGGCTGGGCGGAGAGACGGTGGCAGACTTCCCGGTGGAGACCGGGACGACCGGCATCTGGACCTGGCGCAAATGGCACAGCGGACTGGCGGAGTGCTGGGGGACGCTGACCGGGAGCATCACCACCAGTCGGTCGGTCGGGAGTCTCTATGGTACATCCACCATCAGCACCCCATTGCCTTTCTCTTTTTTGACCGCGCCCCGGTGTCAGGTTTCCGCCAACTGCACCGGCGGCAAGAGCTACTGGGTGGGCAGTGGCTATGGCGGCAGCGACACGCAACGCACCCCCAATTACAGTCTGGTGACCCCCACCAGCGGACAGATTGATTATCATCTGGAGCTCTATGCTCTGGGACAGTGGAAATAAGGAGGAAAACCATGACCAACGAAACCATCCGCTTTGGCGCAAAAGGCCAGAAGGTGCGGAAATTACAGACCATGCTGAAGGACCGGGGATACAATTTGGAAGCTGACGGCAATTTCGGCCCCAAAACCCGCAGGGCGGTGACCCAGTACCAGCGGGAAAACCGGCTGCAACCGGACGGCATAGTGGGCAAACGTACATGGCATATGTTGCAATCCGGACAGGAAAAGCACCCCACGATTTTGCCTGCCACTCAGGAAACAGCACCCATCACCACCAAGGGAACAACGCCCACCCTGTCCGCCGTTGGCACAACAGGGAATGGCACAATTCAGCCCAGCGGCTACACCCCCTCTGAAGATGTGACCGATGCTGAAGAAGCACTCGATGCGCTGGAAGACAGCCGCCCCGGGGAATATGAGAGTCAATATGACGAGGAATTGGAGAGGCTCTATGACCAGATTCTGGGCAGACCGGACTTTTCCTACAATCTGGGGGCAGATCCCATGTACCAGCAGTATCGCCAGCAGTACATGGCGCAGGGCAGGCTGGCCATGGAGGACACCATGGGCAGAGCGGCGGGGCTTACCGGTGGCTATGGCAGCAGCTATAGTCAGAATGTGGGGCAGCAAGCCTATGGACAGTATCTGCAGGGACTCAACGATGCTGTGCCGCAGCTCTATGCCCTTGCCCTCAACCGTTATACTGCCGAGGGTGATGCCCTGGCGGACCGGTATGCCATGGTATACGACTTAGAACAGCGGGACAGAACCCGGTATAACCAGGACTATGACCGCTGGTTTAAGGCATACACTGAGGCGAAAGACACACTGGAGGCCATCCGGGAGGAAGACTATGAGCGGTATCTGGATTTGCTGGAGGCACAGGAAAAGGCGGCAAAGCCGTCCGCTTCCGGGTCTTCCGGCGGGGTGAAAGAATCCGGTTCTTCCGGGAGTAAGCAGACGGATAAACTCAGCGACTTCGCTCTCCGGGAGCTGGCGTTTTTGTATATGGATGCAGGATTTGACGCAGGCTTTGGCTCATCGGGTATGCTCCAGTGGATGCGCAGTCAGGGCATTGGTGAAAATCAGGACGAAGCATTTTATGCCCAACTCCGGGATTTGGGATACGAGCCCAGAAAACATTCCGGCGGTGGCGGCAAGCCGGTTATGGACCGGGATAACCGGCTGAACTGATTCCATGTGGGTGGTCATTCCGCTGATGGGATGACCACCCATGATTTGGTGGGGCAAGGAAAGCAATTTGACGAAGATAAAAAACTAAGCCTTGTCATGGGCTTTGGTCTGTGGTATAATGAACAAAACCCCAAAAAGGAGATGCCCTATGTCTGGATTGTGCAAGAAAATACTGCCGCTACTGGCGTTGGTGCTGGCGATTTTGCTCTGCGCCTGTGACACCGCACCCGCCGACCCCACCGACGGAACAACCACTTCCCCCACCACGGAAGCAACCACCGAACCCACCACCGAACCCACTACCGAACCCACAACCGAGCCGGAGACAGAGCCCACCACTGAACCACCGGTTGTCTTCAACCAAAGAGACTACCTGACCATGCTGGAGGGTATCTCCGTTTCCACATGGACGCTGGAGGATGAGACGGTCTATATCCGCACAGAGGACTTCCTTGCCACAGCCGGAATTGAGGCAGACGAACTGCCGGAAACGGAGACGGTTATGGACAGTGACGGACTGGAATACCTGCCGCTGTATCCCGTGGTGGAGGCTCTGGGCTATCCGGTGTGGGAAGATGTGGACTTTTCCACCACCTATATTACCCCCTCCGCAGCTCCCTTTGAGATTCCCGCCAATGTGCAGGTGCCAGTGCTGATGTATCATGCGGTTGGCGATGATTTATGGGGTTCGGATGAGCTGTTTGTCAGCACAACGGATATGGAGGCACAGCTTCAGTATCTGGTGGAAAACGGCTATGACCCCATCTGGTTCAGCGACCTGAAGGATATTGAGCAGTATGACAAGCCGGTTATTCTCACTTTTGACGATGGCTATGACGACAACTATACCATACTCCTGCCCCTGCTCCAGAAATACAACGTAAAGGTCACGGTCTTTGTGCTGGCAGGGCTGTTGGATCAGCCCCACAAGATGTCCTGGGGTCAGGTCAAGGAGATGTCCCAATCCGGCTTGGTGTCCATCCAGAGTCACGGAATGTATCATCCCAAAATGGCTGACCTATCCGAAGAAGAGCTGATTTTCGAGATGGGGGACAGCAAAAACTCCATTACCCGGATGTCCGGTAAGATACCCTATGTCTTCTGCTATCCTTCCGGGAGCTACAGCGACCTGTCTTTAGAGGTGACCGCCCGGTATTATGACTTTGGTCTGAAGATGAATGGCAATATGTACTGCACTGGGGACAATCCTTATCTGGTCAACCGCTATTATGTCTCCCGGTATACCTCTCTTAGCACATTCATTTCCTTCATTGCGGGTGCGGGTGTACCAGCGGGCTGAGTCATCAGGAGCGTAACTCACTTATACCAAAAACGGCCCGTTCCGGTGGTTTTCCGGAACGGGCCATAATCATCTGTTGTTACAGGTTGACATAACTCAGTTGGGCAAATTGAGGCAGGGGCTATCAGCATATGCGCTGATGTTTGATTTGGTGATGGTGCCCATTTCGTGCCCACAGTGGCGACAGTGCAGGAATTGGGTCTGGGTTACGCCATTATTCCGGGTGGCAGAAACATGGGGCTGGTGTTCTGCTGTGCCAATGACGGTTACCTGATAACTGCAATAGCATCCGGCGCACTTATAATAGGTACTCCGAATCACCTCGCAGTCCGTCTCGTTCACCCAGAAATATACCTCGGTTTCGGTGGCGACATAATAGGCGTGTACACCATTGGGGCAAATGGGCTTGGGACTGACCAAATTCTGCTTGCCCACAGCCATAGCCGGTACAGCCATGGCGAGCAGAAGGCTCGTCAAGAGGGTCAGGGCAAGGATTTTTCTCATGGACATTACCTCCTTAATCGTAGGGGTGGATATCGGATGGGGATTCCTTAATGTTAGTTTACCATTTAGCCTAACCAATGTCAATACAGCAGGCTAATTATAAAGAAAATTTAAGAATTTCAATTCGTGTAGAAAGAAGAACCGCCCGCCTCAGGGTCGCAAACCCCAAAGCGGGCAGTCTTAGCCGAAACCTTACACCAGCACTCCATCCTGCATTCTCAGCACCACATCTGCCGCCGCCGCCACCTCCGGGTCGTGGGTGACGATGATCACACAGCGGTTTTCTTCATGGGCCAGTTTTTGCAGGATTTCCACGATGTTGCGGCTGTTGCCGGAGTCCAGATTGCCAGTGGGCTCGTCGGCCAGGATGATTTCGCTACCGGAAGCCAGGGCTCTGGCAATGGCAACACGCTGTTGTTCGCCACCGGAGAGCATATTGGGCAGCCGCTTGAACTGGTCTTCTTTCAGGCCAACTTGCAGGAGCTTTTCTTGAGCCTCCCGCTCTTTATCTATGTCTCGGCGCTTTTGAAGTAGTAGAGGATACATCACATTCTCCTCAGCGGTTAGGAGTGGGAACAAATTAAAATCCTGATAGATAACGGATATCGAATCCCGACGCATCTTGCTACGATCCAGTTTGGTCGTGGACATTGCATCATACAACACCTCGCCGCTTGTAGGCAATTTCAATCCTGCCAACAGAGACAGCAATGTTGATTTTCCGCTGCCAGAGCTACCAATGATGGCATACATAGTTCCAGCCTGAAACGTATGCGAGACAGCATTGACGGCTACTACCTTTTGATGCCTACCCGAATAAACATAGGACACCTGCTTTAACTCAATTCTCATGTTCATTCTCCTTGCACATTGGTTTCCAGAAAACATTTTCGCATGGTTATCGCATATGCCAGAATAGTACCTGCCAGCTCAGCGCACCAAAATACCATCAATATGCTGATGCCAAACAGCGTCTGGAATAGTAGCAAAAACCCGACCATTGCAACAGTGATTCCTGTCAGACATAACAGTCCCTGCTCCAGTAGCGCACCTGACAAAATCCCTGTGAGCCGCACACCCAGAATATATTGAAGTTTCAACTCTTGGCTTCGATTGCGCAGAGACAGAAAGTTCAGCACAAATCCAACGCCAAATGCAGCCAGCAGGAGCAGCCTGGAGGCTGCGGTAAAGAGCTGCTGATTTCGTTCCAGCTGTTCTGTTGTGGAACGCAGAACGTCATCATAAATGGTCAGTGCGTAGGGATATGTGTCATAGACCGGGGATTTCTCCCATTTTACAGGTGTTCCCTCCCGGGTAGGCTCCACAAAGTACCTACTGCCCCAGGTTTCCCAAAATACTCCCATCTTTCGGTTATCCACAAAGATGCCACCGATGCTGTCAGCCCGTCGATGACCCAAGGTCTTTTCCACCATGTCCAGGCCAAAGATCCAGGGGCAGTAAACGCAGGCAACATCGCCTGTATGAGTTCCTGCCACTTGCAGCTCTTTGGTGAATTTCTCTCCTTCTACGGATTCCATTTGCGCCTGGATAGTGTCGCCCTGGATCCCCGCCGGCACCAGGCAGTACAGACCGTCTCCGTCCAGAACGGACAGGTCATAGCCGGTTCTCCATGTGACCTCTGGTAAGCTCACCGCTCCTTCTGCAGCGGTGAGCCCGCAAAGCCGCATTTTGGTGCCATTCAAGACACACCGGGCAGTGGTTTTGGCCCGGATATCCCGGAAATAAGTATCAAAGCTCTCCTCTGGCTTGGGATTTCCCTGAACTGTGACACCTGTGAAAAACAGGTTGATGACCCAATTCGGTAGCTCCAGAGAATCCTCCTGGGTGCCTGTCAGGTTTGTGACGCTGCAGGTCACAATGAGATTGTCATACACCGCCTCGATCTGTTTGGACATTTCCAGCTTGGAACGCGCCAACAGCATCAGCGCAAAGGAAAATACCAGCCCCGCCAAAGCCACTACAGCGCACAGGACTTTTCTTTTTTGTATCAGTTTCCAAAAGAAAGGGGGCATTGCACATCATCCTCTCTGTGTCTGACAACGCCCATCCCGCAAAGAGCCAGAAAAACCAGCTCCGCTGCAAGGGAAAGACAGCACAGGATCACAATTTGAGCGGGTGTCACGGTCAGAATCAGCTCAGATTCGGCGGCGGCGGTGAGTCGGCTCAGGACCCAGTTCATACCCGCTAACCCCGCACCTGCAGCCAGCAGCATTCCTGCCAGTGCGATTCCCGCGTTACGGAAAAACACTTGACAGAAAATAGCTCCACGGGGTGTGCCCAGGGTCCACATTCGTTTGACCTCCCGCTTCATTTGCAGCGGGAACAGCACCATATACAAAAGCACCACCACAAACCAGGCTCCAATGCCCACCAGCAGCACCGTCTGGCTCACCTGGCTGTACGCATCCAAGTTTTCCACAATCCGGCTGTAGCCCTGGTCATCATAAGTAAACAATCCCTCATACCCGGCCTGACTCACCAGTTCCTCCATCTGCTGCTGGACGCCGTTGTACAGCACAAGGGTGGAGAACACGCCGTCTGTGGAGACTTCGGTGGCACATTCAACACTTCTCTCGGGGACAATAATGGTATTGGGGGTGAAGGAGCCATTGGCACTACTCCACTCATTGGACTGTCGATAAAAGCCTACAACGGTGTAGTTTTTCTCCTGGGCAAAACCTTTGTGCGTCGAATAATAGTTTGGGCTTGGGTTGGTTGCCTGAAAGATGGCACGAAGAGGGGCAGCACTGTCCCCTTCATAAAGCTTTATCGGGAGACTGTCTCCCACTTCAATGCCATTGGTTGTTGCCAAAGATTCCGAGATCAGGCAAACAGGCAGACCTTGCTCATACTCCTCCTGAGTGATGTTCCGGCCTTCCGTGATCCGCGCCTTTTGGGTGGCAAACTGGCCTATGGCCTGCACATTTCCCGTGGCCAAAATTGGGAAAGCATGATTGTTGATCTCTGTTTCCTGGAGCATCTGACTCCAAACAGGAGAAGCACGCAACTGTGATTCACTGTCGCGAGTTACCTCTTCAAAAGAGGGCATGGGGTATATGGTAGCGTATTCTTCCGCGGTCATTTCCTCCAGAGCGCCATCTGTCCAGAGCATCACCTTCCCATCTGCACTACCCACCAGCAAAGAAGGATGTGCAACCACAGAAAGGGCAGATGCATGAATGTTGGCCAGATTTTCTTCCGTCAGGAAGACTCCATGATCCGCATTTCCATCAGGGCTGAATATTGCCACACTTCCGGCAAGTCCGGTTTCCTGTATTTCTTCAATTTCCTCCTGTGTCAGATAGCGGATATCTTCTTCCCAGGAGATCTCATGAGGTTCTAAAGACACACCCCATGAGCTGGCGGTGTCGGCCATATTGCAGCGCAGAGTCCAGTCCTCATCGCCATATCCATAACCATACACCAAATATCTTTTCCCAATCTCTAGGCCCAGGCTCTCCACTGTCATTGCGGAGGAAAGGCTGCAGCTTAAGTGAAGTTTTTTTCCTGTAGGGTCATCATATTCCTCGTGCAGTTTCACCGTTCGCTCAATGGTACCAGTAAGTTCAATCTGATAATTCTGAACGTCAGCAAAGCGTATTTCCTGAATTTCTGCAATCTCATTTAGCGTGATCTCCAGAATCGCTGTATCATATGGGCTGTCCATTGGCACATTCCCGCCGCCCTCTATAGACGCAGAATGAACTCTTGAATAAAGAAGTGGTGTTAGCTCCGGGCAGTAGCCACTGACGAGGCTACTGTTGGCTACAAACTGAACCAGCTCCGGGGCCAGCTCCGGCAGTCCCTCAATAAACTTGCGAACCTCAAAGGGCTGATGGCTGCTGATGGTGACGCTGATTACATTGCCATTGTCATCCGTAACTTCGCTCCGCGTGTATTTGTCCGTAGTAAGAGCCACGGTTACATATCCCTGTTCGGTTGCGTTCAAGGTCTGCGCAGATGCCCAAAACTGCCCCACACTGACACACAGGATTGCGCCGGATAAGGCCAGCAGGATGATACCCATCAGGGTTTTGATCGGTTGCCGGAATAACTGTCGCAGTGGGTTCATGAATGCTCACTCCTTTGTTGGTAATGATGGTCAGTGGGCGGAGTCGGAAACCCAACTCCGCCCAACGTGGCTATTCAGGGTCTATGCAGCGAGTGGCCGTGCAGCCTGCTGTCCTGTTTTCGTAAATCGTACCGCCGCAAATATCGCAGAAATTTGCATAGGTGTAGTAGTGATCGAAATACTCCCCTGTATGGGTGCTGCTCGAATACTGCCAACCAAGTAACGTGTGATTCTCGGTCCGAATGAGCTGTGCAGGACCACTGTAGAGGTAAACACCGCAGTAATAGCAATAGTACACAGTGGTTCTGTATACATTGTGTTTGCTGGTGTTGGCCAGAACATAGGTGGTTTGAACTTGGGAGATCGTTTGTGCGTGTGTACATGCCGCTTGTACACCGGCATCATCTTCCAGATGGGCTACATGCACTATCATCTCGTCGCCAATTGCCATAGCGGGTGCCGCCATCACCAACAGCAGCACAAGGGTTAGTGTCAGAGCAAGGATTTTCCTCATGGAGAAATCCCTCCTTTCATCGAATTTGTTGTGTCAGCCTTTGGACCCGGACTGCGGCCAACGTACAGCCGCCGCGAATCAGCGGCATAGCATAAGCCATCAGGCATCGTTCGGTCGTTGTTGCCGCCCCATCAGGAGCAGCCGATCAATATGGTCACTGGAATCACCCTGGCCTTTCTTTGGTCGGAGTCTTGCCTGTCTTCATATTTCTAAAGTGTAATACTTGAATTTACGAACAATCCAAGCGTCACTTTAGTTGATGTTATTATACCAATTATTTCCTTTCATGTCAACCTCTATTTTAAGAAAAATTATAATTTTTTGATAAGTTACTTGCCAAGGTGACTGCAACCGGATGTTTTCGGTTTCTGCGTTTACTTTGACACTCGGTAAAAAGGCAGACCACCCGCCTCAGGGTCGCAAACCCCAAAGCGGGCAGTCTTAATCAAAATCTTACACCAGCACCCCGTCCTGCATTCTCAGCACCACATCTGCCGCCGCCGCCACCTCCGGGTCGTGGGTGACGATGATC
>SVLX01000043.1 GCA_015067725.1 Oscillospiraceae bacterium | reverse complement strand
CCGGAAACCTTCTGCGAGTTTATGACAGTGCAACAGCCACTGAGCCTGTGGATAAGTATACCTACGGGGACCAGGATTGGCAGGATTTGCTGACTAAGTTTAATGGGACGACCATTAACTATGATGCTTCTGGTAATCCGCTGAACTGGTATAACGGGAATACTTATACCGGGCTGACTTGGACGATGGGTCGGCAGTTGGAATCCCTCACCATGGAAACCGATACCGAGAACATCGGCGTGTCTTACACTTACGACATGAGCGGTATGCGTTCCAGCAAGACTGTGGTCTATGGTGTTGGTGAGGCGCATACGCATGAGTATACTTCTGCTGTTACGGCTCCTACCTGTACCACAGCGGGCTATACCACCTACACCTGTGATTGCGGCGAAAGCTATGTGGACAATCTGGTGGATGCCTTGGGTCACAACTATGTCCAGAGTGGGAATGTGTACACCTGTTCTCGTTGCGGCGATTCTTACACCGGCCACGAGCACAGCTATACCGAAGCCACCACGGAACCCACCTGTCTGACGGCGGGTTACACCGTTTACACCTGCTCCTGCGGGGACAGCTACACGGTCGAGATTCCGGCGTTGGGACACAATTATGTTCTGGTCGGTCAGAGTGGCAATGTGGCGACTTATGAGTGTTCCCGGTGCGGTCACCGGTATACGGCGGTTATTCCTGTTGACCCCAATCCGCCGGTGGAGTACAGTTTGCGGAACAACAACCTCGTTACAGAACACCATGAGTATGTCTACGCCAGCGGTAGGCTGATGCGGGAGACCATTACCACTACCAGCGGGGACACCACCACAACTCAGGTGCTGGACTTCATTTATGAGTCTGGTAGCACTCCGCTTGCGCTGGTTTATACCAACGGCACGGCCAGCCCGGTTACATACTATTATGTGACCAATATGCAGGGCGATGTTGTGAAGCTAGTGAGGGCAAACGGCACAACCGTGGCTAGCTATGCATATGATGCTTGGGGTAAGGTGCTTTCTGCTACTGGTAGCATGGCAGATGTCAATCCGATTCGGTATCGTGGGTATCACTATGATGCGGAGACGGAACTGTACTATCTGCAGAGTCGGTATTATGATTCGGCGGTTAAGCGGTTTGTCAATGCAGACGGTGTTACCACTACCGGGCAGGGCTTCTTGGGATGCAATATGTTTGCATATTGCAACAACAATCCTGTAAGTCGAGTAGACTATTCTGGGTATGATTCGTGTTCACACGACAATCTACATGCAAATGAGTTGCCTATAGTGTTTCTTGGGGGCGGACTAAACTTACCAGAAGGTGCAGGTACTCTTGTCGAAGTTGCCGGGGAGTTGTATTATTATTGGAGCACATACTATAAAGGACAGCTGTACGAGTATTGGTACAATATGAACCGGGAGTTGGTTTGGGGAAGACATCATAGCGACCACTCGACACCGTGGTATCATAGCAATCCGCATGACCATATAGGCGCAAAGGACAAAAAAGGAAATAATACAATCGTCGGCGGGCCTCAACCAGTAAATAGTGATTTCAAGTCACACGTCGAATCCAATTTGGGAAACAACAACTTTACAAGCGATAATGCCACAAATGATGCGCTTGTTGTAATACTTGTTGGAGTTGCGGCATATGAAGTGGCTAAATGGGGTGTCGCTGTCTTTTTGACTCCATTGACGGGTGGTGCAAGCTTAGCTGTTGCGGGAGCTATGCCGTAAGCGGGAGTGTATCGCATGAAGCAATCAATCAGAGCAATATCGTGTTCCTTGTACGACGAACCTGACAGGCTGGCCAGACTGTTGCAAATCCTTGCTGCAGAGGACTATGTATTTTTCCTGCCGTGGTGCTCAACGATATATCAATCCGGCATGATTATTCCGGAAAACTTCATCGATTGTTCGGCTGGCTCTGGTGATCTGACCAAGTTGGCCAATACAACAATTTGGGAGTTGGTGTTGCAGATTTATCCTTCTGGGGCGGCTTCGGAGCGAATAGAAACCTATGAAGATTTTTGCAAGAGTAGTTGTATTGGATGCCTAATCTACTATGATTGTGGTTTGCTGGAAATCTACGCAAAAGGCGACCCTTTATTTCACAGAGTGAGGGAAGCATTATCGACGATGCAGACGAAAGACCTAATCTACTTCCCAGGAACATCGGTTCAAAGGACAATAATGCATTTGTATTAAAATTTAGGTCGGACTTTTGGAATAAGTACTCAAAAAGCAGGGCGAATGTCCCGTTTTTTAAGCTAAATGAACGCAGACCACCGTTGCCCGGAAGTCTTACTCCGACACCACCGCCCAGTGGCAGCGGTATAAAAATACCATCAACCCCTGGGGCCTGACTACCGCCATCACCGTTTCCAAGAGTGCAGACGGCGAGAACTGGAGCAGCGGCAGAACACTGGTGGAGAACACTTACGAAAACGGTTACGGCAACATAATCCGCAAGGAGATGGCCAATGGGCAATATGTAGAATATTTCTATGACCTACTTGACAGACCGACTAAACCAGCCCAAGGAGGATTAAGATGCACGGGAAACGGATTGTTCCGCTTGTAATTTTGCTACTTATCGCCTGTATTCTCATTGCATGGATTGGCAAACGGCAGGATACTGACGAGGATATTGGTATCATTGACGGCATTTCCTGCGGAATGTCACCAAGAGCAGTCGCCTCTCTTTTGGGTACTCCAACAAGCGAAGAAGCCAATCGTCTCACCGGCGGAATTATCGCA
Source organism: Oscillospiraceae bacterium (assembly GCA_015067725.1). GTDB lineage: Bacteria > Bacillota > Clostridia > Oscillospirales > Oscillospiraceae > Faecousia. The sequence goes on along the minus strand of SVLX01000043.1, from coordinate 20,397 downwards.
AAATACCACTACCCCCTCGGTTACGGTGATACTACCGGCGACGCAATATGTCGGTTTATCAAATCCGGTTTGGGTTATAAACTGCATGCCGTCTCTGTGCATTTTACGCTCAGCAAAGATGATTCGCCCTCTGCTTTTTTGGAAGAACTGACCAACAGTTTGATCAGCCAATACCAAGACCACGATGGGTATAGCATTCAAGAGAATGATGGGTATGTCGTCATTACAATCTCCGACGGCGCCCGGATAACGCACTGGGAATTGCAATTGTCTGATGGCAAGGTTATTGCTCAGTGGGAGGCTGTCTTTTAGAAGCCACAGTAAAGGCCCATTGAACAGAACCCCATCACCCAAAAAACCAAGGCTGCCCCACACTCAGTGAGGCAGCCCTTTCTTCACCCATTGGCGTAAGCATATCCCGCCCGATTGCCCACGCCCCAATCTTTATGTGATCACAATCGTAACCGTATTCTCATACACCTCCCCGGCGGGCAGGTGCACAAGCCCCTCCAGCGTCTCCCAATCGGGCATATGGTCGTCCGGTGCAGGCAAGGACAACCATGGCTCTACACAGACAAAGGGCGCATCGCTTTGGGGCGTGTGCCAGAATCCCACATAGGGCATCTGAGGATACTCCACCCGGACACAGCGTCCGGACTTCTCCGATTGCAACGTCACTGCGCCGGAGGTGTTTTCCAGTACAACAGCATCATAATCAAAGAGGTCATGGCGCAAGGGCAATCTCCGGTCTTCTTCCAGCGGATACTCCGGTCGCTCCGGGGCTAAGAGCCAGCTATTGTGGTTGAAGCAGACCCGTCTGGGGTGGCAGGGCGCAGAGAAAACGAAGGCCCAGTCCGTAAATTCGCCCCCATCCAGCGGCACCCGGAATCCGGGATGAGAACCCAGACCAAAGTGCATGGTCTCCTTGCCCCGGTTTTCCACCCGACAGATTTTGTGGATGCGGTTACCCTCCAGCCGGTACTCCACCTGATAACCGAAGGCAAAGGGGTAGATTTCCCGTGTCTCCGGGCTGTCGGTCAGGGTGAAGACGACCCGGGCTTCTTCCTGCTGTGTGACCATAAACCGGGCATCCTGACAGAAGCCGTGGATGGACATGGGATATTCCCGGATGCCCAGCCGATAACGCCCTGCAAAACTGCGCCCGACACAGGGAAAGAGATTGGCATCCTTTCTGGGCCAGAAGGCTTCGTCACCCTGCCACAGATATTCGTGACCGTCCTTTTGAATGCTGGAGAATACCGCGCCGACAGGGTTGAGCCGGACGGTGAGACTGGGGTTGCGGATGAGGATAGATTCCATGATAAGACCTCCGTTTTTTCTTTCAGTATAGCGGATAAAGCCCTGACTTTCAAGGAGAAAGCGTGAAAACAGTATTGAAAAAGGGTGGGGATTTGGTGTATACTGATAGCAAGCCCAATTCCTCCCGCTGATGCGGGAGATATCGCTAAATATTGTTCTGCTTTAACCATCTAAACTCACTCAATGACATAAGGAGAAACCATATGGATTACGCAAAAGAGTCCCTCCGGCTCCATGGCGAGTGGAGGGGTAAAATTGAAGTGATTGCCACTGTTCCCGTGGGTAGCAAAGATGACCTGTCTCTGGCTTATACCCCCGGCGTGGCACAGCCCTGCCTGGAAATCCAGAAGGATGTGAACAAATCCTATGAGCTGACCCGGCGGCATAACCTCTGCGCCGTCATCACCGATGGCTCTGCGGTTTTGGGTCTGGGCGACATCGGTCCTGAGGCCGGTATGCCGGTTATGGAGGGCAAGTGTGCCCTGTTTAAGGCCTTTGCCGATGTGGACGCTTTTCCTTTGTGCATTAAGACTAAGGATGTGGATGAATTTGTCAATGCCGTCTATCTCATCTCCGGCTCTTTCGGCGGCGTAAATCTGGAGGACATTTCTGCCCCCCGGTGCTTTGAAATCGAACGGAAACTGAAGGAAAAGTGCGACATTCCCATCTTCCATGACGACCAGCACGGCACGGCGGTCATCACCCTTGCCGGGCTGACCAATGCCCTGAAGGTGGTGGGCAAGCGGAAAGAGGATGTAAAAATCGTCACCTCCGGGGCGGGTGCCGCCGCCATTGCCATTGTCCGGCTGCTCCTCAGTGCCGGGTTCAAAAACATCACCATGTGCGACCGTCAGGGCGCGATTTATGCCGGGCGGGACGGGCTCAACTGGATTAAGGCGGAGATGGCCCAAAAAACCAACTTAGAGCGCAAGTCCGGCTCTCTGGCGCAGATGCTCTCCGGTGCGGATGTGTTCATCGGTGTGTCTGCCCCCGGCATGGTGACCCGTGAGATGGTGAAATCCATGAACAAAGATGCCATCATTTTCGCCTGCGCCAACCCCACCCCGGAAATCTTCCCCGACGAAGCCAGAGCAGGCGGCGCCCGGGTCATTTCCACCGGACGCAGTGACTATCCCAACCAGATCAACAATGTGCTGGCCTTCCCCGGCATTTTCCGTGGCACGTTCGATGTCCGGGCTTCCGACATCAACGAGGAAATGAAGATGGCCGCCGCCGAAGCGCTGGCCGGTCTGATTTCCCCGGAGGAACTCAGCGAAGAATACATCATCCCCAAAGCCTTCGACCCCAGAGTGGGTCCCGCTGTAGCCAAAGCCGTGGCAGAGGCGGCCAGACGGACCGGGGTAGCGAGAATTTGACCGGATAAGGGCGCAGGTTTATGCTGTGTCCAGAATACTGAACAACAGAAAGGAAGATAACCATGGCCAGATATTGCAAAGAATACCCCAGAACTGGCGTATCGGACAATCATTACCGGGAAATCTGTGACCATTTGACCCAAAATGGCTTCCAGCAGACCGTCTATGAGGGGGAGCAGGTCTTCCAGCGGGGGACGGGGGCAATGGTTGCGCCCTCTTTCCTGAAGCTCACCTATACCCCGGACAAGGTGCGGGTGGAGGCATGGCTGAAGATGGCCATTCTCCCCGGCGTGTTTGTGGGCGAGGTGGGTCTGACGGGATTTGCCGGCAGTGCCGCAAGAGGCAAACTGAAAAAGGCAGTGGCGTACATCGATACCCTCCTGACCGGTAGTGCCCCGGTGGCAACGGAGGGGACAAACGGCGGTGGAGAGGATATGACCAATTCCCGGCAGTGCTGTCCCTTCTGCGGTACGGTTTATCCCCAGGGCAGTAACTTCTGCGCATCCTGCGGGAATGTGTTGCAGTCCCCTGCTCCCACCCCGGCTGAGCAAGGTCTGTCCTTGAGCAAGAAAGAATACCTGAAGCGCCATGCCCCGGCGGAGTTCTACAAGGGTCTGCGGATAACGGCCATTGCGTCTTACGTCCTGATTGGAATCAATGCGGCCGTTGTGGTCATAAATCCCTATGGACTGATTGATGTAGCGCTGACTCTGGGCTTGACCTTGGGGATGCACTTGGGCAGGAGCAAGGGCTGTGCCATCGGTCTTCTGGTCTATTCCATTGTCAATGTGATTCTGCTGACCGTCCTCAATGGCATGGTTAGCGGTCTGTGGTGGCTGATTCTGGGCATTGCCGCGGTGGTTGTCTTCCACAAAGCGGATAAGGCTTATGCCCAGGACTGCACCCCCATCAAGCCTTAATGCGTGAAGCGGACTTACCATGCCTTTTCCCTTTCGGGGAAGTGATGACAGGAGGAAACCCCATTGAGTTTTGAAACCCGGAAAGTGGGTAAGCTGGAGGTTTTGACCAGCACCCGGATTGATGTACCCCATGGCTTCTCCACCCGGTTTGGGGGAGTCAGCACCGGATACCTGAGCAGTCTGAATCTGGGGACTTCCCGGGGAGATTTGCCGGAGAATGTCCGGGAGAATTATGCCATATTGGGCGCTGCCATTGGTTTTTCTCCGGAAGATACGGTGTTTGCCAGGCAGGTGCATGGGGATGTGGTCGCCTCTGTGGGAAGAGACCACCGGGGGCAGGGACTCTTCACCCCCGTAACCCAGGAGCGGGACGGTCTGGTGACCAATGTACCCGGCGTGTTTTTGACCATCTTCACCGCCGACTGTGTGCCGGTACTGCTCTATGACCCGGTGAGCAAAACCGTGGCCGGTGTCCATGCCGGTTGGCGTGGGACGGCTCTGGGCATTGTCCGGCGGGCGGTGGAGACCATGTGCCGGGATTATGGGGCAGTCTCCCGGAACATCCGGGCAGCCATCGGACCCAGCATCGGCCCATGCTGCTTTGAGACCCACAACGATGTCCCCGATGCCATGGCAGAAGCACTGGGTCAGGAGGCCTATGGATTCATCACCCGGAGCGGCGAAAAATTCCATGTGGACTTGAAGGGCATTAACGCCCATTGGCTCAGGAAAGCCGGCGTGGAGCAAATCGACATCAGCCGGGACTGCACCGCCTGCCAGCCGGACCGATTCTGGTCCCACCGGATTACCCGGGGAGAGCGGGGGTCGATGGCGGCGATTATCGGACTGCCGGAAGAAAACCGGTAGCGTTTTACCCCAACGGCGTTATGCCAAAAGACACCTGATATGAGGAGAAGACCCATGGGAAAGAGTAGAATTTATCTTGCGCTGGTTTTGGTGCTGTGTCTGCTGACCGGCTGTACCACACCGGTTGCGCCCCAGCAAACCGAGCCGGAAGCCAAGCCCACCCAGCCCGCCGAAAACTGGCTGGAGCAGAATCAGGAGCGGGCGGAGAAATTTGGCCTGTGCTACCAGCCTGATGCGGGCTTCAATCCCTACACCACCACCCGGCTCACCAACCGGACACTGATGCCCCTGATGTATCAGGGCTTGTTCACGGTGACCTCGGAATACCGGGTAGAGCCGGTGCTGTGCAAAACCTACAGCCATACTGACGATCTGAAAACCTATGTGTTTACCTTGGAGCAGGCCACGTTCTCCGATGGCTCTGCCCTCAATGCCACCGATGTGGTGGCCAGTCTGGAAGCCGCCCGGGACAGTGCGGTCTATGGCACCCGGCTGAGATATGTGGACACCATCCACGCCAGCGGCGCCATGGAGGTCACCATCGAGCTGGATACCGCCTATGAAAAACTGCCGCTTCTGCTGGATATTCCCATTGTCCCGGCGGAGCAGGTGGAGTCGCTTATCCCCTTGGGGACTGGGCCATATGTCCTGCGGCAAGGCAATGACGATATGCTGGTGCGGCGGGCGGACTGGTGGAGCGACTATGTGCCGGTCATTGATTTGGATGTGATTCCGCTGGCGGAAACCAGAAATCCCTCGGACATCCGGGACGAATTTGAGTTTGGCCGCACCGATCTGGTCTGTGCTGACCCTGGAGCGAATTCCTATGTGGAATACCGGTGCGACTATGAGCTGTGGGAATGTTCCACGGGCATTATGCTGTTTTTGGTCTGTAACGGAGAAAACGGCCTGTTTACCAATGTGAATATCCGCACCGCCCTGACCCATGGCATTGAACGGTCGGCGCTGACGGAATTGTATCATGGTTTTGCCAGAGAAGCCACCCTCCCGGCTGACCCGGTTTCCGATGTCTATGATGCGGCACAGGCGGCGAAATATGACACCGATCTGAGCAAATTCCGGGTGGCACTGTCCGACAACGGCGGCGCAGGAAGGACCATTACCCTCCTGGTCAACAGCGACAGCTCCGTCCGGGTGGAGGCAGCGGAGATGATTGCCGCCCAGTTGACCGAAGCCGGATTAACCGTACTGGTGGAGGCAAAATCGGAGAGCGCATACCGCAAGGCCCTGAGAGAAGGGGAATTCGACCTGTTCCTGGGAGAAGTGCGGCTGTCGCCCACCTTTGATTTGGCCACCTTCTATACCGCCTCCGGTGCGCTCAACTATGCGGAAATGGCGGACAGCACCATCAATGACCTGTGCAAGATGGCTCTGGAAAACAGCGGCAACTACTATGACTTCTTTGAGGCGGTCATGGCGGATGGACTGCTGTGCCCCCTGTTGTTCCGGACATACGCGGTATATACCACCCGTGGCGCAATTGAAGGACTCCTGCCTGCGGTGGACAATGTGTTCCATGGCAGTAACACCCGGCAGAACTCCGATGCCCTGATTCCCTGGAAGGAAGTCCCGGAGACCACCGAGCCGGAGACGACCCCGGAGACGGAGAGCGCACCCTGAGGGGGAAAGTGAATCACGAAAACAGGCCGCTCCCGGTTTTGGGAACGGCCTGATTTTGTGCTTGGGGCAAGGTTTAGATTTGCGGGAAGACCAGATTCAGTGTTCCCAAAAGTTCCAGTGTGGGCGTATCGGTATCCAGAAGAATCTGACAGGGGGTTACTTGCGCACCCATACCTGCGCCCTCGTTCAGCAAGAAAAGGATTCGGTCAGAGGCAACGGTCAGGACTTCCAGATAGCCGTTTTCACCAAGGTCTTGCAACTCATCCGGCAATGCGACGGTTTGCCATTCCTGTCCGTTGAAGAAGTGGAGTTCGCCGGAAGACGAATTTTCCCGCAGTGTGGCAGAATTGCGCCCAATGAGATTGGATTCCAGAATACAGTTGGGCAAAACGATGTATGCGACGCTGGTGTCCAACCGGTTTTCTGCCAGCATGGTTTCTTCTCCGGTGGTCAGATTCGCGCTGAAATAGCCTTCGCCGGGACGGAAGAACCACAGGATATCCTCAGACAGATAAGCACCTTCGCAGGGGTAATCGCCCAGTTCCACATGGCGCAGTGTTTGACCATCCAGACGGTAAGCCTTGGTCAACTCAGAATCCATCATGCGGCTGACAAATACGGTATCTCCAAACAGGTTTGACCGGCGGCGGCAGAGATTCATATAGGCATCGGCTTCACTGCTGGTGGCCTGATATAAAAGATGCTCCCCGCTTTCATCGGCAAGGGTAATCCAAACATCAAAAGCACCGTCCGGATTCAGGTAGGCCGCCGCCTCCAGACAGTATGTATCGGTCAGGATGGCTGCCCCGGAGCCCTGCCCGGAACGCATAACACCCTCCGGTGTGCCGAAGATGTGCGCAATCTGCTTGTCAGAACCATCGGGAGCCATGTGCATCACGGCAGAGACACCCATGGGAATTTGTGCCCAGATGCCTTCATTGCCGGCTTTTTGACCGAGATAGAAAATGCGGTCATCTTGCAAAACGAATGGGCCACCAATGAAAGCGTCACAGTCTGCGTCACCGATCTCATGGAGACAATCTGCTTTGGTACAAACCGGAACCCATTGGCTCAGGTCGGACTTGTCGCCATAAAACAGCATACCATAGGATGAAAGGTAGAAACCGGACTGTGTTTCGGCGGTGAAGAATTTGTCTCCGTCTTCTGCCCGCCCTGCATCCCAGGACAGGATTTGGAGCGGGGTTGTTGCCAATTGGTTTGGGGATGTCGGGGGGATGGATGCAGAGATGGGGGCAGTGCTTGCGGCAGAGGGGTCAACATCAGGCGGCGCAGCACAGCCGGAAATCAGGGAAAACCAAAGGCTGATGACCACAAGGAAAAGGAAAAAGCGATACATGAAGACACACCCTTTCTGCTGATTGGCTGGTGGGGAAGAATCATTGTGAGGTTGGGATGATGTGTGCAATTTGTCCTTCAGGAATCGGAGAAACGGTAACGCCGTGCGGTATCCCCAGGCCTGAGAAATGGCGCAAACCTATACCCATTCAAGTGGGAAGAACAAACTCCCCATCCCCAGATTCCCCGCCGCATCCACCACCCGCAGGTCCAGCTTATTCCGGCTCAGCAGCTTCTCCGGCCGGGCGACCTGAATCAGCCAGCCGGTCAGCAGTCCATCAGAGGTATACTCCTTCACCGGGTTCATCACCAGCAGTTTACAGGGTTCGTTGTTGACCAAAACGGTGAGGGATTCTGCGGTGATGTCCGGGGCGATGTCCCCATCGCCTGCCTGAAATTTCTCCAGACTCATGGGGCGGAAGTAGATGCTTAGGGTTGACCCGGCACCTTTAATGGTAAACAGGTTCAGGCCATAGATTTCCAGCTTGTCAATCTGGCAGTCCAGCGCCAAATCTCCCGCCAGCAACAGGTCGTGGCACCAGTATTCCAGACCATTTACCCCATAATCCTTGACGGCAACGAAGAAGGGATAGTGCCCATCGGGGAGCGACAGCCGGTAATGGCCGTCTTTCGTGGTTTGGGTCTGGGCGGTGGGTTGGAAGTTTCGGTCCATGATGACCACATCGGCCTCGCTGACCGGTTGATGGGTTTTGTCGGTCACTTGTCCATACAGGATTCCCATAGCAATCGTCCTTTCTCAGTTTGGTTTTCGTTGCAACAGCCGGTGTCCCCGGTCAAAGAGATACCGCAGGGCCAGCAGTACCACCGGAATGGTCAGCCCTGCGCCCAACAACACCGGCAGAGTCTCCACCCCCAGCGGCACAAAGGAAAAGAGCCAGCGCAGACAGAGGAAGCAGAACGCACAGGACAGCGCCATCAGCCCCCAAATGACCGCCCGCCCCCGGCTAAAGGGACGGCACACCAAAGCCAGCACCAGAAGCCCCGTAAAGGTCATGAGGATGGCGGTGACGGTGTGGAGCTGTTCCTCCGGCAGACGGAACTGGGCAAATCCCCAGACCGCCAGCAGTACCGCCACCAGATTGGTCAGCCCGCCGGGGAAGGCTCTGCGGAAGACACCGGGCAGGAATGCGCCCCGAATCCGCTCCGTATTGGGCTCCAGCGCCAGAAAGAAAGAGGGTACGCCAATGGTCAGCCCGCTGATCATGCTCAGATGGATGGGGTAAACCGGATAAGGGAAGGTGGCAAAAAGCGCAATCATGGCCAGGAAGAAGGAGAAAATATTCTTCACCAGAAACAGTGCGGCAGACCGCTGAATGTTGTTGATGACCCGGCGACCTTCTGCCACCACATGGGGCATGGAAGAAAAATCAGAATTCAGCAACACCAGCTTGGCCACCTGACTGGCCGCCTGTGCGCCGGAGGCCATGGCAATGCCGCAGTCCGCTTCTTTTAAGGCCAGAACATCATTGACGCCGTCACCGGTCATGGCTACGGTGTGTCCCTGGGCTTTCAGCGCCTGAATCAGCCGCTTTTTCATCTCCGGGGTGACTCTGCCAAAGATGGTACAGGTTTCTGCGGCTTGCGCGATTTCCTCATCAGTTTCCAGGGTTGCGGCATTGACATACCGCTCAGCCCCCGCAATCCCGGCCTGCCGCGCCACAGCGGAGACGGTCATGGGGTCGTCACCGGAGATGACCCGGATGGATACCCCCTCCCGGGCAAAATAGCGGAATGTCTCCGGTGCGGAGGGGCGAATCCGGTTGCGCAGAGGAATAAGGGCCAGAGGGGTGACCGCATCATGGCGCAGAGCCATGCCCAACTCCGGTATTCCGTCATATTGAGCCAGCAGGAGCACCCGATAGCCCTGCCGGGTCAGGGGTTCAATCTGCCCCCGGAGGGAAGGGTTGTCCTGCCCCAGAATGAACTCCGGCGCGCCCACCAGATAAGTACCCCGGTCAAAGACGGCGGCAGACCACTTGGTCTGCGAATTAAAGGGAACACGATGGGTGCAGTGCCATTGGCTCTCCCCGGAAAACCGCTGTTGCATGGCTCTGGCGGTGTCGTTTTCCGGAATGATGTCACTGTAGAAAGCGCAGAGGATATCTTCCGTGGCGCAATCCGAACCGGTTGCGGCGGCGAGAGGGACTGGGTCAGCGGCCTGAAGCTGATCATCGGTGATGGTGCCGGTTTTATCCACACACAGCACATCCACCCGGGCCAAAGTCTCAATGCAGTTTAAGTCCTGTACCAATACCCGCCGCCTGGCCAGCCGGATAGCGGACACCGCCAGCGCCACACTGGTCAGCAGGTACAGCCCCTCAGGAATCATGCCGATGAGGGCGGCAACGGTGGCCTCCACAGCCGATTGATAGTCCCCGCCCACCATGGTATACTGCCGGTAGAACAAAATCAGACCAATGGGAACAAGGGCTATGCCCACATAGCGAATCAGCCGGTTCAGCGCCCGGGTCATCTCTGAGGGGGCGGCTTTGGGATTCTTCCTTGCCTCGTGGGCAAGGCGGGTGGCATAGGCATCTTTGCCCACCTGGGTGAGCTGAAATCGTCCCCGACCCGCCACCACAAAAGAGCCGGACAGGAGTCTGTCTCCGGGCTTCTTGATGATGGCATCCGCTTCTCCGGTAAGAAGGGACTCGTTGACCTGAATCTCCCCGGAGCGGAGAATGCCATCGGCGCAAATCTGACTGCCCAAAGCCAGCTCCACAATGTCATCTTGCACCAATTCCCGGGGTCGCACAGGCATCAGCACACCGGAGCGCACCGCGTTTGCCGGTTTTTCCGCCACCAGCGACAGTTTGTCCACGGTGCGCTTGGAGCGAATCTGCTGCACTGTACCAATGGCGGCATTGGCGGCGGCGATGACCAGAAAGAGCATATTCCGGTATGACCCGGCAATAACCAGCAGGGCGGCCAGTGTCAGAAAGATAAAGTTAAAAAAGGTCAAAAGGTTCTCCCGGAGGATTTGTCCCTCGGATTTGGAGGGCGGCTTACCGGGGTCATTGGTGCATCCGCAGGAAATGCGCTCTGCCACCTGCTCCCGGCTCAGGCCAAAGGAGGGATCCGGAGAGACCGGAGGCAAGGGGGCGGAAGATGGTTTTTTCTTTCTCCTGGTCACGGTTTACCCCTCCCCGGGTGCGGATTTTAAGCAGTACTGGGGCAGACCATTTTTTCTGTCCCAGAGCAGAAGAAGCTGACCCTGTTCCCAGAAAATCCGGGAGGGTGCGCCGGTGAAGTGGTTGCTGACCCCAAGCGGGAAGTCCGGCTGGAGCGAGCCATTGGTCAGGGGGTAGTGCAGTCCCTGAATATTCAGCCCGGTCACCGCCTGCCCCAAGGCAAACAGGGAGATGATACCCTCGGCATCATCGGGGAAGCTGACCTCCCCGGGAGCAAGGACACTGACCAGATATTGCTCCCCCACCAGATAACCAAAAGCCCCGTGGGAGGCCAAAAACGCCAGTGTCTGGAAATTGGCAACCGTATGGTCCAGCCGGGGACCATCCAGCGCACCATAGAACAAAAACCGCCCGCAACCCTCCTGCAAGCCCAACCGGACGGCAAGCATGGAATCGGTATCGTCTTTCTCCACCGGGTGCAGGAGGATATTTTCCCCCTGTGGCACATAACCCAGAGAGTCGAAGTCACCCAGAATGGCATGGGGTGTAATCCCAAGAGACTGGGTATGGCGCAGGCCGCCGTCAGCGGCCAAAATCAAGTCGCCTGCACCGGGCTGCTCCAAAAGTCCGGAAAAATCAGCGGCGCAAAATAGATGACAGGTTTTCATGGGAAGATTCCTTTCTCCACGGGATTGGGGATATATACGAAACCATTGTACCACGCCCGGGGAAGAAAAGGAAGCACCCGCAGAAAATCTTTATGAAATCTTAAGAAAAGATTCTGCGTGGTGAGGGATTGCGCTTGAGCGGTGGAGTGGGTGCGGATTCGCGGAGGGCAGGGACATCGAAGGCAACCTCCCCACGAAGTCACTTCCCCGCAGGGGAATCATCACTGCGAAGCATCATAACTGCGAAGCATCATAACTGCCACAGGCATCATAACTGGCAAAGCCCCGCTCCTCCAGTCAGTTTCGCTGACAGCCCCTCGCAAAGGCACGGGGTGGGGAGGCGGTGCGGATTCGCCGGTGAAAAAACTTTTGCGCAGAACCTGCCAATGCCGTATAGTTTTTCCTGAAACTGCAAACAATACCTGCGTAAACCGATACAGGAGGTATTTTTTCATGGGAAAACAACGTATTCTGGCACTTGCGCTGGCTGCCGCTGTCGCTTTTGGTTTGCTGGGGCTTGTGCCGGGGGCAGCCGCATCTGATGCACCGGTGGCAGGCGGAAGCCAGACCATTGCGGTGGACTCCGGGGCAGTCTATTGCTTCCAGTCCGGGCAGTTTAATGCTGAGACAGACAGCGAGCTCACCGGGCTTTGCATCACCGGCGTCCCCGATGCTTCTCAGGGCCTGGTGCTTCTGGGCTCCCGGGTTATTCTTCCCGGGGATTTCCTGACTGCAGGACAACTGGACAACATGACATTTAAGGCTACCGCCCCGGAAAGCGACGAGGCACAGGTCACCTACTTGCCCATCTATGGCAAACGCGTGGAAAAAGAAGCCACCATGACCATCTCTATCCGCAAGGCGGAAAATCAGCCCCCGGTGGTCAAGGATTGCCGAATCGAAACCTATAAAAATCTGGTGCGTGAGGGGCAACTGGAAGCCACCGACCCGGAGGGCAAGACGCTGGTCTTTACCCTGGTGGAGAAGCCCAAGCGGGGTGATGTGCTTTTGCAGGAAGACGGCAGCTTCACCTATACCCCCAAAAAGAACAAGGTGGGCAAGGACAGCTTCACCTTTACCGTCACTGACCCCGAGGGTGCTGTATCTGCTGAGGCGGTGGTGGAGGTGGAGATTCTGAAACCTCTGGATGCCACCACCTATAAAGACGTGACCTCCGGGCAGTTTGAGGCCCTGTGGATGAAGCAGGCGGGGCTGTTCAGCGGGACAACGGTTGCCGGTGAGGCGTGCTTCGGTCCTGACGAAACCGTCACCCGAGGGGACTTCCTGGCCATGGTGATGGAGCTTCTGGATGTGCCGCTGGATGAAGGTGTGATGACCTCCGGCTTTGCTGATCAAGCCGAGACCGCACAGTGGTTGCATCCCTATCTGGCAACAGCCATGCGCTTCGGAATCGTCGCCGGGTCTCAGGAGATGGGGGAAGTGGTCTTCCGCCCCAATGACCCCATTACGGCGGCAGAAGCGGCAGTGATGCTGGACAATATTCTTGCCCTCCCCGATGGCGATACCCTGAGTGTTGCCGCACCGGATTGGGCGCAGGATGCCGTGGCGGCTATGGCTGTGGCAGGCATTCCCCTCTCCGGCGACAGCAATGCCCTGACCCGGCTGGAGGTGGCGAAAATTCTCTATGCCGCCGGCAAAGCCGCAGAAACCGCACCGGGGCTGGAGGTCTTCCGGCAGAATCCCTGAATCCAGAAAAGCAGGCGGGTGAGCAGTTCATCCGCCTGTTTTTTCTGTTTTGTGGTTGTTTTTTGGGAAAATTTGGGGTACAATAAAAGAAAAAAGCATAAGGAGCATACGATGATTGACTTTCAACCACTGAATTTAAGGGACCGCCAGACGGTCTATGATTGCTTCTGCGGCGACTGCCGTCAGGGCTGTGAGTATTCCTTTGTCAACCTCTATCTCTGGGGCAGACAGCGTTTTGCCTGGATTGACGGATATTTCACCGTCTTTTCCCACTATTTCGGCAAGTCTATGTACCTCTACCCTGCAGGACAGGGCCCCTTAAAGCCGGTATTGGAGAAGCTGGAGGCCGATGCTATGGAGCGGGGTATCCCCTTCCGCATGACCGCCATGACCGCGGAAGACTGCCGGGTGGTGGAGGAAGCCATGCCCGGACACTTCATCTTCTTCTCCGACCGGGATGGCAGTGACTACCTCTATGAAATCGACCATCTGGCCGACCTGAAGGGCAAAAGCTACCAGCCCAAGCGGAATCACATCAACCGCTTTCTGGAGGCTGTGCCCAATTGGCGGGTGGAGGAAATCGGCCCGGGCAATCTGGAACTGTGCCGCAAGATGCTGTCCGACTGGTACACCGCCCACTCCCTCAGCGACCCGGACATGGACTACCATCAGGAGCAGCGGGCAACGGACAGAGCCCTGAGCCACTACAGCGCACTGGGTCTGGATGGCCTGATTCTCTTTGACGGCGATGAACCTCTGGCGCTGACCATGGGCTCTCACCTGTGCTGTGAGGTCTTTGATGTCCACTTTGAGAAGGCGCTGGGTAAGGTACAGGGAGAATACCCCATGATTAACCGCACCTTTGCCCGCTACATCCGGGAGAAGTACCCCAGAATCCGCTACCTGAACCGGGAGGACGACATGGGTCTGCCGGGACTGAGAAAGGCCAAACTGTCCTATCACCCGGACAAGATGGTGGAGCAGTATGTCTGCTATGTGAAGGAGGCCTTCTATGGCGGCTGAGTATCGCATGGCGAAATTGGAGGATGTTCCTGCCCTGCGGGAGCTGTGGAAAGAGGCTTTTGGCGACAGTGACGCTTTTTTGGATCAGTTCTTTGGGACAGCCTTCTCCACCCGCCGTTGCCATGTCATGGCAGAGGGTGAGGACATTCAGAGTGTAGTGTATCTGCTGGACTGTTCCTGTGGCGGTCAGCAGATGGCGTATGTCTATGCCGTTGCCACCAAAGCCGCCTGCCGGGGTCAGGGACTGTGCAACACCCTCATGGACAGAGTCCACCGGGAATTGGAGGCGCAGGGCTTTGCCGCCACGATTCTCGTTCCCGGCACCCGGGAGCTGGTGCGGTTTTATGCCAAAATGGGCTATGTCCCCTGTGCGCCCCGTGGCAAAATCAGGGCCACCGCATCCGGTCCTGCCACCATCTTAAAGGCAGTCAGTCCCCGGCGATATGGGGAGCTGCGGCGGGACTTGTTGCCCCCCGGAGCGGTACTTCAGGAGGGGGTCAGTCTGGACTTTTTGGCCACGCAAGCCAGGTTGTACGCCGGGAAAGACCTGCTTCTGGCGGCAACGGTACTCCCGGACGGCACACTGCTGGGACAAGAACTGCTGTGCCGTGACCCCATTGCCATGGCGCCCAAGATTCTCAAGGCTTTGCGGGTGCAGGAGGGCATATTCCGCATCCCCTGGCCTAACGGGCGACCCTTCGCCCTGTTCCGGCCGCTGGAAAAGTGGGAGGGGGAGAAGCCGGGATATTTGGGATTTGCTTTTGATTGAGCGGCATTTTGATGGATTGGGTGCCTGCGCCCGAAGGGCGGAGAGGGCGGTAGCGGATTCGCCGGGAGGTGGGTGCTTACTGTTGGGTTCTGCCGTACTCCCCCTGGCTTCGGCATTCCCCTCATGCATGAGGGGGACAAGGGTCGGTGCGGTTTTACCGCAAAGTCAAATCCCCCAAAGCACCCGGAAGCGACAAAGACTTCGGGTTGCTTTGGGGGTACTTTACGAAAAATCAGGGATGGGTATCCAGCGGCAGAGCATCAATCCGATAGACATAGACTGCATTGGATTCCGTTCCGGTTTCAAATTCGGTCGCCGGGGTTGCTCCATTCCATGGTGCAGGCAAAAGGTCTGACCCGCTCCAAATATTGTAATGCAGGGCCAAAATCTCGTGACCATAGGAAATGATATAGGTATATTCCCCGGTGGATGGGGTATTTTCCAGAATCCAGTCCTTCTCGTCTGCCGAGGTATAAGACCGGGTCGGGGACAAGGTGGACTCCAGGGTAAATGGCCAGCGGGAAACAGAGAAATAGGTATAGACCTCCACCGGCGGCTCGCCCATGTCCTCCACCTCCAGTGTGGCCACCAACTCCGGCGTAACCGTTTTGGTCCGGCTGTCCACATAGGGAATCAGCTTACAGACGAAAATGCAGACCAATGCAACGGCCACAACCTGACGCCGGTGCACTTTCCTCTCCTTACACGCCGGGACAATTTGACCAGCCGCCAGCGCCAGCAGAAGAAGAATGAAGCCCGCCGCAACAAAGCCGTACTTCTCCATGGGAATATTCAACAGATTGGCAAGCATGCGCATAATCATAACCAGTGGGCTTAGAATTCCAAAAACAAGAAACATCCATACACCTCCCGTTGACAAAAACGAATGGCATAGGCTCTCCGGCGGAGTACCCCCATGGGAAGTGACTTCGTGCCGGACAGACCTATGCCATCGATCCGATTTTATGCCTTTACCGTGCCGTCTGCATTAAACAGAGGCAGTTTTTCCAGATAAAGAATATCTTTCCGCTCCTGAGCATCGCCCTCAGCCAGGATGGCCATGCGCCCGACGATGTTGCCGCCGGCCTGATTCACCAGAGCCTCCAGCGCCGCCAGAGATTCGCCGGTGGAAATCACATCGTCCACAATCAGGATGCGCTTGCCCCGCATCAACTTTGCATCGGCGGTGTCCAGATACAGCCGCTGTTCCTTGGCGGTGGTGATGGAGTGCACCACAGTCTCAAAAACGCCGGTCATGTACAGCTTCGCGCCCTTTCTGGCCAGCATATACTTCTTGTCGCCGTGCTGACGGGCCATTTCGTGAATCAGGGGGATACCCTTGGCCTCGGCGGTGATCAGGTAGTCATACTCTGGGGCCAGCTTCAGCAGTTCCCGGGCGGTGGCCACCGTCAACTCCTGGTCACCGAAAATGACGAATGCGCCGATATACAGATCGTCCGTGACCTTGCAAATGGGAAGCTCCCGCTTCAGTCCGGCAATGTTCATGGGATATACCATAATAAACCATCCTCTCTTTCTCCGGGGTAGCCCCGGACGTGGATTTTATGGGTTTATTATACCATGGCGGGGAGGATTGTCAAGCGGTGCGGCGAAAATGGGTAGCCGGGCATACCGGAATTTGTGCCTATCCGGGTCGGATAAACTTGACTTTGGATGTGGGCTGTAGTATAGTAAGCACAATGGTTCTTTCCCGGATTGGGCGCAAACTTCCGCAAAGTGGTGCTGTCCTCCCCGGTGGATGTGACCATGACAGAATTGTGGCTGACCACTCCGGTGACCCACAAGAAAAAATAAGGAAGGTGTCATTGTTGAAAAGACAAAACAGCAATATGCTCAGCGGGTCATTGCTCAGAAATATCATCTTTTATACGGTGCCAATCATGCTGACCAGCATTTTGCAGCTTCTGTTCAATGCGGCTGACCTGGTGGTGGTCGGGCGGTATTGCGGCAGTATTTCCGTGGCGGCAGTTGGCGCGACCGGTGCCATTACCAACCTGATTGTCAATTTGTTTATCGGTCTTTCCGTGGGCGCAGGCGTGTCCGTGGCCCATGCCATTGGCGGCGGCGACCATGAGGCAGTTCACCGGACGGTGCATACGGCTTTGCCGGCGGCCTTGGTCAGCGGCGTGGTGCTGACGGTGGTGGGCGTCACCTGCTCGGAGACGTTTTTGCGCCTGATGGATACGCCGGAGAACGTGCTGGCGCTGTCTTCCATCTACATGAAGATTTATTTCGGCGGCATTACCTTTACCATGATTTATAACTTCTGCGCCTCCATCCTCCGGGCGGCAGGCGACACCAAGAGCCCCCTGATTTTCTTAGCCATTGCCGGTGTTGTCAATGTGGTGCTGAATGTGATTTTTGTCACTTTGTTCCAGATGAATGTGGCGGGTGTTGCTTTGGCGACCATCATTTCTCAGGGTGTGTCCGCGGTTCTGGTGGTTATCGTCCTGATGCGCAGAACCGATGCCTGCAGACTGATTCTCTCCAAAATGCGCTTCTACCGGGTACAGCTCCTGAAGATGATTCGGATTGGTCTCCCGGCGGGCATTCAGGGCTCGTTGTTCTCCATTTCCAACGTAATGATTCAGTCCTCCATCAACTCCTTTGGCGATATCGTCATGTCCGGAAATGCCGCCGCAGGCAATCTGGAGGGGTTTGTGTATGTCATCATCAATTCCTTCCACCAGACGGCGGTCAACTTCATCGGTCAGAATGCGGGCGCTCATCAATATAAGCGGGTCAAGCGGATTCTGTGGATGTGTCTGGGCTGTGTGGCACTGGTGGGCATCTGCTCCGGTGCGCTGGTGTTCTCTCTGGGGCGGCCACTGCTCTCCATCTACATCACCGACTCTGCCGAGGCCATTGAATATGGGCTCATCCGGCTGACCTTTATCTGCCTGCCCTATTTCCTTTGCGGGCTTATGGATGTCTCCACCGGCGGTCTGCGGGGCATGGGCGCATCTCTCACCCCCATGATCATTTCCATTCTGGGTGTGTGCGGGCTGAGAATTGGCTGGATTATGACCATTTTCCAAATCCCGCAGTACCATACCCCCCAGTGCCTGTATTTCTCCTATACCATATCGTGGACACTGACCTTCCTGGCGCAGATGGTGGCCTTCTTTGTGGTTTACCGCAAGCGGGTCAGGGCCTGGGATGCAGAGACACTGGCGGCAATTCCGTAACTTTGCTCCGGTAAAGATAATCCCCTCAAAGCAGACTGCTTTCATTTGCGTCTGTTTTGGGGGGAGTTTTGTTTATGGTGCAGATTGAACCATTAAAGTATCTGGTCATCCTCCGAGGGTGCATAGGCCATGATGTCCTCCACGGCACAATGCAGAATCCGGCAGAGGTCATTGATGGTGGTGGTGTTCAGGGGTTTATTCTTGCGCAGCTTGTCGATGGTGGAGCTGGAAATGTGGTGGTTTTTGATGAGGGTGTAGGTAGATTCCCGGGATTTTTTCAGGGTTTGCCAGAAGGGGGCGTAGTGGATCATGGTATCATCTCCTAGGATAGTATTACTTTTTATCCTAGGATATATTTTTCTTCTTGACTATAGTCGTTAAAGAGACTATAATGAGGGTGGCACAAAATCGAAAACACTTTGTTAGGAGGAATGATGATGAACAAACGATTTTTGTCCCTGATTCTGGCGATGGTCTTGGTGCTTACCGCACTGCCCACCGCCGCCCTGGCCGCAGATGTGGTTGCTTCCGGCACCTGTGGCGAGAATTTGACTTGGGAGCTGACCAGCGATGGGGTTTTGACTATTGCTGGAGTGGGAGAAATGGAGACCCCCTTACCCTCACCCTGGTTGGATTATGTCAACTTGATTGAGGTGCTAGTGATTATGGAGGGTGTCACCTCAATTGATAGTTTTGCATTTCAGAATTGCACAGCGCTCACCTATGCTTCGATACCTGGTAGTGTCACCGACATCTGGACCAGCGCATTCAGTGGTTGCACCAACTTAGCCAGAGTCGAGCTTTCAGAGGGTCTTACCGAAATCTGGCTACAAGCATTTAGTGGTTGCACTTCTCTGAGCGAGATTACCATTCCTGACAGTGTTACCAGTATTGGGCAGTTTGCTTTTGAAGATTGTACTGGCCTGACCAGTGTGAGACTCGGACGGAGTACTGCTGGGTTTCATGGAGGGACTTTTAGTGGCTGCAAAAATCTAGCAGAAATCACGGTAGCTGAAGAAAACTCCAGGTACAGTAGCAAAGATGGCGTTCTGTTTAATAAAGAGCAAACGACCTTGATTCGGATACCATGTGCGCTTGGCGGTGAGTATATAATCCCTAACGGTATTACAGAACTTGAAGATAGTGCCTTTCAGGACTGCACAAATCTAACCAGCATTACCATTCCAGAAGGCATTACGCATATCTGGGCGAATACTTTTAGAAACTGTACCGGATTAACGGATATGGTCGTTCCCATGAGTGTTGTTTATATCGGAAATGGAGCTTTCCGAGGATGCTCCGGTTTGAGAGAGATTGTTATCCCTTCCAAGGTGGAATGGATTCTGTCCGGGGCATTTCAAGACTGTGCAAATCTGGTCGCAATTGACGTAGCGGGAGATAATCCGTACTTTACCAGCAAGGACGGTATCCTGTTTAACAAAGAACAGACAGATTTAGTTCAGGCACCTGGTACAATTAGAACGTGTACCATACCCAGTAGCATAAAGAGTTTTGGCGGTCTAGCGTTTGCGGGCTGTTCCCAATTGCATACAGTGGTATTTCTAGGAGATGCACCAGAATACTTAGATTCGTTTACGTTTACCGGCGTGACAGCTACTGTTTACTATCCAGAGAACAACGACACCTGGACAAAAGAGTATTTTCACGACTACGGCGGCACTCTGACCTGGGTTGCTGGTCTACCCGAAGATTCTCCCACGGAAAACTTCTCCGATGTGTCTGATACTGACTACTTCTATGCTCCTGTCCTCTGGGCGTACACCAACAACATCACCACCGGCACCACCCCCACCACATTCTCACCCAACAACGCCTGTACCCGGGCGCAGATTGTCACCTTCCTGTGGCGGGCTATGGGCGAGCCTGAACCCCAGAGCAATACGACTCCCTTTACCGACCTGGACAAGAACGAGTATTATTACAAGGCCGTTCTCTGGGCGGTAGAAGAAGGAATTACTACCGGCATGAGTGCTACTACCTTTGAACCTAACCGGGCCTGTACCCGAAGCCAGGCGGTTACTTTCCAGTGGCGTGCCGCCGGATGTCCCACATCCTCTGCAAATAATCCCTTTGCAGATATCCCCACCGGACAGTGGTACACCGAAGCTGTCCTTTGGGCAGTGGAGCAGGGCATTACCACGGGCATAAGTGCGGACAAATTCGCACCCAACAATACCTGCACCAGAGCCCATATCGTCACCTTCCTGTACCGCAATTTGAGCGAGAACTAACCCCCCTTTCTCATTTGCCGACCAGCAAAAACAAGGGGCTGTCTCACTAAGATACGTGAGGCAGCCCTTATAGCAAAAGAATACAAAACCCGGCTCTGTGCAGAAAAGACTGTACAAGAGCCGGGTTTTGGCGTAAA
>SVLX01000042.1 GCA_015067725.1 Oscillospiraceae bacterium | reverse complement strand
CGAGGAAACCCGCTATTGCGCCGACTGCGATGCCACCGAGACCCGTGAAGTCGCTCCCGTCTGCCCCGCTGAGAAGTTCAGCGATGTGGACACCAAGCAGTGGTATCACGAGGGCGTCTGCTATGTCATCCGCAACGGTCTGATGAACGGCAAGAGCGAAACCGTCTTCGCCCCCAACGCCAACCTGACCCGTGCCGAGCTGGTCACCGTGCTGTACCGCATGGCAGGTGAGCCCAACGTGGAAGATCTGGAGCATCCCTTCACCGACGTTGCTGACGACACCTGGTACACCGATGCGGTCATCTGGGCATACAACGCTGAGGTCGTTAAGGGCATCTCTGAAACCGCTTTCGCCCCCAACGCCAACATTACCCGTGAGCAGATTGCCACTATTCTGTACCGTTATGCCGGTGCTGAGGCTGTCGAAGAAGATGCTCTGGCTGACTTTGCCGATGCCGATAAGGTCAATAACTATGCCGTTGAGGCTATGAACTGGGCTGTATCTGTGGGCCTGATCAACGGCATGGATGATGCTACTCTGGCGCCTCAGGGTAACGCTACCCGGGCTCAGATTGCCACCATCCTCATGCGGTATTGCGAGGGCTAATGCAAAACCTTTAACTTAAGTTCGCTGTGAGCTGTTTCATGGCGTGTATCTCCTTTCTGCCGGGACTCCTTCGGGGGTCCCGGCTTTCTGTAGATCTTCACATTTGTGCATATCCCCTCTTGACGAACGGAGGATTTTACAGTATAATAGCTCCAATATCAAAAAAGAGGAGTGTGATACGCCAAATGGACAGTTCCGATAGTGACGCTGACGAGTGCCCTCACAATTTGATCTGGTTAATACGGAGCATACCTGCGCCCAATGGGGAATAGGTATGTATTTTTGCGCCCATTTTTACCCATTACGATCAAATACATAAAGGAGTAACGTCAACATGAATACCGAATTGGTCCCCAGTATCGTTGCCATGGTGTGCTGCATCATCATGTCCGCTTATTTTTCCGCCACGGAGACGGCCTTCTCGTCCCTCAACAAGACCCGACTGAAGGCCATGGCAGAAAAGGGCAACCGCAGAGCAGACCTGGCGCTCCGTCTTTCTGAGCAATATGATAAACTGATTTCCACCATTCTGGTGGGAAATAACATTGTCAATATCGCAATGGCTTCCCTTGGCACATTACTGTTTGTGGGGCTCTATGGCGATATTGGTGCCACTGTCTCTACTGTTGTGGTGACTGTCGTGGTGCTGATTTTTGGCGAGATTACCCCCAAGAGCATCGCCAAGGATTACCCCGAAAAATTCGCCATGTTCAGTGCACCCATTATCCGCCTGCTGATTTGGGTACTGACTCCGGTCAACTTCCTGTTCACCCAGTGGAAGAAGCTGGTTTCCAGACTGTTCCATTCCAGCGAAGACACGAAAATGTCTCAGGAGGAACTGCTGCTTCTGGTGGACGAGGTTCAGCAGGAGGGCAGTATTGACGAAACCGAGGGCGAACTGTTGCGCAATGCCATCGAATTCCGGGATTTGGTGGCGGAGGATATTCTGACCCACCGGGTGGATTTGGAGGCTGTTCCCGTGGATGCCACCAAGGAGGAAATTGCTGAGTGCTTCACCCAGTCCCGCTATTCCCGGTTGCTGGTCTATGAAGAAACCATCGATAACATCGTGGGCGTCATCCATCAGAAGGATTTCTATGTGGGCGGCGGCATTACCCACAAGGCCGTGTCGGACATTATGACCCCGCCGGTGTTTATTCATCAGTCGGAGAAAATCAGCGATTTGCTTCAATTCCTGCAGTCCAATAAAGCGCACATCGCCATTGTTATTGATGAATATGGTGGAACACTGGGCATTGTTACCATGGAGGACATCCTGGAGGAGTTGGTGGGCGAAATCTGGGACGAACATGACGAGGTGGAGGAAGACTTCCGCAAACTGGAGGCGGATACCTATCTGGTGGACTGTTCCGTGAATCTGGACGACTTTTTGGACTTCTTCCAGATCAAGAGCGAGTCGGACAGTATATCTCTGGGCGGCTGGGTCATGGAGCAGGTGGGGCATATCCCTGCAGTGGGTGACCACTTCACCTATGACCGGCTCTCTGTGACGGTGGAGGAAACCGATGCCCACCGGGTCACGTTTGTTAAGGTCATTGCCATCATTCCTGCAGAGGACGAGGTTGCACAACAGCAGTGAGTTTCTCCGTGCCGGATGAGAATGAGTCACCGCAGACAAGCGATTTGCTCCGGATCACGAAACTAAACCATACAAAAAGCCACAGCACCCATCGTTTTGGAGGCTGTGGCTTATCTTATTGTTGACCGGTTTTCTTCAGCAGGGTTTTGTGACTCAGGACCATAATGAGCAGGAAGACCAGCAGATAGACCGGGAGAATACGCTGTCCCAAATGGCTGGCAAGGAAACCAAAGAGCGGCGGCATCAGGCAACTGCCCACATAAGCACTGGCCATTTGTAAGCCGATAATGGCTTGACTGTGAGCAAGACCAAAGTGGGTGGGGGTGGCGTGGATGGTGCAGGGATAGATGGGCGCACAGCCCAGCCCCACCAGCACCAATCCTGCCAGTGCGCCATATTTTCCCAGTGGGAGCGCCAGCAGTCCAATGCCCAGAGCAATGACCACAAAGCCCATGCGGGTCAGCAAGGGATCGCTCCAGCGGAGGGTGAGGAAGCCATTGAGACCCCGGCCGGCGGTGATGCCCAGAAAGAACAGACTGCCGAAGAAGGCGGCAGTCTCCTTTGGCATGGCCTTGTGCAGATTCAGATAGGATGATGCCCACAGTGCGGCGGTCTGCTCCAAGGCGCAGTAGCACAGGAAGGTCAGCATCACCGCCGGGACACCGGGAAGATGCAGAAGCTGACGGTAGGGCAGGGGAGGGGCAGTTTCGGCGGATGCGGCATCGATGGGTGAGTGCTGTTTGCGCCACACCGGAAGACTCAGCACCAGCACCAAAACCAGCACCACCTGAATCATGGCCACCCACTGGTATCCCGCCGACCAGTGCTGGCCCAGAGACAAGGCATAACCCATGATATATGGCCCTACTGATGCACCCACGCCCCACATACAATGCAACCAGCTCATGTGGCGGCTGGTATAGTGGACGGCGACATGGTTATTCAGGGCGGCGTCCACACTGCCTGCCCCTAAGCCATAGGGGACAGCCCAGAGGCACAGCATCCAGAACTGTCCGCTCCAGGAAAATCCCAGAAGGGCCACGGCGGTTAGTGCTACACTCAGGGCGGTGACTCTCCCTGCACCCAGTTTGCGGGTCAGGCGGTCGCTGAGCAAACTGGAAACAATGGTGCCCACGGCGATAATCATGGAGACAACGCCGGCCCAGGACACCGGCACACCCAGCTCCCCATACATGGTGGGCCAACCGGCACCCAGAAGACCGTCGGGAAGCCCTAAACTGATGAATGCAATGTAAATCAGGGGTAGAAGCAGATGGACCATATTGTATTTTTTCCTCCTGTTTGTTATGATGATGGAAGAACTGGATTATGGGATGACCCGGCGGGGAAACGATACCACATTCGACCGAAAAAAGCAAGTCCTGGATGTGAATTGATCAACCTTTACCCGGCGTAAGTCAACCAATCCCCATGGAGGTTAATATGAACAACAGCCCTTTTCTGCCTGAATTTACCCTGATTCGTGCCAACAGGAGAACCATTTCCATCCAAATCACCCCCCAGGGGCAGGTGGTGGTGCGCTGCCCCCGATTCATGCCCACGGCTCAGGTGGAGGATTTTCTGCGGAGCAAGCGCCAGTGGATTGCCCAACATCTTGCCCGGATTGCTGCCCAGCCACGGCTGCCCTTGCTGACAACGGAGGAAATTCGGATTCTGACGGAGAAGGCCATGGCGGTGATTCCCCGGAGGGTAGAGGTTTATGCCCCATTGGTGGGGGTCAATTATGGCACCATCACCATCCGCAACCAGCGCAGTCGATGGGGGAGCTGCTCCGGGAGGGGCAATCTGAATTTTAATTGCCTGCTGATGCTGGTGCCTGAGGAAGTTTTGGACTATGTGGTGGTCCATGAACTGTGCCACCGGAAGGAGATGAACCACTCGCCTAAGTTCTGGGCAGAAGTGGAGCGGGTAATGCCGGATTATGGGGTGCGCAGGGCTTGGTTGAAGGACAATGGTGGGGGGATTTTGGGGAGAATGCCGGGACACCTGCTGGATGGGAAGTGGGATGATGGGGCGATGGATTTCACTTGACAAATGAAGATGATTGTATTATAATTATAGTTACTTGATGGACCACTGGTAGGATGGTTTAAGTATAAAACGCAAACGCCCATAATATAAAGGAGTTGGTAATATGTCAACCGGAAAAAATCACCTAAGAACTATTTGTACCGGCTTGTGTGCTATCGTCCTGTTTTCGTTGCTTTTTCTGCCGCCTGGTGCCAGAGCTGCGGAAAATGGACTTCCCCAGCAGGTTAGCGCCGATGCTCAGGTTACACCAATTATGGATACAACCAGCTTGACACAGCAGGAGTATCTGCAAAGCTTGCAGATGGCTTCTGCTAAGCTCAGTGCAATTGACGCTTTGCAACCTACCTGCGAGTGGTTTATTGCATCTGTGTTTGCGGCCAAGCGGGACAGCAACTACGATTGCACGGCTTTTGCCGCCTCGGCTCCTGAATTGGACAACACAATCGCTTACTTGGCAAGTGCTACAGAGTACCAGCGGCTGGTACGCCAGGCTACAGACGTGCGAGTGCTGTCCGATGAGATCACTTTTGACAATTTCAAGGCCACGATTTCCGGAGATACCTGCACAGCAGAGATTGGTGTGCATTACCGCTATGAAATTACTGGCAGCTTTGAGGAAACCTGCTATCTCAACTATGTGTATTATCTGGAACTGATTTATGCTGACGGCTGGAAGATTGTTGCGGCGACAACCAGTATGCTGGGTGGCTGGGACGAAGCATCAGCGCTGGAGGCTTTTGATGTTGAGACTGCGGTTCAGCGGTTGATTGAAGCTGAAACTCAGGCGCAGATAACCTATGTTGAGGCGGCGTTGCCTAAGGTGGTTCCTCAGAGATCTGGTATGACCAGAGTGTCCTACAGCACCACTGCTGCGGTGGATTATGCCAGAACGTACTTTGATGGGCGGAATAGCCTGTTTACATCTTATGGTGATGACTGCCAAAACTTTGCTTCTCAATGTGTTTGGGCAGGCTTGGTTCCCGGTTGCGGAACCAGCGGATCTTCCATTAAAGCAATTCCGGCTATTTCTACCAGGTACTTTGCTGCCAATTCTCCCAACATTTGGTGCAACGGCGAGGGGTCGACCTACTACTCCCGGGACGACTACAACTACGCATGGGCCAATGTCAATGGTTTTATGAACTTGATTTCCCGGAGCAACTATACGCAACAGGGGCCACAGGGTTATTACTATTCTGGAATTGCCAGGGCTGGTGTGGGGGATGTAATCGCCTGGGATGCGCAAGGGAACAGCAGTCCCTTACCCCTGGGCGAACTGAATCATGCGATGTTTGTGACCCGGGCGACGGGTACTGTTGGTTCCAGAGGAACCAGTAATCTTTTCATTGCGGCGCATACAACTGATTCAGAAAGCGCCTATACACTTCTTCGCGATTATATTGTTGAGTGCGATAAAGATGAAGCAACACTTACCTTTGTCACCGCGGACATTGTAGATGGCTACTATTACCTGTCGGATTTGGAAATCAACACCGTTGGGGAAGGAATGGTAAAACAGGAGGTGCGAAATGAACTATCGTAGTATAGTCACTGGAATCGGGCTTTTGCTGGTGATGTGTCTGCTTTGCGCCTGTGCCGCTTCCGGCGTGGGAATGACACCCACGGAGTCAGCACCGGAGGATGTCTCTGTGGCAACCACTGTACCGACCAATGAGAATATGGCAACAGAACCTGCGGCGACCATCGAAACTATGCCAACCGAGACGGCAGAGACCACATTGCCACCAACAATGCACACGGATGATGCGGTCGAGTTTTGGTTCAGGCATGAGGAAATATATGTGTATCCCTTCACCGAGGAGGAAATGGCTGAGCTGTACGAATATGCCTGGGAGTTGGCTCTGCAACGAGTCGAGCATGGTAATACCAAGAATCTGGAGATTCACCGCCTGGCCTATGATCCGGGTCATACAGATTTGCTCCTCCACACCTCACACCACGCTCTGCATCCGGATCTCCCGCTCAAGGATACCTATGGCCTTCGGGTGGCCTTCTCTGTGACGTGTAGTTTTACGAAGGATGAGGGACTTCCGTGGTCTGACGGTGCTTACGAAAACTTCCCGGCATACATTGTGCTTTATCGGGAAACCCATGATTCTCCCTGGCAACCGCATCCTTGGGACGGCTGGAATACTTCCTTTGATCAGGATGGAAGCACCGTCAAGATTAGGGAATTCCCCGAACGATATCCGTTAACACCTGAAGAATTGTCTCAGTTTGCGCTCCCGACTGGGCGCATTCTGGGCGGTTACCGGATGGGAGATGAGGGTTATTGGCTCTTTGTCTGGGATGAGGAACTGCAATCTTCCAGATTGGTGAAAATCCAAACCAATGGGCCGGTTGAACCGGAACTCTACGATTACGAGGCAGGTTTGCCCTGGGAAAACAATTAGTCCCTATACCAATAGAATGAGAACAGCCCAAACCAATTTTCACGGTTTGGGCTGTTTTGGCGCATTGTGCCGTTGCGCAGGCTCAGAAATGTGACCACGGATGAAATCCGGCATAGTATAGGTTGCCGGGAAGGTTTGCCGCAGAGGAGAAAACCGCCGCCTGATGGAGGTCAGGCGGCGGGGTGGGAAATTGAACTTACTCGGCGTGGTCCACCTTGTACATATGCTCAATGAGCTGCAGAATCTTGTCGGAGTAGCCGGTCTCGTTGTCGTACCAGGCAACCAGCTTCATGAAGGTGTCGGTCAGGGCAATGCCGGCCTTGGCGTCGAAGATGCAGGTGCGGGTGTCGCCCAGGAAGTCAGAGGAGACCAGAGCTTCCTCAGTGTAGCCCAGAATGCCCTTCAGCTCGCCTTCGGCAGCGGCCTTCATGGCGGCGCAGATTTCTTCATACTTGGCGGGCTTGGCCAGATTGACGGTCAGGTCAACCACAGAGACATCCAGAGTGGGAACACGCATGGCCATGCCGGTCAGCTTGCCATTGAGCTCGGGGATGACCTTGCCAACAGCCTTGGCGGCGCCGGTGGAGGAGGGGATGATGTTGCCGGAAGCGGCGCGGCCACCTCTCCAGTCCTTCTTGGAGTGACCATCAACGGTGGGCTGGGTGGCGGTGGTAGAGTGAACGGTGGTCATCAGGCCATCGACGATGCCCCAGTTATCGTTAATCACCTTGGCCAGAGGAGCCAGACAGTTGGTGGTGCAGGAAGCATTGGACACGATGTTCATGTCCTTGGTGTACTTATCCAGGTTGACGCCACAGACGAACATGGGGGTATCGTCCTTGGCGGGACCGGTCATGACGACCTTCTTGGCACCGGCGTCGATGTGGGCCTGAGCCAGCTCCTTGGTCAGGAACTTGCCGGTACTCTCGACAACGTACTCCACGCCCAGCTCGCCCCAGGGCAGGAGGGCGGGGTCACGCTGACCGATAATGGGAATCTCCTTACCGTTGACAATCAGGCACTTCTCGCCATAGCCCACTTCGCCGGGGAAATGACCGTGCATGGTGTCATACTTCAGGGTGTAAGCCAGATATTCGGGAGGATAAGAGGCATTGATGGCAGCAACCTCAATCTCGGGGTGCTTCAGACTCTCGCGCATGACCATGAGGCCAATACGGCCCAGACCGTTGATACCAATTTTGATAGACATAAAAATTCCTCCAATATATGTACTAGTCGCCCAAATGAGGGTGACCCCCGCATCCTTTGGGGTACGGGTTATGTGCTTATATTATACATGATTGAACCCCGGTCTGTAAAGGGGTATTTTGAAAAAATAGAGCTTTTTGGTGTTATTTCATCGTTTAATAGCCGGTAAATTATATGTCCTGCAAGGAGAATCTGCGACTTCTTCCGGGGAAGGCCAAACGTGATCTTCGGAATGGGCAGATTTCCGGATGGTTTTGGAAATATTTCTGCCAAACCACTTGTAAACTTCCCGGAGATGTACTATAATAAACTGTCAAGTTTTATGCAGAATCTGAAAACTAGTCTATTGTAAGCAGGGAGTTTTGACCATGGCTGCTTTTTCCAATAAGAAGATCAAATCCTACCTTGTCCCCGGCAAGCGGGCGCATCTGGTGGGTATCGGTGGCGTTTCCATGCGCCCACTGGGGCTGGTGCTCCAGGATATGGGGCTTACTGTCACCGGTTCGGATATGAACGCCTCCGTCTCCACGGAGGAATTGCAGGAGAAGGGAATTCAGGTCTCCATTGGCCATCAGGCGGGAAATGTGCTGGGGGCAGATTGTGTCATCCGCACCGCCGCCGCCCACAACGATAATCCGGAGATTGCTGCCGCGAGAGCACTGGGCATCCCGGTGTTTGAGCGGGCTGAGGCCTGGGGTGTGCTGATGCAGAGCTATAAAAATGCCATCTGCATCTCCGGTACCCACGGCAAAACCACCACCACCTCCATGGTGACCCAGATTCTCATGACCGCCGACATGGACCCCACGGTGATGATTGGCGGAACACTCCCCGCTCTGGGGGCTGGTCACCGGGTGGGCAAGGGCGAGTCCATTGTTCTGGAGAGTTGTGAGTATTGCAATTCCTTTCTGAATTTCTTCCCCACGCTGGCCGTGGTGCTGAATATTGAGGAAGACCATCTGGATTTCTTCAAGGATTTGCGGGAAATTCAGGACTCTTTCCGTCAGTTTGTCCAGCTTGTGCCCCAGAAAACGGGCATGGTGGTGGCCAATGGCGACGACTATAACACCGTCAAGGCGCTGGAGGGGATTGACTATATCTCCTTTGGTTTGACCGACCGTAACCGCGTCCACGGCAGGGGCTATTCTTCGGATTGGCGGCAGTTTACAGCCGTTTGTGATGGTCAGGAATACTGCCGGGTCAATCTGGGCGTCTATGGCAGGCACAATGCCGCCAATGCCATTGCAGCTATTGCGGTGGCGTGGCTTATGGGTGTCCCCGGAGAGAAGGTGGAGCTGGCGCTGTCCCAGTTTCATGGGGCAGGACGGCGCATGGAGTATAAGGGCGAATACCACGGCGCGAAAATTTATGACGACTATTCCCACCACCCCAGCGAACTGCGGGCGGCCATTCAGACCATCAAGACCATGGGTTTCCAGCGGCTGATTCTGGCCTTCCAGCCTCATACCTATACCCGGACAAAACTGCTGTTTGAGGATTTCGTCCGGGAATTGCAGGCGGCAGACCAGCTGGTGTTGGCAGAAATCTATGCCGCCAGAGAGCGCAACCCCGGCAGAGTCAGTTCCAAAGACCTTGCCGACCAAATCGAGGGTGCGGTATACTTTGAGACTTTGCCCGAAGTCACTGAATATCTCCGCAAAATCGCCGGCCCGGGAGACGTCATTGTCACAATGGGCGCAGGAGATATCTACAAGGCAGGAGAGGCGCTCCTGAAGTAACGGACAATCGTCAATGGGAACCGGTGGCTTTCCTTGTGACCTGCCCGGAAAGAATATATGCCTTCCTGATCAGAAATATCATTCTTTTCCGCTGTTGCAAAGGGAGATTCCACAACCATTCCCTGTTTACTTGAGTAAAGGTGTGTTTATGTTTTATTATCTCCAAGGTCCTGTGACCATTCTTGAACCCAATTTAGCGGTAATCGAGTGCGCCGGGGTGGGCTATGGCTGTGCCATTTCTGCTTACACCGCCGGACAGCTTAAGTTAAATCAGACTGCCCGGCTGTATATCTGCGAGAATATCCGGGAGGATGCCTTTGACCTGACCGGTTTCATCTCCCGGGAGGAGCAACGGTGCTATCAGCTCCTGGTGGGGGTCAATGGTGTTGGTCCCAAGGCGGCGCTCTCCATCCTCTCCTCCGGTGGCCCCCAGAGCTTCACCTTGGCGGTGATGACCGGGGATGAAAAGGCCCTGACCATTGCGCAGGGTGTGGGAAAGAAACTGGCCCAGCGAATCATTCTGGAATTAAAAGATAAGATCGGCGGCGGTTCAGTGGAGCTGGATTTCTCCGGCCCCAGTATGAATGTGCCCGCCCCGGGGAACAATGTGGCACTGGCAACGGCGGCTTTGCAGGAGCTGGGCTACAATTCCGGGGAGATTGCCGCCGCACTGAAGGGCTGCGATGCCAACGCCAGCACAGAGGAAATGGTGCGCTACGCCCTTCGGGGTATGGTCATGAAAGGATAATCCTTCCTTGGGATTCCATGCATTCACAACACGGGAGGTGTATATGGATGATCTGTCCCAATTGCAAAAAGACAATGGATGAGGGCTATTTTTGTAACCCGGCCCAGCCGGTGCAGTGGATTCCCAAAGAAGCCAGTCCATCCCTCTTTCGTACAGGTGTAGCAAAAGGTGCTGTGAAAATGGGGGACGGTGGCTACTTCCGGGGGTATCGGGCGGCGGCATGGTATTGCAGGTACTGCCGTCTGGTAATCACGCCTGCGCAGTAATTTTTCAACCAGAAGAACAGAAAAGGTATTGTTTATGAGTATAGAGTTTTCTCAGGAATCGGAGACGCCCATGATCGTCCCGACCCTTACCGGCATGGACTCCGGAGAGGTCAGCCTGCGCCCTAAGCGACTTTCCGATTACACCGGACAGGAAAAGGCAAAGAGCAACCTCTCGGTCTATATTGAGGCCGCCCGCCGCCGTGGCGAGCCGTTGGATCATACTCTGCTCTATGGCCCTCCAGGTCTGGGCAAGACCACACTGGCGGGCATCATCGCCAACGAGATGGGCGGCAACATCCGGGTTACTTCCGGGCCGGCTATTGAAAAACCCGGTGACCTGGCGGCACTGCTGACCAACCTGAATCCCGGTGATGTGCTGTTTATTGACGAGATTCACCGGCTCAACCGGGTGGTGGAGGAGATTCTCTACCCAGCCATGGAAGATTTCGCCATTGATATTATTGTGGGCAAGGGACCTTCTGCCAATTCCATCCGGCTGGATTTGCCCCGATTTACGCTGGTGGGTGCTACCACAAGAGCCGGTCAGCTATCCAGCCCTCTGCGGGACAGATTCGGCGTAAATCTGCGGCTGGAACTGTACTCCACCGAGGAACTGGCCAGAATCGTCACCCGGTCTGCTACGCTTCTGGGCATGGCCATTGACCCGGACGGGGCGAGAGAAATTGCCGCCCGCAGCCGGGGTACACCCAGAATCGCCAACCGCTTTCTGCGCCGGGTGCGGGACTTCGCTCAGGTCTGTGCTGAGGGGGTCATCACCAGACAGGCTGCGGACTTGGCGTTGAGCCGACTGGAAGTGGATGCTCTGGGTTTGGATGCCATTGACCGGCGAATGCTGACCGCCATCATTCAGCACTATAGCGGCGGCCCGGTGGGACTGGAAACACTGGCTGCCACCATCGGTGAGGAGGCGGTCACGCTGGAGGATGTGTACGAGCCATACCTGATGCAGTTGGGCTTTTTGACCCGGACACCCCGGGGTCGTTGCGTCACCCAGAGCGCTTATGCCCATTTGGGGATAGAGCAAATGGGGCAGACCCAGCTCAGCATGGGATGAAGTTCAGAATTGTCCGGAAATCTTTCAGAAAACTATAGGAAAACCTATTGACAAACCTGCAATTTCTGTTATAATGACCTTTGTGAGTCTGAATGGCTCATTCTTCCTGTTCTCTTGTCGATCTCCGGTTGTGCGGAGCTTTTCTTCATTGGATTTCGCTTCCCCCGGCTCAAGAGTCAGCTCAATCTGGCGACAACGGTTAAGCCGTGCGCATATATTTTTCCCTGAAGACCGAACCTACATGATTGGCGCTTACGGGGCAACAACTAACCAAAGAGAGGTAATCTATCCATGTACGAAGACAAGACTTTAGTGTGCAAAGAGTGTGGCAACGAATTCGTTTTCACCGCTGGTGAGCAGGAATTCTACGCAGAGCGCGGCTTCCAGAATGAGCCCCAGCGCTGCAAGAACTGCCGCGACGCTCGCAAGAACGCTGCCCGTGGCCCCCGTGAGTTCTTCTCCGCTACCTGCGCCCGTTGCGGCGGCGAGGCCAAGGTTCCCTTTGAGCCCAAGTCCGACCGTCCCGTGTACTGCAGCGAGTGCTTCGCTCAGATGCGCGCCAACGGCTAATTTTCAACCACGAAACGACCTCACTTCGGTGGGGTCGTTTTTTAATGGCAGGATTGAATGCACTGCGAGAGTTTGGTTTAGCTAAATGGCGGTAAAAATAAAAGCTAAGTTTCGGGAATAAAATCAAAAATAGCTATTGACATCTTGATGGAATCGTGATAATATGTGATTGAAAAGAAAAATTCTTTTTGGTCTGTGTTTACTCAGAGAAAACTTTCAGTAAAAAAATGTAACGTATGAAGGAGGACGTGCGTTACGCAAGTCGTTGGGATAATTTACGGCCCGCGACAGAAAGGATAAGGTATATCAATGAACAAAAGACTAAGAAGATGTTTGTCCCTGCTGTTTGCGATTGCCTTGACAATCGGCTTCTCTGTTCAGGCGTTTGCTTATAGCTACACAGATTATGCCGGTTATAACGGAGAAAGTGTTGAGGTAAGCGGCGGTTGCGGAGCAAGCCGAGTCTATGGACATACCAACTGTATGTCCAACGCCTACTATGTAGAGATTCAAGCAGAAATCTGGAAACGGAACTATCCGGAGAACAACTATGAGGGAAGCTATACGGTAAGTTATACTCATACCCTTTATGATGGTCCGAGCCGTTTTTCTGCTTCAGTTGAATCCATTGGTTCCGCACTTCTGGACCATACTAACTTTAGACACTATGTCGATGGTGCTCTGGTATACTCCAGAACCATGTATGCTTCGGAATAAAAACTGACTTAAGGAGGCGTTCTATGAAGAGAAAATGGATTGCTTTGCTGGTGATGGTTGCGCTGATGGGTTCGTTGTTCGGGTGCCGTCAGGAAATACCGGAAGGTTCTGTCCCAACTTCTACAACACCTCAGACAACCACTCAGCCTACAGGGGGTGAAGATGCTGCTCCCTCGACGGAATACACAATCCCTCTGGTAACCGGCTCTCTCCTGACCAGCCGGTTGGAAGTGCAACCTTGGGATGCCGGACGGTGCGCCCAGACTACACGGGCGACTATGGCAGAAACAGAGCAGGGATACTATTACAACTACAATGGATACCTTTACTATGCCGATAAGTCGAACCTGACGCAGTGGGTGCCGGTTTGCACCAAGCCGGATTGTCTGCACAGTTATTTTGTCCAAAACTGCATGGCACGAATTGGTGGCAGTGAGTTCATCCTGGAAGATGATCGGCTGATTTCCATGGGTTCGGCGCAGTATAGCGACGTGGGCTTCTCCAGCCGTGCGTTGGATGGAACAGATATTCAGGAAGAATTTTCCTTCACTCAAGGCTGGGAAAAGCTGTCTATGGGCGGTGGAGCATCCAGAGCAATTATTACCCCCACTTACCGAGTGCTTTCTCTGTTCTCGATGAATCAGACTGGTACATATGACTATACGCTGTGGACAGAGGTGGACGGGGAAGAACAACTGCTGTTCTCTACTGAAGTTGAGAGCTTTTCCTCGTGCAGTTCGTTGTTTAGCTGTAATTCTGACCAGATATGGTTTACGGACGAGGTTATGGACGGAGAATCCGGGGAAACAAGGCTCTATCGGATTGAGGATGGCGCACTGCACAGCCTGAACATCACGGGGCTGGAGATCAGAGGCTGCTATTTGGATGACCAGCGAGCGCTGAGCTTCCGGGCTGGGGATGGATATTACCAGATTGATTTGGAAACAAGGCAAGAGCAGAAATTGTCGGATGTCCAATGCGAAGACTGCTCGGCGGTGATTGTCCGGCCCAATTGCATTGTGGAATCCACATTGGGCTGGTCTTCTGACCGGGATAAAATTCAGACGCATCAGCTTCTGGTTTTCAACGGCCAGCAGTGGCGGTCAGTGGCTTTGCCGGAGGAAATTCAGCAGATTGGTGATACTGAGATCCTGTCCTTCCTGGCCCTGACTTCTGATCGGCTGCTGTTTACGTTCTATAACAGCGAGGAACCCTATCAAAAGCGGAAACTGGTATTCTATCAGGTGCGCCTTGATGCAGATGCGCTTGTTTTGGAATACGCCGGTAAAATGCAATAAAAGACTTGTGCCGCAGGGGATTGAAACAACCTGTGGCACGGTTTCTTTGTAGATGCAGACTGCGAAAGTTGATTTATTCAAACGACAGCAAAAATAAAAGCTAAGTTTCATGAATAAAATCGAAAAATAGCTATTGACATATCGGTAAAGATGTGGCAAGATATAGCCAGCAAGAGGGAATGTCTCAGCACAACCCGTTGCTTCATATCATTACACCAACAAATTATAAGAAAGGGTTAGGTGAGTCCGATGGTTTCAGCGATCCGCTGCTGAAAACCGGCAGCGACAATTCATCAATGGATGCTTCGGCATCGTGTAAGTTTGGCCTGTGCAGGCACTGATCCACCCATTGGTCTTCGCCACGATACTTGTGGGCCGCTGGCGATGACCCGCCCTCTGACATCCGGTTATCCATCCCGCCCCATAGGTTTCCTGAAAACAGCCCCAATACAGGGCAGGGTAGTGAAGACAGTCCCGCACGTCTATAGCGGGTAATCGACGCAAGTTGCTTTTTTAAAAACCCGGAGATGGGTCATCTCCTGAAAGAATACAGTCCACTAACTATCGCCTCCCAGACCTAGTTCTTGGCGAGAGTAAATTAGAAAGGATGACTGAGATGAAGTGGCAGAAAATAGGTTTGCTTATCATCTTGGCGGTCTTGTTGGTTGCGACCGCCATTTCGTCCATCGTTGAAGCCGCTTGCGCTGAGCCTATTAATGAGGTTATGTCGGCGGAAGAGTTCAGAGAAGCTACTCTTTCTTATACGAGTAGTATTCCTGCGAGTGCTTACGGTGGTGAGTATCTTGACGAAGCTGGGAATCTTGTGATTAACATCAAGGAGGGTTCGTTTATTCCTCCTATTACTGGAGTGGATGCGGTATCCAGAGAGAGAATCATGATTCAAACCGTCAAGTACTCATTGGCTGAGCTGGAAGCTATGAAAGATGCGCTTGTCCCGTATATGTTGGACTACGATATTGCATCACTGGATGCGAACGAGGTGACGACCACAATCGATATTGAATTGTGGGAAGAGAGATGATATTTATTCTCTCATTGAGAGCCTTGAGGTTATCGACATGGATATTGTGCGACTGACTGTACTGGAAAATGTGTGCATTGAGTTCACAATGGCGGAGCACCCTCCAGCACAAATTCCCGAGGAGTTTTTAACCTCCTCTTGGGACGCGCTTGAAGATGCGAGTGAGCATAACGAGTCGAGAGCCATGGTAACGATTTATCCGGGAACTAGGATTGCTTTCCGTAATTCCAGTGTTAGCTACGGAACTGCCGGTCCAAAGCAAGCATCAGGATCGTTTGGGAATAAGTTTTCGGTGGGATGCTGAATTCGCAGTTATGCCCTTGCGAAGTAAATTAATGGTACAGTTGATTGCACTGCGAGAGTTTAGTTTAGCTAAGTGGCGGTAAAAATAAAAGCCAAGTTTCGGGAATAAAATCAAAAATAGCTATTGACATATCGGTAAAGATGTGGTAAGATATAGCCAGCAAGAGGGAATGTCCCAGCATAACCTGTTGCTTCATATCATTACACCAACAAATTATAAGAAAGGGTCAGGTGAGTCCGATGGTTTCAGCGATCCGCTGCTGAAAACCGGCAGCGACAATTCATCAATGGATGCTTCGGCATCATGTAAGTTTGGCCTGTAGCAGGCACTGATCCACCCATTGGTCTTCGCCACGATACTTGTGGGCCGCTGGCGATGACCCGCTGAGCAAGCAAAATAGTCTCCCGCCCTCTGATATACCAGAAGATAAGTCGGGCAGACGAGTCCCACACGTCTATAGCAGGTAAGTGGTTGATTAAGATTTATCTTCAGCATTACCCATTAGGCAAGTATTGTTTAACATCGAGAATTCGTCTTTTCATACTCCTTTCTGTCCAGATGTCTTTCTTTCGCCTCCCGGTCAAACCGCCGGACGGGAGTGGAACAAGTGGCGGACAACCAAATCCCATGCATTGGGTCCTTTGGCATGGGAGACACCCCCTTGGCCAACCGGAGACGGGGCTCCAACGATAAGTCGCCTGTCCACCCACATTGGCCTCCTGACCCATCGCCGGGCTGGAGTGAACTCTTGCGGGCGAGCAACAAGCGCCCCATGCATATTGCGCACGAATGGCATGGGTGAGTTATACGTTTTTTCATCATATAGGTCTCCTTTCAAGTATCCCCGGTTTCGGCCGGGGATATTTCTTTTTGGGGTCAGTCTTCGGTGGGATGCCGGCTTCGCGCTTATGCCCCCTGTGAAGCATTTTTGGGCCGTGTGTCTGATGGTGGCTTGTTTTTCGGGAAATGGTATCCCACTGCCCTGACAACTGAGGCTGAGTATCATCACATTGACGAAACCGCAGGAATCCCGCAACCTCGTCCCTGAAATTGACGAAGAAGATGTCAAAGACGGTGGAAAAGCAGAGCTTGCCAGCAGCTCCATCATCCGCCGAATCCGTATCGTTCTGCCAATACGCGCCAGGAATACCATGGGTTACGGGCGTAGTGACATCAGGAAAACTGCTGCGGTGCAACGGTTTTCCGGGTTTCCAATCCGCATTGACGAGGAAAGAACAAAAAGGAGAACAGGTCCGTCATCCCGGAAAAACTGCCGTTATACGCAGAATCCAAAGCAACGGAACCGTTTGCGGTGCTCGTGTATGCTTCTGACAGAGTGGGCGAGTTGCGTTAATAAGCACCTGCGGAAAGAAAGAACCTGCGGGGACGATTCCCCGCAGGCTGGTGTTATTGGTGCTTAGCCTCGTTCTTTGTGGTCTCTTTCAATGTCGGCTTTCCAGTCGGCGCTCAGGGTGGCACTGCTTCTGACGGTGCGGAACGCTCTGCCCAGTGTCTCAAAATTCAGCCGGACTCCCTCTTTGTCGCCGCAGAACCGGACAGCCCGGTCAGGGGCGATGTTGAGCTGGCGGGCAGTCTCTACGGCATCGATATTGGCCCCCAGAAACAAAAACTCCCAGCCATAGCGTTCTTTTTGCCGACCGATCATCTGACGGACCTTCTGTCCGGTGTAGTGGTGGCTGGCATTCTCCATGCCGTCGGTGGTGATAACAAAGATGGTATGCTCCGGCACATCCTCAGCCCGGGCATACTTGTGGATATTGCCGATGTGGTGAATAGCCCCGCCCACCGCATCCAGCAGGGCAGTACCACCGGCAGCCAGATATTCTCTGCGGGTCATGTTGGGCACCTGCTCCAATGGCAGGCGGTCGTGAATCACCACAGACGTGTCGTTGAACAGTACTGTGGAAACCAGCACCTCGCCGGGTTCGTGCTTTTGCTTTTCCAACATGGAGTTGAATCCGCCGATGGTATCCTCCGTCAATGCGGACATGGAGCCGCTGCGATCCAGAATGAAGACGATCTCCGTTAAACCTTTTCTCATGGTATTGACCTCCTTGAATGTGGGTGTGTTTGTTTTACGCCCATATTTTAGCATGACAGGAGGCAGGTGTGGTCGCTTGGTGGGCGACATTTTGCGGGAGATTCCCGCGGGCATTTTCATTTCCCTCTGTTCAAACCTCCCCAAATGTGATACAATGACTAAAGTTTTGCCCCGCCGGAGACAGGCAGGGCGCATTGGAGGTAGACCATGAACAGACTGGTTATGATGTTTTTGAAGAATTTCTGGCGGGTACCGGGTGCTTTTTCCAGACTGTGGCACTATGCCAGGCATACCGACGAATACCCCGAGCTGGAAAAATACCGCCACATTCAGAAGATCATGCGCTGGGCGGTATCCTCCGGCAACATAGATTTGCAGGTCTTCGGCAAGGAAAAACTACCTGAAGAAAATGGCTATCTGCTGTATGCCAACCATCAGGGGATGTTTGATGCGGTCGCCATTGCCGCAAGTTATGACGGACCTCTGGCTACTGTCTTTAAGCATGAGCTGAAAGATGTCCCCTTGCTGAAACAAATCGTTGCCTGCACCAAGTCCTTTGCCATGGACAGAGCCGATGTGCGCCAGTCTTTGGCGGTGATTCAGTCGGTTACACAAGAGGTCATGTCCGGACGGAATTACATCATTTTCCCCGAGGGAACCCGGAGCAAAAACGGTAATCAAATGGGCGAATTTCACGGCGGCAGTTTCCGGTGCGCCGTGAAAGCCAAATGCCCGGTGGTGCCGGTGGTCTTCGTGGACTGCTTCAAGGTATTGGACCAAAAGGGCAGTAAACCGGTTTCGGTGCAGCTCCATTTCCTCGACCCCATCGCTCCGGAGGAATATGAGGGGATGAAAGCCAGCGATTTGGCCGCAATGGTAAAGGATCGGATTCAGCAGACGCTGGATGCCGCCCTGGGGAATTGACCGTATTCCGGTGGTGCACAATTTCTGCTTCTGTCCGGCCTGAATAAACCATACTGCCGCCTGTCAGTCCAGCATTTTTGCACTGTACAGGCGGCTGGTTTTATGCTTCTTTTTCGATATAGACCAGTCCGCAAGCGCCCGGCCCAATGTGACTGCCGATGGCGGCACCAACACTGATGATGCGCTCTTCCGGTATGGTATGTCCCTGCTCCCGGAGATGCCGGGCAAGGGTTTCTGCTACTGTGCGGTCATTGGTGTACATCACATACAGGGGGTAGCGTTCATCCGGCGGGTATGTCTCCAACTTTTTGCAGAGTTGCTCCATACCCCGGCGCATACCCATGGCTTTGC
The DNA here is from genome assembly GCA_015067725.1 of Oscillospiraceae bacterium. GTDB lineage: Bacteria > Bacillota > Clostridia > Oscillospirales > Oscillospiraceae > Faecousia. The sequence continues at coordinate 5,842 of SVLX01000042.1, read as the reverse complement.
CCGGTACGTCAACCGTACCGGATGCTGAGACCTGAATGATGGGCTTAATCTGGGCGACTGTCCCTAATTTATATATGGTGTGGTTGATGCGTCCACCCCGGTAGAGATACTCTAACGTATCAATGCAGGCATAGAGCCGTACCCGGCTACGGTACTGTTCCAGCGCAGCCATCATTTCTCGGGCGGTGTATCCCGCATCCCGAAGCCGAGCCGCCTGCTCCACCACCATCCGCTGCCCGCCGGTTCCATTGCGGCTGTCCAGCACATAAGAACCGGCATAGCCCAGCATATCCCGAATCATGCAGGCGGTCTGATATGTGCCGCTGATGGCGGAAGACAGGGTAATATAGATGATTTCGTCTCCCTGAGTGCGTGCTTCGGTAAATAGTTCCTCCAGCAATTGGGGTGAGGGCTGAGCGGTTTTGGGAAAGTCATTCCCGGTCAGAAGCAAATCATAAAACTGTGACCGGGACAAGTCCAGATTCTCCTGATAGGCTTGTTCACCAAAAATCACCGTAATGGGGATACAGGCAATATTTAGCTTCTTCAGCTCCTCCGGGGTGAAGTCTGCCGCGGAATCGGTAATGAGTTGAACCATGGTGTTCCTCCAATTCGCCCTTGGGCGGGTAGTCCTATGGTTAAACATTATCCTATATTTCAGGAGAAAATACAACGCCCCAAAATTCTGTTTCTGTCCCATTGGTGTTGCGTTTAGCAGTTGCATTGTTGTAAAGTCGATTTGTTTCAAGACGGGATTCATCCGTGAGATTTGTACGGCGTTACATATCTCGTTTCTGCCGGGTTTTCTTCAGGCAGATCGGTTTTATGTGCGTACAAATGGTTGTGGTAAAAAGTCGTCAATCCTTATAGAAAAGTATTGACTGAGCTGACAATACATGATAGAATGGCATTGAAAAACAAATCAACCGAGGTTTCGCTGATGACCTCCATCCAATTAGGGTCTTGAACAGACTTTAAGTCTGCAAGAATAAATACTTTACAGAAAGGGACAAAAACATGAAGTACACCAGCAAAAGAATCTTCGCAATGCTTCTGGCGCTTGTCATGAGCATTGCCTGTCTGGTCTCGCCCGCAATGGCGAACCCGGCAGAAGCACAGACCAGCGCACCCCAAGACACCATGATGCAGGCGACTTACACGACTGCTGATGGTGAAACCCACATCATTTCTGAAGAAAAGGATACCACCGAGACCAGAATTCTGGTTGCCGTGGAAGATGGCGAGACTGTCTTCCTGCAGACCAGCGATCTGGAACTGGCCATGGCCGGCATGCCCGATCAGAGAGCCATGCTCGTCTCCGCCCAGAATGCCATTGAGATGGCACTGGCCACAGAGATCGAAATTGATGAGCAGTTCTCTCTGGTGTTCAATGGCTTCTCCTTCACCGGCGAAAGCTGGATGATCGATGCCATCAACCGGATTGACGGCCTCTATGCCATGGAAGACATCGAGTTCCAGTTGGTTGAGCCCACTGAGGAGGAAGAGAATATCGACCTGACCCCCCAGATGGCTACCTCCACCAGCATGACCGGTGCCACCATCGCCTGGGATCTGGGCTACACCGGTGAAGGCATGGTTGTCGGCGTTATCGACACCGGCATCAAGCAGACCCATGAGGCATTCTCCGTTGCCCCCAAGAACCCCAAGATTGATGAGGCTTATCTGGATGAGGTCTTCGAGAAGTACGGCGATGTGATGCACGGCAAGAACCCTGACGGTGCTTACTACAGTGCCAAGATGCCCTATGGCTGGGACTATTTTGACGGCGACCACATTCCCAACCATCCTGCCGCCACCCAGAACCACGGTTCCCACGTTGCCGGCATCGTTGCCGGTAACAATGGCAAGGATTTCAAGGGTATCGCTCCTGATGCCCAGATTATTCCTCTGCAGGTCTTCAACAAGACCGGCGGCGCCGCGGTGACCGATATGCTCTCTGCCATGGAAGACGCGGTCTACCTGGGCGTGGATGCCATCAATATGTCTCTGGGCATTGCCAACGGTTTTGAGACCTATTCCTGGCCCATGGACTTCGCTCCCGTCTACGAGGCTCTGGAGAAGGCCGGTGTTGCCGTCTGCGTTGCCGCCAGTAACGACGCGCACGCCTATGTCTCCACCACCTATGGCCACTGGGCACAGAACATCTGGCAGTGGCTGGCCAGCAACCCCGATAACGGCCTGATTGGCTGCCCCGGTACTTATGTGGGCTCTTTCACTGTTGGTAATACCACCAACCACGCAAGAACCTCTGCCGATATCTTTATGGTCAACGGAAAGGAAATTGTACCGAAGTCTGCCTATAACCTTTCCTCTCCCACCTTTGAGCTTGTGCCCGCCGGCACATATGACATCATCAATGCCGGTAACGGTACGCCTGAAGAAATTGCCGCTGCCGGCGGTGCGGAAGGAAAGATCATTCTGACCATTCGTGGTGGCGAGTATAATGGCGAGACCATGACTTTCGGCTCCAAGGTGCAGTATGCCCAGGAAGCCGGCGCTTTGGGCGTTTTGGTGTATAACAATGTGATTGGTACTGCCAATCCCGGCCCCGCCGGCACACTGCCTTTTGGTTTCCTGACGCTGACAGAAGGTCAGGCGATCATCAACAGCATGGCCGACGGCAAGCACGGTACCATCACCCTGAAGCATAGCTTCTCCTACAAGGTCGCTACTATGGCCTCCTCCTCTTCCTGGGGTCCCACTGCCCAGCTTCACATGAAGCCGGACATCTCTGCCCCCGGTAACAAGATCATCTCCGTCGACGGCACGACGACCAAGCCTGACAATGTTTATGTCAGCAAGACCGGTACTTCCATGGCGACCCCCGCTGTTGCCGGTGGTATCCTCCTGCTGAAGCAGTATCTGAAGACCGTGTATCCCAATGCCACCGCCACTGAGCTCACGGAGCTGGCTTATGCCATCATGATGAGCACTGCCGGTCAGGCCAACGCTTTCGTCCGTCAGCAGGGCGCCGGTGTCATTGACATGGAGAAGGCTCTGGCCACCAAGGCTTACCTGACCACCACCGAGAATAAGCGCCCCAAGCTGGAGCTGGACGACAGCGAAAACGGCGAATTCACCTTCAGCTTCAATGTTCATAACGACGGTAACGCCGATAAGACCTATGACATCACCCTTACTGCCCTGACTGAGGAAACCTTCACCGCAGAGCATCAGGGTTACTTCAGCAGCAAGATCAACAACAAGGCTGAGTACATGACCCCTGAGCTGTGTAAGCTGTGGGGCGGCTACTGGCTGGTTAACCCCACTCCCGAAACCGTGACGCTGGCGAACGGTACCATCAAGGATGTCACTGACTGGTGCACCCTGGAAGGCGACAAGACTGTCACCGTGAAGCCCGGCGAAGTTAAGACCCTGACCTTCACCCTGAAGGCTGGCGAAGAGCTGATGCGCTACTTCAAGGAAAACTGCACTTCCGGTATGTATCTGGAAGGCTGGGTCAAGCTGATTGACCAGAGCGCAGACAATGGAGTTGACCTGTCCATTCCTTATCTGGGCTTCGTTGGCGACTGGGATTACCCCGCCATGATCGACGAAGGCTGGTGGTGGCAGGATGACTTTGGCGTCAACAATATGTCTCAGATGTATACCTCCAATGTCCATGGCGGTATCTTCCTGGGCTACGGCGATGCCGAGCAGGGCCTGGGTCTGAACTACTACTGGGACGAAACCGGCGAGACTTACCTTGCTGACCGCAATGCCATCTCTCCCAACGGCGACGGAATGCTCGATGCCGTGACCACGGTGGAATTCTCCCTGCTCCGTCAGCCCAGAAATGTCAAGTTCTATCTGGAGTACGAAGACGGCAGCCAGTACACCTTCTATGAGAAGTCCTATTCCTTCCGCAGAGAGACGCACCCCGTCGGTATGGCTAGCTCCAGTAACGGTCTGGGTTACAGCGGCCTGTACTGGGAGTATGCCGGCAATGACCTGGAGGAGAACGAGACCGTCAACTATGTTGTGGAAACCTATTTGGACCATGACGAATTCAAGCTGGAAGACAACAAGCAGGCCAGAATCGCCATCCCCTTCACCAAGGATACCATTGCCCCTGTGGTTACTGCAATTGATGGTGGCGTAGAAATTCAGGATGCCAACTATGTGGCCTACTATGCCATTTACACCGATGCCCGCCACACCGACCTGGTCTTTGAGGACGGCGTCTTTGCTATGGAGCGGGGCGTCAAGGAAACCTACAAGACCAACCTGAACAAGTATTTTGTGGCAGTTGCTGACTATGCCCGGAACGAAGCCTTCTACTATGTGGAAGATGGCGTGGCATACAAGCTGGACGGTGAGGGATTTGACCATGGCCGTACCATTGTCGGTGAGACCCACAGAAAGTACCGCGACTCCACCGACTATGACGAAACCTATGCCTGGTGGAGCATCACCGAGAATCTGGACCGTATGCCCAAACAGCTTACGCCCATCGAGACTACCTCCGATGACCTTAAGAATAATGTTGCCGGCTCCGATGTGATTGGTGTGGGTCGTGCAGCCAACGGCACGGTTTATGCCGGCAGCCTGGGCTTCCTGTACACCATGAACCCTGAAACCTTCGAGAAGGAAAAGATTGGTCGGTTCAGCTACCCCGGTGAGAGCAAAACAGCTATGCTTGCCTTCGGTGTGGCTCCCGGTACCAATGACCTCTACGGTATCGCTACCCACTCCGGCAATGCATTCTCCAAGACCTTCTTTGTCTCCATTAACCCTGAGACCGCGGAAGTTACCCACCTTTGGGCCATTAAGATCAGCCCCAAGACCGGATTTGACTTCTATGACAGCGATACCATCATTATGCTGGCCGACGTTGGCTTTAAGCTGATCAACATTGCCGACGGCTCCGTGGAGGAAACGTTGGATCTGGGCTATGTGATCAAGACCAGCAGCGGCACCGGTACACGCGCCAGCGCCGCTATCGGTGGCCATGTTGGCTATACCTCCAGTTTGCTGTATGATAATGAGAAGAACTGTGTCTATCTGGGCGGCAACTACTCCTATAACCGTCAGTACCGTAGCTATGAGAACGTTGTTATCCGTTGCGAGCTGGATGGCGGTCAGATCACCTTCATGCAGACCGGCATGAACAAGGGCATTGGTCTGATGGCCCTGACTTTCCTGGATGAGATTATGGAGATTCCCGAGCAGGAGCACATCACCTACATCAAGGAAGTGGTTGAAGGCGACTGCCTGACCGAAGGCTACACCCTGAGAGTCTGTGCCGAATGCGGCAAGGAATTCAAGGAAAACATCACTGAGGCCAAGGGCCACGATTACGAATCCGTTGTGACTGAGCCCACCTGTACCGAGGGCGGCTATACCACCTATACCTGTAAGGTTTGCGGTCACAGCTATGTAAGCGACAAGACCGAGGCCAAGGGTCACGATTACGAAGCCGTTGTCACCGCCCCCACCTGCACCACCCTGGGTTACACCACTTACACCTGTGCCAACTGCGGTGACTCCTATAAGGACGACTACACCCCCAACACCGACCACGTTTACGGCGAATGGGAAACCGTCACCGCTCCTACCTGCAACGCCAAGGGTCAGGAGAAGCGCACCTGCGTCTGCGGTGCTGCCGAGTATCGTGACACCGACATGACCGGCCACAACTACAAGGCTGAGGTCACCGCACCCACTTGCACCACCCTGGGCTACACCACCTATACCTGTACCGTCTGTGGCGACACCTATAAGTCCGACTTTGTGGAGACTATCGGCCACAAGTACACGGAAGAAGTGGTTGCTCCCACCTGCACCGATATGGGTTACACCATCTTCACCTGCCACTGCG
>SVLX01000041.1 GCA_015067725.1 Oscillospiraceae bacterium | reverse complement strand
CCAGGGGCAAGCAGACTTGATATTCCGTCCCGTATGCGGTATACTCTACTTGCGTTCTATTGTTTTTCACACTTCAATTTTACGCCAAAACCCGGCTCTTGTACAGTCTTTTCTGCACAGAGCCGGGCTTTTGTTTTCTTTTGCTATAAGGGCTGCCTCACGTATCTTAGTGAGACAGCCCCTTTCTATTTAAGGATCTTTATGGCGTCTCCCGCACAAAGGCAAATCTGGGCCCCCGGTACCCATCCCGGTCAACCTCCTCCGTCCACATCCGGGCAGGGCGCACCCAGATGCCGCCGCCGCCATAGAGCGCCCGGTAGACCACCATGGGCTCCGTGGTTTCGGAGTGACGGGCCAGAAACAGCAGTAAATACTCGTTGCCCTTAAAATGCCGGTAAACGCCGGGGCGGAGATTGGGAAGGTTTTCTTTGAATTCCATTTGCCTCACCTCTTGATGGCGTACTCCACCGGGGTGTCCGCCGGGAGTTCCAACAACTCCGGATGCGCCAGCAACTCCTTAACCAGAGCCACCGTGCCGGAATAGTAATAGCCGTCGGCAATTCTCTCGTCCAATGTCACACCGAGGGGGATAACCTCATGCACATCCTCACTGCCGTCAGGGGAATAGACCTTAGTCCAGTGCTTCTTGCCAATGACGATGAAGCAGGAATTGGTGCCCCAGTTGGCCAGATGGTGATAGCCGCACTCCAGACCAATAGAGCCCAGATTGCTGAGGAAAATGGCGGCATGATAGGGGTCAGTGCCAATGAGGGACTGGGGGGCAATACCGTGGCGATCCAGGAACATGATGAACCGGATAGCCAGCCGGAGAACCCAGTGAGGCAATTTGGTTAGAATGTCCATGGCATCGGAGGAGGTGTCCTTCACGTCCTCCCGCCGGGTCTGGTGGATGACCTTCATGATGGATTCGTGGTAGCTGTCCAGAGTGGTCTCCGGCTTATAAGTCAGGAAAGCCAAGCCCTCCTCGGAGCGGTCGGAGAACTTCTTCTTGACCACAAAAGCCACGGTAATCTCCTTGCGCTGGTAAATTTTCTTTGCCACGATGAAGCGGTTCATCCGGGGGCGCAGGACGAAGGCTTTGCCAATGGCAGCAGAAATCAGGTGGAAATAGGTGAATTTGTCTTCCGTGCGACCCTGATTCTTCTTCTCCAGATAGGCATCCAGCGGGCGCAGGTCGATGTCCAGATTGATGTAGGCTTCGTTGTCCGTCCGGTTGGGCATAAGGCAGGGGGTAATCTGATTCATGGCAGGCAAATCCCGGAGCCAGTAGGCATCCTTGCGCTCGCCTTTTTTCTTTCTCGGCATGGGGTAGTCTCCTCTCTCTCGTTAAGCTATCCAGTGAGATTATATCACAATATCAGAGAGAAAGCAATGGCCAGCCGTTCAGTTTTCTCTTTCCATTTGGCGGGAAATATGGTATGATGGGACGCAGTGGCCGGAAAGCCAAAGGGAACAGGAGTTTGAAGAATTCTGTCGTTTTGACCTTTGGGGACTGCCGTTAAACCGCAAAAACCGCCCAGTGACTTGTTGGGAACTGCTTTGGCTGTTCCTTCTGCGTGACTGGGGCGGTGCGGATTCGCCGGGGGAGGGTGGTTGATGACAGGTTGTACCGCACTCCCTCAGCCTCGCTTCGCTTGACGGTGACCGAAGGGAATGCCTGTGGCTTCACCGTCAGCCCCGCAGGGGCGCTTGCCTCCCCCGGTTGGGGGAGGTGGCACGGCGAAGCCGTGACGGAGAGGGTCGTAGCGGATTCGCCGGCATATGGTGTATTTGGACAGGTGCTACTGCACTCCCTCAGCCTCGGTTCGCTTGACGGTGACCGAAGGGAATGCCTGCGGCTTCACCGTCAGCCCCGCAGGGGCGCTTGCCTCCCCCGGTTAGGGGAGGTGGCACGGCGAAGCCGTGACGGAGAGGGTCGTAGCGGATTCGCCGGGAGGGTGTCAGCGGATTGTCGGGGCTGTTCTGCTTTGCGGCCTTTCCCATCCGATGCCCGTGGGTTTGATTAGATTTACTTCAAAAGGAGTTTTGTTATGTTATCGATTGCAGAAGTCTTGTCTCAGGAACTGGGACAGAAATTACAGTATGTAGAAAACGTCATTGCCCTGCTGGATGAGGGGAACACCATCCCCTTTATCGCCCGCTACCGCAAGGAGCTCCACGGCGCTATGGACGATACCACTTTGCGCAATTTGGAGACCCGTCTGGGCTACCAGCGGAATTTGCAGGCCCGCCGGGAGGAGGTTCTCCGCTCCGTAGAGAATCAGGGCAAGCTGACCGAGGAATTCACCAAAGCGGTGGAGACGGCGCAGACTTTGGCTGAGGTGGAGGACTTGTACCGCCCCTATAAGCCCAAACGCCGCACCAGAGCCACCGTTGCCCGGGAGAGAGGCCTTGAACCTCTGGCACAGGAACTGATGAAGCAGGAGAATACCGATCCCCGGAAACTGGCGGAGGCTTATGTGAACCCGGAATTGGGGGTGGAGACGGTGGACGATGCCCTGACCGGGGCTTCTGACATCGTTGCGGAAATCATCTCTGACGATGCCGCCATCCGCAAATCCCTGCGGCAGGTCATGGCGAGAAAAGCCGTCCTGACCTCCACCGCCACAGACCCGGAAACCGACAGCGTCTACCGGAATTACTATGACTTTTCCTCTCCCGTCTCCCGGTTGGCAGACCACCAGATTCTGGCACTGAACCGGGGCGAAAAAGAGGGCTTCTTAAAGCTCCATGTGACGCTCCCCGGGGCTGAGGGCATGGTGGTGATACGCCGGCAGATGGCTTTGCCGGGAAAATGCCTGACTCCCTTTATGGAGGCGGCGGCGACCGATGCCTATGACCGGCTCATTGCCCCCTCTGCCGAAAGAGAGCTGCGCAGTGACCTGACGGAGCGGGCAGGAGAGGGCGCAATTGCCAACTTCGCCCTGAACTTAAAGCCCTTGCTGCTCCAGCGACCGGTGAAGGGCTCGGTGACCATGGGCTTGGACCCCGGCTACCGCAATGGCTGCAAGGTGGCGGTGGTGGATGCCACCGGTCGGGTATTGGATACGGCGGTGGTCTATCCCACCTTCTCCCAGAGGAAGAAAGAAGAAGCGCAGCAGATGCTTCTGGCCATGATTCGCAAGCACGGTGTTCGCCACATTGCCATCGGCAACGGCACAGCCTCCCGGGAGACCGAGGAAATGGCGGCGGAGATGTTGCGTTCTGCCCCCGGGGTCAGCTATATGATTGTCAATGAGGCGGGGGCTTCGGTCTATTCTGCCTCCCCGCTGGCGGCAGAGGAATTCCCGGACTATGATGTGAATCTCCGCTCTGCGGTGTCCATTGCCCGGCGGCTTCAGGACCCTCTGGCGGAATTGGTGAAAATTGACCCCCAGGCCATTGGCGTGGGCCAGTATCAGCACGACTGCCCCCAGAAGCGGCTCTCCGAGGCTTTGGAGGGCGTGGTGGAGGACTGCGTCAATGCGGTGGGCGTGGATGTAAATACGGCCTCTCCCAGTTTGCTTCGTCAGGTTGCCGGATTGACGGCGGCCACGGCCAAGAATATTGTCCTCTACCGGGAAGAAAACGGCCCATTCACCGGGCGCAAGCAGATTCTGAACGTGCCCAAGCTGGGGCCCAAGGCATTCCAGCAGTGCGCCGGTTTCCTCCGGGTGCCGGAGAGCAAGGAACTATTGGACAACACCGGCGTACACCCGGAGTCCTACGAGGCCGCCCGGAAACTGCTTGCTCTCCTGGGGGCAAAATCCGGGGAACAGCTTGCCGATTTGCCCCAAAAAGCGGAGTCCTACGGCTGGGAGAAGGCGGCGACAGAGTGCGGCGTTGGTGTGCCCACTCTCCGGGACATTGCCGCAGAATTGGCCAAGCCCGGCAGAGATCCCAGAGACGAACTGCCCGCACCCATTTTGCGCCGGGATGTACTGGGTATGGCGGACTTGAAGCCCGGCATGGTGCTCCAGGGGACGGTGCGCAATGTGATTGATTTTGGTGTCTTTGTGGACATTGGGGTGCATCAGGACGGTCTGGTGCATATTTCTCAGGTCTCCTCCCGCCGGGTGAAGCACCCCAGTCAGGTGGTGCAGGTGGGGGATGTGGTCAAGGTCATGGTGCTGGAAGTGGACGAAAAGCGGAAGCGCATCAGCCTGACCATGAAGAATCTGCCCAAGGAGGAATGAGCCATGGCAGAGGCAATTCTGGACGCAAATGCCATAGCCCAGTGGATAGGGAGAACGCCGGAGGGTTGGCTTCACGTCCTGCCCACGGTGGACTCCACCAACGACTATGCCAAAATGCTGGCTCTGCAGAATGCCCCAAAGGGGACAGCCGTCCTTGCTGAGCAACAGACCAATGGGCGGGGGAGAATGGGGAGAAGTTTCCAATCCCCCATGGGGCAGGGGATTTATCTGTCTTACCTGCTCCGCCCCCGGTGCCAAGCGGAGGAATTGATGGACCTGACCTGTCTGGTGGCGGTGGCGGTCTGCCAGGCTATGGAGGAAACCCTGGATTTTCGTCCGGGCATTAAGTGGATCAACGATTTGGTTTGGGGGGGACGGAAGCTGGCGGGGATTCTCACGGAGATGTCTTTAGAACCGGGGAGCGGGCTGGTGCGGTACTGCATTGTGGGCATTGGCATCAACTGCAGTCAAAGCCGGCAGGATTTCCCCCCGGAACTACAGGATATTGCCGTATCTTTGCAGACCATTCTGGATAGACCCATCCACCGGGAGCGGCTGGTGGCGGCGGTGCTGTTGGCGCTGGAAAAGCTGGATAATCTGACCCCGGAGGAGCGCAGAGCGATGATGCGCCGCTATCGCCGGGACTGTGTGACCATTGGGAAAGCCGTCCGGGTCATCCGTGCCGGGGAGAGCCGGGATGGGGTGGCGCTGGACATGGCGGACGATGGGGCGCTGGTTGTGGACTTTGAGGGCACAGTGGAGCGGGTGCAGTCGGGGGAGGTCAGTGTGCGGGGCTTCTTTGGATATACGGATTGTGGGGAAAATGGATAATCCCGGGTGTTTTTCGGTGTCTAACCTTGATGAAAGAGACGGTGTGTGGTAGAATATAGGAAGACGATATTGGCACAGAGGGGAGAGATAGAGATGGAGTTTTCGGAACTGATGGATTGCCATAATCATTCGGAATACGATTGCAACCAAGTGGTATACGATGACCTGATTGCACAATTGCGGAGGAAAAATGTGGTGCCGGTCATTGGTGCGGGACTATCCGCATTTGTTTATCCGCAGTGGAATGGACTTCTGGAAGACCGGGCAAAGGCGGAAGGCATATGGAACGAAGTGGAAACCTGCCTGAACGATGGTCAGTACGAAGAAGCGGCAGAACTTCTGGCGGAGAAGATGCGTACTAGACCATGGAAACGCTTTTTGCTGGATACTTTCTCTGAAGGTAAGATTGCGGACTTGACACCGGAAAAATTGGGCTACCGGATGCGGATTCCCCAGTTGTTCCCGGAGCTGATTCTTACCCTGAATTTTGACCGGGTGCTTGAGAAAGTCTTTGGCTTGGCGAATCTGGATGAGTCGCTGGGGGTGCTGAATCCGTCTGACGATTTTACTGCCGCCCGACGGGAAGATGCCATCAGACATGGAGCGCCACTGCTGTTGAAACTTCACGGCGACTTCAAGGACTTCAGCAACATGGTGCTGACCAAGGCAAAATATGACGAGTTCTATGGAAGTGACCCGAAGAATCCGGATTATACAAAACCGCTCCCGGCCCTTTTGAAGCGACAGATGCAGAACAAGTGCCTGCTGTTTCTGGGGTGCAGTCTTGGACCTGACCGGATTTGCACATTGTTGAAAGTCTGCGCTCCCGCTGGTAAAGATGCGCATTTTACCCTCCTTTCCAAGCCGGAGAGTGAAGCGGAGTTTGAGAAGCGGCGAGATGAACTTGAAGCAATGGGGGTACAGGTCATCTGGTATCCTGCCGGAAAGCACACCGAATCCCTGACTGCATTCTTCACCCAACTGGCCAAAGACTTGGGCATCCAACCCCCGGACGGCAATAAATCTGCATCTGCCCATCCCAATCCCCGCTATAAGTCAGCTGCCACCCTCTATGGCCGGGATGCAGATATCCGGGCGGTTGTGGAGGCCATGACCGAGCCGGAAGCCCGGGTGGTCTGGGTGGAGGGTCCCGCCGGAATTGGGAAGACCGAGGTCTGCAAGGCGGCGTACCGGGAGATTCATGGGAAGCACCCGGATTGGGAGATGCCCTTTATTGATGTCAATGGCGTGCATGACCCGGTGGCGTTTTACTCCGTGGTGAGTAAGGCTGCGGAGATTTCGCTGGATGGGGTCAAGCTGGAGCATATGGGGCAATATCTGTTGGCGGCACTGCACCAGAAATATACCCGGCAGAAGCCCGCCCCCGCATTGTACTTTGACAACTGGGAGGAGCTGTGGAACAATACGGACAAAACCCGGCAGCAGGAAATTGTTGGCTGGCTGGTCGATGCCCGGGACTATGGCTTCTCTCTGCTGTTTTCCAGTCAGGCTTCCATTCCCGACCCGCTGGCTTTGGGGCGTCTGCCTGTTCCTCTGGGTATGCTCGGTACGGAGGACAGCAGGACACTGTTCCTGGAGGTCATGGGCGAGCGCAATCTGAGCAAAAAGGAAGAACAACTGCTGAATGAACTGCTCACGGAGCTGGAGGGTCATCCTTTGGCCATTGTCCTCACGGCGACCCAGGCCCGGAATGAAGCCGGGGGTATTGCTGCCGTCCGGGATTGCTGGGAAAAAGCCCGGCAGGAGACCACCGCCCGCAACAAGAAGCATGAATCCCTCGCCACGGCACTGCGGGTGGTCTGGGGTGCGGTGAAAGATAAGCCCATGGCGGTCCTCCACTGGGTGCTCCATTACTACAGTCAGGGGGCAATCCCGGAAGACTTCTATGACGAAGAACTGCGGGGAGACTTTGACCCGGCAGAATGGAACGAGGGGCGGAATATCCTCTACCAGCAGAATTTGCTTCAAAAAGAGGACAATGGCTACCGGATGTATCTGGCCATGAAGAAGCCCCTGCGGGATGAAACCATGCTGCCGGAGGGGGATGACCTCTGGAGATTTGGTCTGCTGCTTTGGGCTAAGGCACTGGAAACCCTGCTGAAAAAGACCTTTGACTATACCGATGAGGAGAAATACCTGAAGACACATTATCAGGCGTTGGAACTGTTTCCACAGCTCTGCTATATCCTGCGGGAATTGCTGGAGCGGGCTGAGGCGGGGGGGACGGACTGCTTCGTTGCTCTCTGCGCCCTGTTGCCCGGTGCTGCAAACTACCTCCGGTTTGATGTTAATTCTGAGCGTTTGCTGAGCCAAATTGCCGGGAGTCATGCTTTGCGGGAAAGTCCTCGTACTTTGGCACAGGCGAACGAGTACTACGGCGATGTTCTTTTCCGCTTGGGACGACCTCGGGAAGCCCTGCGGTGTTACGAAGAAGCGGAGAAGCTGTACCGGAAGGTGCAGGAAGATCAGGGCCTGGCCAATACACTGTTCTCTCGGGGCGAGGTTCTCCAGCTTTTGGGACAGCCCCAAGAAGCCCTGCGGTGTTACGAAGAAGTGGAGAAGCTGTACCGGAAGGAGCAGGATGATCTGGGTCTGGCCAATACCCTGCACTCCCGGGGCGAGGTTCTCCGGAATTTGGGACAACCCCAGGAAGCCCTGCGGTGTTACGAAGAAGCGGAGAAACTGTACCGGAAGGAGCACTCTGATCTGGGTCTGGCCAATACCCTGCGCTCCCGGGGCCAGGTTCTCCGGAATTTGGGACAACCCCAGGAAGCCCTGCAATGTTACGAAAAAGCGGAGAAGCTGTACCGGAAGGTGCACTCTGATCAGGGTCTAGCCCATACCCTGCGCTCCCGGGGCCAGATTCTCGACTTTTTGGGACAGCCCCAGGAAGCCCTGCAGTGTTACGAAGATGCGGAGGAATTATACCGGAAGGTGCAGGATGGTCTGGGCTTGGCCCATACCCTGCTCTCCCGGGGCCAGGTTCTCCAGTATTTGGGACAGCTCCAGGAAGCCCTGCGGTGTTACGAAAAAGCGGAGAAGCTGTACCGGAAGGAGCAGGATGATCAGGGTCTGGCCAATACCATGCACTCCCGGGGCCAGGTTCTCCGGCTTTTGGGATTACCCCAGAAAGCCCTGCAGTGTTACGAAGAAGCGGAGGAACTCTACCGGAAGGAGCAGGATGATCTGGGTCTGGCCAATACCCTATGGGCAAAGGGCGTCCTGCTTCAAGCCGAGAAAAAGTACGAAGAAGCCCTTAAACGATACCAGGAAGCAGAGACCCTGTACATCAAGGTGCAGGAACCCATGGGTCTTGCCTACACCCGCACCGAACTCTACTGCTGCTACAACGCTCTGGGTCAAGCTGACAAAGCCGAACCTCTGAAAGCCTGGCTTTTGGATCAACTGCCCAGTCTGCCGGTACCGGTACAACGGTACATTCGGCGTAAACTCTCGGTTGTGCCAAAACTCGAAGAACTCTTGAGCATGCTGGCACAAGAAATATCAGAGCATGAAGAAACCGAGTGCGGGGAAGAATCTTCCAACCAAGAAGAACAGCCCTCCACCTCAACCCCTGAAGCTGGGCTTGATGACTTCCTCTCTTTCCTCCAATCCATACTCGGAGACAACACCGAAGACAACCCACCAACCACCTAACCACCAGAAAGGAGCCACCCCCCATGAACGAAACCCTAACCACCATCCTCACCCGCCGGAGCTGCCGCAGCTATCAGGACCGCCCCATCCCCGAAGACATTCTGGACCAAGTCCTGCTGGCCGGGACTTATGCCCCCAACGGCCGCGGCAGACAGCCCGGAAAAATCGTCGTTGTCCGGGACAAAGAGACCATCCGCTACTTAGAACAGCTCAATGCCCAGGTGCTGGGCGACCCGGAAAGTAGACCTTTCTATGGTGCGCCGGTGGTTCTCGTGGTGCTGGCTGACCGGAATGTCTTTACCCCCGTGGAAGACGGCAGTCTGGTTCTGGGCAACCTCTTCCTCGCCGCCCATTCTCTGGGTCTGGGCACTTGCTGGATTCACCGGGCCCGTCAGGTCTTCGACAGCCCCGAGGGGAAAGCCCTGCTGAAAAAATGGGGCGTCAGCGAGGACTATATGGGCATCGGTCACTGCATCATCGGCTACCCCGAGGGTGAAATGCGCCCCGCCGCCGAAAGAAAACCGGATTTTATCGTAAAAGTTTAAAAAAACTGTTGCAAAATCCCCCAATTGTGGGTATACTGATAAGGTAAATATGACGAATTGGAGGAAAAACATATGAAGTATCTGGTTAAGATTCTGGCTGTTCTGGGTGCCATCGCCGCCATCGGTGCTGTGCTGTATGTCCTGCGGGATAAGCTGAAGGCTCTGTGCCCCTGCTGCTGCGGTAAGGACGATTTTGTCCCCATGACGGAAGAAGACCCCTTTGAGGATGAGCCCATGGTCATCCCCGCTGAGCCCGGTGAGGGTGAGGTTGAGGAGACTGAGGCTGTTGAAGCTGAGACTGAGGAAACTCCCGCTGAGGAAGTTGTCTCCGCAGAAGCCGCCACCGCTGAGGACTTCGTGGACTAATCCCATATGCCAAATGATGAGCGGTACGGCTTCGGTCGTGCCGCTTTTCCTTGCTCTGGAGACAATCAGCCGGATTCCGGGAAGTTTTTTCACCCAAAGCCAGCGGGTTCGGCATGGTTTTCGTTGTGTTTTTCCCCAAACTGTGATAGAATGAACAAAAAACGGGACTACCCCACAAAGAAAGAAGGGAAACCCATGGAGATTACATCGGGCTACACCAAGGAATTCAGCGCCAGCCTGCCCCAGTGGTACCGCCGGGAGGAAACCGCCGACCAGATTCAGGGCTGGGACGAGCTGATGGAGCAGAGAGATACCTATGCCCTCCTGCGCCGCCTCCAGCCTGTGCCCTTTTATCGCTATATTCTCCGCTACCTCATTGCCGCCCACAGCGCCGACCTGAAGCGGGCGGCCAAAAGCGGCGGAATCGACCCCAACAAAAAAGACTGGGAAAATGCCTATGCTCTGGCGGTTTTCCGGGAGATTGAGGAGAATCCCAAGCGCAAACCTCTGCTCAAAGCCGTGGCCCAACTGGTGATGAATGACTTCGCCGCCAACGGATGCGCCCCGGAAGATAAGCAGGATGCCGTATTTGGCAGCCTTACCGAGGATACCCTGTGGAATCTGGATGCCGTCCGCAAAACATTGAGCAGTAAAACCATTCAGGACAGCAAATTTTTCGCTCTGGCTGTGGGACTCAATATGTCTCTGGAAGATACGGAGCTGATTCTGCGGAAAGTACTGCTCCGGGGCGGTCTGGATTTGCGCCAGCCGGAGGAAATGCTGCTGTATCTGGCCCTGAAATATGTCCCCACCGATAAGCGCAGCTTCTACCGGGGCGCAATGGAGAAATTCAAGAGCCTGAAGCCCAAAAAGCCGCAGGAAACGCCCCCCACCGGTACCGTCTTCTATCAGAGCATGACCCAGGCGGCAGTCCGTCAAATCGAGGAGAAACACATCACTTTCGACTGGAAAAGTCAGGAATTTGTGGCGTTTCTGGCGGAATACAAGGCGCTGCAGGCGCAGGAAGTCCAGCGGTCTGCCACCCGGCGGTTTTTGGAGCTGGTGTCCCGGTTTAAGCGCCTGTGCGCCGGGGAGATTGCCGACCAGTCCACTGCCCGCTTTGCTGAGGTGGAGCAGGCGGAAGGACAGCTCCGCATCACCTTCCAGCCCGGGGCAGAGCTGACCATCCCCAAGGATACGGTCTTCACCGGAAAGGTCAAGGGAAAGCCCTATGAATGTGCCGCCACCGAGACCGTCACCGCCAAACTGCCTCCGCTGGCAGAGGTGGTCATTCCCGTGGTCTACCGGGGGCAGGGCAGTGGCGCAGTTGCCGCCCATACCGGCTTTGCCTGCAACATGGAGGAAGTGTCTGACATCCAAAACCACAGCAAGCTGAAGCCCAACAAAGCCACCGGACAGATTACCGGAAAACTCTTTGCCCGGTGCGCCTGGGGTGCAGAAATTCCCGCCGGGACGGTGTTCACCGCCGGGGAGGAAGAATACGCCAGCACCGAGGCAGTATCGGTACAGCCGTGGGTCATGGTGCCGGTGCGCGCCCTGCGGGAAAATGAAGACATCCCCCGGGACACCATCAAGCAGGTGCAGAAATCCTTCCCCGCCCAAAAAGTCATCACCGGCATTACCCACAGCAAAATGACCTGCCACCGGGAGGATGCCCTTCCGGAGAAGAAGCAGAAAAACGGCGAAATGCCCGACAATGATGCCTGCCCCGATTACCGGCTCTGCGGCTATCTCTATGCCCCGGCAGAGGGGCAAAACTACCTTGAGTCCCGCCGGACAGAGCGGGGGGCAATGTCCCTCATCGGTCTGCAGGAGGACGCTGGTCTCTCGGCGCAGGCGCTGGCCCAGGCTTTGGGCGGGATTCTCGACGGCACAGCCCTGACCCCCACCCGCTTCACCCTCCTGCGGAAACAGGCGGGGATCACCGTCAAGCGCCATGAGGTGCTGACCATGGCATTCCTGCTGGAGATGTACCGGGCAGAATTCCGCTGGGAGAAGGCTGACCCCGATGGGGAGGAAAACTGGGCGGAGAGCTGTTGGGAGCTGATTTCCGGCGTATTACAGCGGGTCAATGAGGCACTGAGAGACTGCTCTTTCCATGAGGTCTATTTGCCCAACCCCTATGACTGCCTGCTGGTGTATCTGTTCACCTGTTGTGAGCCCCTGTCCGCATTCCGGAATCTCTGGGGCATTTATCTGGATGAGAAAAATCTGACTGTAAATACGGGGGATAAGAAATGAGCGAAATGATGATCCCGGGTGGAAGAATGCCCCTGAGTGGCACATTCACCCTGCAATTACCCGATGCCTCCGGCGAGCTGTACGCCAGAGAGGTGACCATTCTGGATTTGGTGGGCGCTGGCGGCAGTACCATGTGTTATGACGTGGATGTCAAAATCGATGAGTCCACCCACCAGAGAATGATTCTGAAACAATTCTACCCTGACCCCATTACCCATGAAGCACTGGTGATGGTGGAGGGAACTACCCTGACCATTGACGGATACGACCAGCGGGAAGATTTGCAGGAGCTTTGTGCAGGTTTCTGCAGAGCCTATGAGATTCAAAATGCGCTGGCCAATGCCCCAGAGACCATGGGCGTGGTGGTCAAGCCCCGGGAAAAGAGCTTCTCCGGGGAGACCTGCTATGTGCTCTATGAGGCCAACTGGGGCGCAAGTCTGGAGAAGAATTACCCCCAGACCCTGAAGGATGTCTTTACCCTGATTTGGCAGAGCGCAACCGCCCTGTCCGCACTTCACAAGGCGGGCTACCTCCATATGGACTTAAAGCCGGAGAATCTCCTGTGGGTGGACCGGCGGCAGGTGAAGTTCTTTGACTTTGATGCCTGCATCAACATGAATGACCTTGCCAACGTGGATGGCATTCGCTGTGCCGGGGATGTGCCCCAGCTTCTTGCTCCGGAGCTTCGGTCGGACCAGAGCTTCCAGCAGAATAAATACCTGTATCTCAATCCCCGGGTGGATGTCTATGGTCTGGGCTGTATTCTCTTCCGTTCCCTGCTGGGTCGGTGGCCGGAGGATGCGGACACCAAAGAGGGTGCATTCCGTCAGGAGTTGCAGGACTTCTTTGCCCGGAAACACCGGAAGTCTTTCACCAAGAAACAGCAGGACATGATGATCAATCTGGTGGGTAAGTCCATTGCCCACTATGTGGATGACCGCTATCCCTCCGCAGTGGCTATGGCCGCGGATTTGGAGAAGGTTCTGGCCTTTATGAATACGCAGGAGCCTGTGGTGGACGAGGAAGCCCAGGCCAGCTATCACATGGTGGCCGCTTATGTGCTGGACAAAGCACCCCTTTACCCCTATGTGGTGGGGGATGAGGACGATGTGCGCAAGACGGTGGATGCGGTGCTGGTGGGCAGTGGACTTCTGGCAGATGCCCTGTTTAAGACCATGTTCTCCTGCGCCCAGATGCTGGAGACCAACCTGCGGATTCATCTGGCGGTGGCAGAGCCCATGGAGGAACTGGACAGACTGCTGAACCAGTGCCCCGCATTGGGCAAGGTGGTCAGAATTCAGGTGGATGGGGAGAGTTACGAAGGAGACAGCCGCTACTGCCCCACCGATGAGTCCATCACTGCAGAAGCCTATGGCACCTTACTGCTCCATACCTTTGACCTGACCACCGGTACACCGGAACAGCTTTTGCAGACCATTGCCGTCAACGACTGCAATAACCGCCCCCATTATTACCTGATTTCCGGGGAGGAATGCGACCGGAATGTGGCCTTCAGTGAGGGGTTAATGCCCCACTTTGCCGAAGACAGCGGGAAAACCTTCATCGGCTACTGCGATGACCGGGGCGACGGCTATGACGTCAGAGCCATTACACCGCCCGAGGGAAGCCGGATTCAGACACTGGCCTTTACCGGCAGTGCCAAGGTCTCCGCCAGCGAAAAGAGCTTCAAAGAGGAAATTATCCGCCGGGCACTGAAAATCCACACCTATTATACCCGTCAATGGGCACAACGGATGCCGGAGCGGGAGATTCGCAAGTCCTTCCAGTTCAGTGACAATGCCTATAACCTCCGCTCCTCTCTGCGCAGTGCCCTGTCCATCAGTTATAAGTTGGCGGCGGCAGGGGTTGCCGACGCTGCGCGACCCGGTGCGGAGTTCTATGAGAAAGTATTGACCGATACCCCCCAGGCCAAGCGACTGCGGGAGAAGCTGATATACCTGGAGCACCGGAGCTGGAACTGCTTCATGATTACCGATGGCTGGCAGGCCCCCACGGATCAAGAACTGTGCGAGTATATCTTCACCGACAGCAAGCATGACCATCGGGATAAGCTGCGCAAGCTCCATCCCTGCATCTGCGACAGCACCTATGAAGGCAAAAAGACGCTGACCGGGCTGAATCAGGGGGCGTGGCTGTCTGAGCACAGCAAGAACCGGATTCATACCGGCAAGCCCACCATGCCCTATGACCCGCTGGATTGGATGAGTCTGCGGGTGCACGCCATCTGCGAGAATAAGGTCAAGCATCTGGACTTGCAGCCCCTCTTTGACCAACTCCGGGACGCCATGCGGATTGCCGGGGCAAAGGAGCAGTGCTATGACATTGCCGACTGGCTGTATACGGTCTATCAGCGGATGCTTCTGGGCGAGACCAACATCAACGGCGCATGGAGCAGAGCCTGTCAGGACTTCTCCGAAGCCATCAGCCAACTGACCGACCCGGTGAAGCGTGGCTTTGCGGGAATCCGGGAAGAAATGCGGGTGGTGGTGGAGCGCAACCGGTTCCATGACTACAAGCGCAGTGATGAGACCATCCTCCATGCCATCCCCATGGTCCTCGACCCCAAGCCCATCCGCCGCATTTATAAGCCCATCTCCCGGAAACCCTGGGAGAATCTGGCTTCCGCTCTGCTGACGGAGGCAACGGAACTGGTTTTGCTGACCGACAATGCCGAGCCGGTGGAAGAAAAGACACTGGCGGTATGGAGCAAGTTCTTCACCGGGCGGGGTATGGAGCGGATGAAGATTACCCAGTGCCGGATTGGAGAAGTGCGCCGGATTCAGATTGCGGATCAGGCGGTGGTAGACTTGACCGGCGCTGACCCGGAGACGGTCTATGCCATTCAGAACAGCCGCACCCTGAGCCGTCTGCCGGTCATCGTCTACCGCAAGGGCAAGTTGACCAGCCCCACCGGTTACCGGGATATTGCCTGGTACGACATGGGAAAGAGCATCAGTGTGGAGGAGACCTTCACCATGATGAATGCCCGGGTTTTCTCCGATAAGGACATTCACTCCCTTATGGGGCTGGGTGGATATGCCATGCACCTGTGGAGTGCCTATCTGGACATCCAGCGGAAACAGAACAGCAGTTACCCCTGGCGGCTGTTTACCGATTTGGTGGCCAGCGAGGAAGAACAGAAGCGGTATATTCCTCTGGGCTGTACTACCCCCGGCCCGAAAAACGAGATGTGTACCCTCTGGACCAGTCACCGGGCTGTGGTTGACGGCGGTCTGGACAAGGTACTCAAAGAAATGAAGCGGGAGGGACTGATTGAGAGCTTCACCCTGCCTGCCTCTGACGGGAAGATCTGGTTTTTGACCCAGTATGCGGAGTTGGCGGGCAAGTTGAATAAGGCCATCGACCTGATTCGCAAGGAGCCCTATGAGCATACCTTTACCTTCCTGAAGCTGTCCACCGCACCCATCACCGGCAAACCCCTGCCTGCGCCCCAGTATTATCTGAAGGACGATACTTTGGCATTCCGGGCAGTGGTCCGTAAGGAGAGTGTCAACAATCTGGGTGGCAGCAGCTTTGATAAGGATGCCGCATTCAAGGTGGTGCTGGAGTCCCTGTATCACGCCGGTCGCAACGGCAGTAAAGCCAATGGTTGCGTGCTGGGCATGGGCAAGGACATTCCCTTTGTCTCCGAGACGGAGGATGGCAAGCTCCTGATTCAATTCCGCTTCAGTAGTTTCCCCATTAAGGAATGTCTGATGAAAGAGGGCAATGTGCTGGAGGCTTTTGCTTACCACATCATTCAGCGGCGGGCGCTCTTTGACGACGTGAAGCCAAATGTGTCCTTCGTCTGGGATACGGACGAGGATGATGCCCATTTGCAGTTTGGGGCCATTGTCAATGAAGTGGACATGGTCTGCACCAAGGGACTCAAGACCTACTTCATCTCCTGCAAGCAGTCGGACGTGCGCAAGGAATTCCTGACGGAAGTGAAATACTATGCCGACTACTTCGGTGTGGATGCCACGGCCATTATCCTGTGCAGTCACTATACCACCAGAGAAGACAGCGCTTACCTGCCCCAGAGTTTCATCAACCGCAGCAAGAGTATGGGGGTCTACTTCCTGGGTCGCTCTCTGGTCGGAGATACCCCGGAGGACATCAACAGCGGCAAGCTGGCCAAGGTCATTCAGAACATTGTGGACGAGAAACCCGACTGGGAAGAAGTATAATACAACAAGCCGCAGCCTTTTTGAGGGGCTGCGGCTTTTTCCGGGGTATGGCTGGGATTCGGTCAGGCCTGTTCTTCTTTGTACTTGCGCCGGGTGGCTTCACCGCCCCGGATGTGCCGCTCGGCTTTGTTGCAGGCCAGAATCGCCCCGACCTGCTGGTAAAGTCCTTTGTCATACTGCCGGAGACGTTGGGTTAAATCCTTATGGACGGTGGATTTGGAGATGCCGAATTTTTTGGCAACACCCCGGACAGTCTCCCGATGCTCAATCATGTACACCGCCAGCCGGCAGGCTCGCTCCTGGATGTAATCGGTCATAGGCGTACCCCCTAAGCTGCGTGTCCTGACAGGGTAAGCATATGCCGCCGGGGATAGGGGTATGCAAAAAAAGCTCCCCTTAAGCCAAAGCGGTTACTCGGCCTAAGGGGAGATCTGGGTTGGCGTGAAGTGACTTACAGGTGAAGTACCCGGTCCCGGATTTCCTGGGTTCTGCCCTGATTCCAGTACTGGGTGCCGATGTAGCCGCAGGTGCGGCGGGCCACATTCATCTTATTCTGGTCCCGGTTGCCACACTGGGGACAGGTCCAGACCAGCTTACCGTCGTCTTCGTCAATGAGGATTTCTCCGTCGAAGCCGCAGATTTGGCAGTAGTCGCTCTTGGTGTTCAGCTCGGCATACATGATGTTGTCGTAGATGAACTGCATGACCTGAAGAACGGCGTCAATGTTGTTCTGCATATTGGGCACTTCCACATAGCTGATGGCACCGCCGGGGCTCAGCTTCTGGAACTTTGCCTCGAAAGCCAGCTTGGTGAAGGCATCAATGGGCTCAGACACATGGACGTGGTAAGAGTTGGTGATATAGTTCTTGTCGGTAATGCCGGGGATGATGCCGAAGCGCTGTTGCAGGCACTTGGAGAACTTGTAGGTGGTGGATTCCAGCGGCGTACCATAGAGGCTGAAGTCGATGTTGTGGGCTTTGCGCCAGGTGGCACAGGCATCGTTCAGGTGTTGCATCAGTTCCAGGGCGAAGGGAGTAGCCTCCGGGTCGGTGTGGGAGCGGCCGGTCATGTACTTGACGCACTCATAAAGACCGGCATAGCCCAGAGAAATGGTGGAATAGCCGCCATAGAGCAGCTTATCAATGGGCTCGCCCTTTTCCAGCCGGGCCAGAGCGCCATACTGCCACAAAATGGGGGCGGCATCGGACAGCGTACCCTTGAGCCGCTCGTGACGGCACATCAGTGCCCGGTGGCACAGCTCCAGTCGCTCATCCAGAATGGACCAGAATTTCTGCATATCCTTCTGGGAGGAGAGGGCGGCATCCACCAGATTGATGGTGACCACACCCTGATTGAACCGGCCATAATACTTGGGTTGACCATTCTCGTCCACAAAGGGAGTCAGGAAGGAGCGGCAACCCATGCAGGTATAGCAGTGCCCCTGACCATTCTTATCCACCTTCAGCTCCAGCATTTTCTTCTCACTGATGTAATCCGGCACCATCCGCTTGGCAGTGCACTTGGCAGCCAGGCGGGTCAGATACCAGTAAGGCGAACCCTCCCGGACGTTGTCTTCTTCCAGAACATAGATGAGCTTGGGGAAGGCGGGGGTAATCCACACGCCCTTCTCATTCTTCACGCCCTCATACCGCTGGCGGAGCATTTCTTCGATAATGACGGCCAAGTCTTTCTTTTCCTGCTCATTTTTGGCCTCACCCAGATACATAAAGACGGTGATGAAGGGCGCTTGACCATTGGTGGTCATCAGGGTCACCACCTGATACTGGATGGTCTGGACACCCCGACGAATCTCGTCCCGGAGTCTGTCTTCCACCACCTTGGAGATGGTTTCCTCGGGGACACTTACCCCAAAGGTGGAGAGTTCAGCTTCCACGGTCTTACGGATTTTTTCCCGGCTGACCTGAACAAAGGGGGCAAGGTGGGTCAGGCTGATGGACTGACCGCCATACTGGTTGGAGGCAACCTGGGCGATAATCTGGGTGGCGATGTTGCAGGCGGTGGAGAAGGAATGGGGCTTCTCAATCATGGTGCCGGAAATGACCGTGCCATTTTGCAACATATCCTCCAGATTGACCAGGTCGCAGTTGTGCATATGCTGGGCATAGTAATCGGCATCGTGGAAATGGATGATGCCGGCTTCGTGCGCCTCCACAATATCCTTGGGCAGCAGGATTCTCCGGGTGATGTCTTTGGAGACTTCGCCGGCCATATAGTCGCGTTGCACGGCATTGATGGTGGGATTCTTGTTGGCATTTTCCTGCTTGACTTCTTCGTTGTTGCTCTCGATGAGGCTGAGGATGCGGTCATCGGTGGTGTTGGCTTTACGGACAAGACTGCGGGTATAGCGGTAGGTGATGTACTGCTTGGCCACCTCGTATGCGCCGTGGGCCATGATGGCTTTCTCCACCAAATCCTGAATCTCTTCCACGGCGGGACTGCGACCCATTTCTTCGCAACTCAATGCGACGCTCTCGGAGATGCGGCGGATTTGGGTATCGGTCATGCGGTGGGGTTCATCTACGGCCAAATTGGCTCTGGTGATGGCGGAGCGGATTTTCTCCAAATCGAAGACGACTTCGGTGCCGTTTCGCTTAATGATTTTCATGGTACGGTCCTCCTGTTGTTCTGGGGTGCAATATGATCTGCCTGGGGGTGGTATCCCCGCAGGACATGGTGTCAACAATCTGCGCCACGGGCACAATCCGCAGGCGCTATGGCTATCATTATACAACATATTGTGTTTATTGCAAGCCCTAAACACAAAATTTTGTGGTGATTCTTTGCGCACGTTTTGTGCATTTTTCCGAAGGTAGACATAAGCTGTGTTGGGGCGAAAAAAATTGCCGTTTTTCCGCAAAAAGGGGAAATTCCATTGAAAATCCCGGTAAAATCCGCTATAATGGAGCTACAAAATAAAGTGCCCAGAAAGAAACAGAGGGGTTTTCCCCCGAAAGGAGCAAACTATGGTCAAGAAATTCGGAAATTTGCCCACCACCGGAGAAACACACCTGTACACCATATATAGCGACCCATATACCGCCACCTTCTCGGATTTGGGGGCGACATGGGTTAGCTTCAGAATGCCTGACCGGACAGGAAAACGAACGGATGTGATTTTGGGCTATGGCACCGCCCGGGAATACTACCGTGGAGATGCCTTCCTGGGTGCGGTGGTCGGTCGCAATGCCAACCGCATGGCCGGGGCTACATTCCCCTTAGGAGAAAGACGGGTGGAGCTGACCCCCAACGAAGGAGAGAATAATCTCCACAGTGGCCCGGACCACTGGCATCGGCGGCTTTGGACGGTGGAGCATTATGGGGAGAATACCATCACCTTTGGTCTGGATTCCCCGGATGGCGATCAGGGATTCCCGGGTGCGGGGCGGGTTCTGGTGAAGTATACCCTCTCCGGCGGCAGTCTCACGGTTTCGTATCAGGGCTGTTTTGACCGGGACACCCTGTTCAACCCCACCCAACACGCCTACTTCAATCTGGCCGGGCATGACCATCCGGAGCAAGCCCCGGCACAATATCTGACCATTGCCGCCAGCCACTATACCCCCTTGGGCGAGGGCAATATCCCCACCGGCGAGATTCTTCCTGTGGCGGGGACGGTGCTGGACTATACCAAGCCCCGGAGAGTGGGCAGAAATCTGGAAAAAGAGCCTCTCCTGCGTGCCCAGCATGGTCTGGATCACAACTTCGTGCTGGACAGACCCGGTCTGGACGTCCCTGCGGCCAAATTGGTCAGCCCCTATACCGGTTGTTCTTTGCAGGTCTATACCGACTGTCCCGGTATTCAGGTCTATGGGGGGAATTTCCTCCGGGTCTCCGGGAAGAAGCAATTCTACTATGACAAGAATTCCGGTATCTGTCTGGAGACCCAGTTCTTCCCCAACAGCCCCAATGTCCCCCATTGGCCCCAGTGCGTGGTCAAAGCGGGGCAGACGGTGGTGCGGACAACACGGTTTGTTTTTGGGGTGGAGGAGTAAAGAAAAGGTGGTAGAGGTGCCACACTGGGGGCAGTGCCGACTATCTGCAAAAAGCACTTGACAATTTGACCGGTAATGATTATACTATCATTAGAGGTTACGAAGCCTATCAAAATCGTTTTAATAGAGGTTACGAAGCCTGCCAAAATCGTTTTAATAGAGGTTACGAAGCCTGCCAAAATCGTCTTAATGGCTGCATCTTTAGGGGTGCAGCCATTTTTAAGGAGAGAAAAATGCAAAACTGGGTGATTATTGAAGAAAGGTATCTAGACTATCTTAGAGCGGTGGAGTCGCGAATTCCGTTTTCCGACTATGGGGCTAATAAGTTTAAACCTTTTTTTGGGGCGCTTTTTGAGTTGGGTGATTTAGTTTATGTCACTCAGATTTCTCATGCGCAGGAACGACATGAGAGAATGAGAAATTCTCTGGATTTTATAAAAATCTATCTCCCGGATAACAAGTTTGTGGTGACGGATAGGTTAGTTGCCGTTGTGAATCTTAATTATATGTTCCCTGTTCCAAAGTCCTTGGTTCAAAATCTTGATTATAAAGACATTGAACAGCATCGGTCGTTTAAATCCGCTGCAGAAAAGAGTAGATATATTGACCTATTGACGAAAGAACTGAAAAAAATAAATGCTTTGGGTATTGCGTGCAAGGCAAAAAAGCTATATGAACTGAGAAAGAACTATCCTCACGACCGGATTTCACGCCGGTGTCTTGATTTTTCTGCACTGGAATTGGTTGCGCACAATTACGCAGGAAATACGACAAAAGAAACTGTCTCGGTATAATGATTGGAAAGTACTATCCAGCAGACAAAATTACGCCCACTGCAATGTTTTTGCGTTGCAGTGGGCGTTGTATTCTTTTTGTATGCCGACAATCGGGGCTTCAGACCCTCAGCTTGTGGCCGCCCCCGTTCTCAGGCGATGCTGTCAACTTAGTGAAAAAGTGCGCCCCAAGGCTCCCCCTCAGAGGGAGCACCACAGGCATTCCCTTCGGTCACTGCCGAGCGAAGCGAGGCTGAGGGAGTAAACCAGAAGCACCCAGCATATTGACT
The DNA here is from genome assembly GCA_015067725.1 of Oscillospiraceae bacterium. Lineage (GTDB taxonomy): Bacteria > Bacillota > Clostridia > Oscillospirales > Oscillospiraceae > Faecousia. Next base: position 4,674 of record SVLX01000041.1, on the reverse strand, counting down.
CCCTCCGTCACGGCTTCGCCGTGCCACCTCCCTCTTAAGAGGGAGGCTTTGAACGTGCGTACTGTTAAGTTGACAGCATTGCGTTCTCAGGGGAAGGGGAAGAAGCCGAAGCTGTCCTGTCCGTTGTCTTCTTCCACCCGCTGCTCGGGGGCTTGCGTGGTGCCGGTGGTGGTCTGGGCAGGCTTCTCGTCGAAGGTGATGGTCAGCTCCAGGAATTCGCCGGAACGGTAAACGGTGATGGTCGTGGTGTCTCCGGCTTTGTAGTTGCGCAGGGCATAGGACAAATCAGAATAGCTGGAGATGTCTGCATCGCCTACTGCGTCAATGATATCGCCTTCCTGGATACCGGCTTTCTGCGCCGCAGAGCCCTCTTCCACAGAGGATACTCTGGGACCGGTGGGCAAACCATAGTATTGGGCAACGGCGGCGTCCATTTCGTCCAAACTTACGCCCATATATGCCTGATTGGTCACATAGCCATGCTCCATCAAATCTCCAATCAAATCCATGACCGCATTGATGGGAATGGCAAAGCCGATACCCTCAATGGTTGCGCCGGAACTGCTGGAGCCGGAATACTTGGCGGTGGTGATGCCGATAACCTGACCATACATATTGAACAGCGGACCACCGGAGTTGCCGGAGTTAATGGCGGCATCGGTCTGGAGCATATTGATGATGGTGCCGTCGGTGTTGACCATCCGGTTTTTGGCGCTGACATAGCCTACAGTCTGGGTGGACTGCAGTTCGCCCAGAGGATTGCCAATGGCGGCGACCATGTCACCCACGGCGGCGGCATCGGAGTCACCAATGATGACACTGGGCAGATTTTCTGCCTCCACCTTCAGCAGAGCCACATCACTGAAGGCGTCATAGCCCACAACCGTTGCCTCATAGGTGACGTCTTCAATGGTGGTCACTTCCACTTTGGTATAGCCCTCAATCACATGATAGTTGGTCAGGACATAGCCGTCCTGAGAGATGATGAAGCCGGAGCCGGTGGCGGTAAACTGACTGGTGGTCCAGCGGTTGGTCACATAGCCGGTGGTGGTGACGGAGATAACACTCTGCACATTCTGGGCATAGACCTGTGCGGGAGTCATTAAGCCGTCAGCGGAGACAATGCCGTTGCCGGTGGGTGTGCCGGCGGTGTTGATGGTGAGCCCGCCTCTCTGGCTGAGGGCGTCGAGCTGACTCTGGAGCTGGGCAGTGGTATTCTCCAACTTGTGGTTCATTACTGCGCCGGTAATGCCTGCGCCTGCGGCACTACCCAAAAGGGCAAAGATCAATGCCGCCGCCACCAGCCCTCTGCTGGCGGATTTGCCGGGCTTGCGCTTTTTCTTAGGCTTGGGCGCGGGAGGCGCATCATCAAAAGAGGCACGCCACTGCTCTGTAGTGCCGCTTCTCCGTGCCTCTTCATAGGAGACAAAGGGGGAATCGGCGTAAGGAGAACTGGACTCTGCCTGCCGCACCCGGTAGACGGGGTCGGGGGTTGTGGTGGCATGCCAGAAGGTATCGCCGGCTTCTGCTTCTCTGGCCCAGCAAGCCTCAGCGGAGAAGACCTCATCCTGTTTGGGGGTGGGGACAGCTTCGCCGGTTACCGGCTGTGCGGATGTTTCGGCGGGAATGACGGATTCTGCGGAGACCTCCGCCTCTTGGGGGGCATCTTCGGGAATTGCCATCGGAGATTCGGGAGCGGTTTCTTCCGCTGGAGCAATCTCTGCCTCAGTCAGGGGCAGGACTTCGGCGGCCTCGGGCTGGATCTCAGCGGGAGGCTGGGGGGTATCAGCGGCAGCCGGAGTGAGGATACCGGACTGCTGTTCGGGTTCGTTGGTGGGTCGGTTGTTTTCAAAGGTGTCCATAGTTCCATCTCCTCTTTGAGATCTTTGATGGAGTTATCATAATCCCCAGATATGAAAAAAGTATGTACGAAAACCAAAGGAAATATAAACAATTTCGGATAAAATCCAACTTTTCAGGGTGAATTTATTCCTCACCTTCAGGGAGAGTTTTCTTTGCCGATTCCTCCCATTCCTGCAGGAGAGCATCGTAAGCCAGAGCATAAGTCACCCAGATACGGTTGCGGCAGGTCAGCTCCAGACAGACAGTAGAAGCTGTGCTGATGAGCAACAGCCCCAAATCCAGAGCGAGCATCCAATCGGTGTGGGTTTCCGGCAACAGCAAACTGCCATAGGGCAACACCACAATGGCTACCCGTGCCAGGTAGTACCACCAGAAATGGAGGTCAATGCGCAAAACCCATCCCCGCCGGCGGCGCAGAAGACCAATGGCCTCCCGGTAGACTGAATAAACCGGGCGGTCAACCCCGTCAGCCATACGGAAAAACAGCAGACGGCGGTTAAAGATCAAAATGGCCAGCACCAAACCGGTGAGCATCATTAGCCCGTTGTAGGCGACGTCAGTAATCATGTCCCCATCCAAAAGCAATTCCGGCGGCATGACGAATACAAAGAGCATGGTCACCAGATAAGTCAGCACAAACCAGCGCACAAACAGCACCAGACCGCAAAGCAAATACCGGTGGGGCTGATACAATCCCCAGAGGAGCTGTTGCCACTTTGGGGTGTAGCCTCTGCTCAGGCTCAGGGCGGCGCCGGAGTAACCGGCCTGCCACAATAGCAGAGCCAGCTCCAGCACAAGCGTAATGCCAACATTGACCACCAGCAGATTGTTCCGGGTACCGGCGTGGGATAACCCGGACAGTCCGGCAGAGGCTTCGTCCAGGAAATAAGACAGCAGATTGATGACAATAACCGCCACAGCCCAGACCAGCGCATAGACCTGAATCAACCGCTTGGCTGGGGCGCGGTTGGCTTGCAGGCATTGGTCAGCCTGATGCAGTAGCTGGGGGATCGTGGGTAACATGGTGCGCCTCCTTTTGTGGCAGAAGTGGGGCAGGCAGTGGCGATGACCATTCCTGTGCCCAGAGTAAGTCTATTGTAATGCAAGAGGAAGGAAATAGCAATTCTTTTTTTGAGAAACGACCAAAAAAGCCCATCTTAAGAAAAAATACCGAATTTCCACCATTGATTCTTTTGTTTTCTTGTTGTATACTTTAGGTGTGAACCAATGAATGATTATGCTTCCGGGAGGACCTTCCATGGAAATTTGGAGAATTTGGCTGGAGATTTGCGCAGTACTGCTGGAAATCTATGGCCTGTACAGTGGCATTCTCATGGTGTTTGCCCTGTTCCCCCGCAAGAAATACCCCCAGAAAGACCCCAAGACCCGCTTTGCCGTGGTCATTGCCGCCAGAGACGAAGCCCCGGTCATTGGAGATACCGTCCGGCGGCTTCTGCGGCAGACATACCCCGGGGAACTCTATGATATTTATGTCGTCCCAAACAATTGCACGGATGATACGGCTGGTGTTGCGGATAGAGCCGGGGCGACGATTCTCCATTGCACTGAGCCGGTCAGAGACAAGGGCGGCGCACTGCGTTGCGCTTTCCGTCAACTGGAGTCACTGGGCTATGATGCCTACTGCGTATTCGATGCGGACAATCAGGTATTCCCGGATTTCCTGGCCCGGATGAACGATGCCTTTCTTTCGGGGGCAAGAATTGCCAAGGGAATCCACCGGGCATCCAACCCCACGGACAGCTATCTGGCGGGGTGCTATGACCTGTATTTTGAGAACTTCCATCTGATGTTCAGCCGTCCCCGGGCGTGGTTGGGGCTGTCTGCCAAGCTGATGGGGACAGGCTTTGCCGTCAGCCGGGAGCTTCTTCAGGAGATGGGCGGCTTCAACACCAAGACCCTGACGGAGGATACGGAGTTTGCCGTCCTTTGTGCCATGCATGGTGAGCGGATTTGGTATGTCCCCGATGCCATCACGCTGGACGAACAACCCAACGACTTCAAAACCTCCACCATTCAGCGCCGCCGCTGGTCCAGTGGTGTGATTACCACCCTGCGGACCTACTGGTGGGAGCTGATGAGGAGCTGCTTCAAGCGGGGCAGGTGGCTGTTCAGTCTGGATATGCTGATGATGCTCATGGGGCCCATTATGCAGTTTGTGGGCGTGTTCCCGGCGCTGAATCTGGTGATTGGGGCTGTGGTGCATGGGCAGTGGCTGGCGCTGGGAATCGGGCTGGCTTCGTTCTGGGGCGGCATGAGTGCCATGGCCTTGGTGCTGACCATTCTGGGCAAAAGAAAGCTCCGGGGCATGGTGAAGGCCATTTTGCTCTATCCCTGGTTCCTGCTGACCTGGTATCCCATCAGCGTCCTGTCGGTGATTTACCCCGCCCGAATCTGGAGACCCATTGCCCACGGACAGCGGAAGAAAGACAAGCACTTCCATCCGGCGGCTTGAATGGGGCGATTAAATCAGGAAATTTTAGCTGAACGCTGACCTTTTGGTTGGCGTTCGGTTTTTTGTGGTGTGGAAGGGACTGGACAAAGGCAGTGGCTGTCTCACTAAGATACGAGAGGCAACCCTTACAGCAAAAGAAAACAAAAGCCCGGCTCTGTGCAGAAAAGCTGTACAAGAGCCGGGTTTTGGCGTAATTAGGTTCTATAATAAATGGGTTCTATAATAAATGTTGGGGTTGGGTGCAAACCCAACCCCATTATCACAATAAAAAAGGTTGAGCATAGAGACAAAATCCTTTAGAATGAATGTACCGCTACAACAAACGAAAGGTGGTCTCT
>SVLX01000088.1 GCA_015067725.1 Oscillospiraceae bacterium | reverse complement strand
CCGCCGCCAGAGCTATGCCTTCACCCCCACCTCCCGCATGACCAACACCTATATCGCCCCCGGCACCGATACCCGGGAGGAGATTATCGGCTCCATGGAATATGGTCTGTATGCCAAGGATATGGGCGGCGGCTCCGTCAACCCCACCACCGGCGAATTCAACTTCACCGTCAATGAGGGCTATATTGTCCGTAATGGCAAGATCTGTGAGCCCGTCCGTGGCGCAAGTCTGGTTGGCAAGGGCAGTGACATCATCATGAACATCGACATGGTCAGCGACAACCTGGATATGGGTCAGGGTATGTGCGGCTCCTCCAGTGGCTCTGTCCCCACCAATGTGGGTCAGCCCCTGATCCGGGTGTCGTCCATCACTGTCGGCGGCAGATAAGGAGGTAACCACAATGGATTTTCAGGAATTTAAGAAGGCTGTCATGGCCGCGGCTCAGGCCCGTGGTCTTGAGGCTTATGAGCTTTACTACCAGACTGCCGAGGAAACCTCTATCGGCACTTTCCGCAAGGAACTCAACGAATTTTCTGCCAATCTCTCCGGCGGTGTCTGCTTCCGCTGTATCGTGAATGGCAAGATGGGCTATGCCTCCACCCAGATCCTCAGCGAGACTGAGGCCGCCCGGGTGGTGGAGCAGGCCATGGAGGGTGCATCCGTTCTGGAGAGCGAAGAAGAAGTCTTCCTGGGCGAAGGTGGTCAGACCTATGAGACCTGCACCCCCGCCCCCTGCAGCATTCTCCCCACAGAAGAAATGATCGCCATGGCCCTGAAGACCCAGGACATCCTCTATGCCACCGATGAAGCTGTGGTGGATGGCACCGTCACTGAGGTTTTCAGCGGCAAGAATACCATCGCCATCTGCAACTCCAAGGGTCTGGACCTGTCCTATTCCTGCAATATGGCCGGTCTGGTGTCCATGGCTGTGGTCAAGGGCGAGGATGAAATGGCCGATGCCTATGATTTGGCGCTGGGCGATTTGGCCGCCGCTGACCTGACCGAATTCGCCGCCAAGGTGGTGAAGAAGGCCAAGGATAAGCTGGGCGCTGACGTTGCCCCCACCGGCAGTTACCCCGTCATTTTCTCCCCCTCTGCCATGACTGACCTGCTGGCTACCTTCAGCTCCGTGTTCTCTGCCAAGAACGCCCAGAAGGGTCTGTCCATGCTGAAGGATAAGGAAGGTCAGATGGTGGCCTCCTCTGTAGTCACCCTGATTGACGACCCCTTCTATGAAAAGAGCCTGATGCCCATGCCTTTTGATGCCGAGGGTTCTCCCACCCACAAGAAGGAAGTCATTGCCGCCGGTAAGCTGGAGACACTGCTGCACAATCTGGAAACCGCCCACAAGGCCGGCGTCCAGACCACCGGCAACGCCTCCAAGGCCGGCTATGACGCACCCGTTGCCATCCGTCCTTTCACCATGTACTTAGCTCCCGGCGAACTGACCGAAGAGGAACTGCTGGAGAAGGTGGGCAATGGTGTCTACATCAATGCGCTGGGCGGTCTCCACGCCGGTGCAAACCAGATTTCCGGCGACTTCTCCCTGCAGAGTGGCGGCTTCCTGGTGGAGGGTGGCAAGAAGACTACCCCCGTCAAGTCCTTCACCGTGGCCGGCAACTTCTTCCGGCTGTTGGAGAACATTGCGCTGGTGGCCAATAACCTGAAGGTCGGCAACCCCAGCAATATTACCGCTTTCGGCGCACCCACCGTCATGGTGGAGGGGCTGTCCGTGGCCGGTAAGTAAAATATTCCCATAGATGACTTTACCCCCGACACGTTTGGTGCGTGTCGGGGGTATGATTATGTCGGTTGCGGGCAGTGGATGCCCCATTCATACGCCATCCCGGAAAACGCTGATGGGTTCTCTCTGAGATGCAGTGCCTTCGTTGGTCATTACTTCCACCTGTTCCTTGTCCGTTCGGTAGGCGACCGTCTGCTGGACAGACCAATGATCATCCTGATTGTCCACATCCAGCCGGATATGGATATGATGCCAGGTGTTGGTGTTGTTGAACCCAAATCGGATTTCGCGACCATCCTCCAGAAGCACTACGCCAAGAATCTTCCCATACCCGGTGGTAAACTGGTAGCCGTCCCCGCCATCTGAAGTGGGCAGGTTGGTCTCAATGATATAGTGTTCCGTTGAAAGAAGCTCTCCGTTATCCCAGACCGATAGTACCGTCACGCCATATTGCAGATAACGGTCCGACACACCCCGGATACCCCCGGAGCCTTGCACCAGTACGGTTAGCCCCAGCCAAACCACAACGGCCAGATAGATTGCCGACAGCATAGCCCCCAGTCTGAGCCATGACCTGCTTTTGCGCACCTCGTTCACACTGCTGCCCAGTATCTCATCACCGGATATTTCCAATATCTGGCAGAGTTTTCGCAGAGTCTCGATATCCGGCAAAGTCCTGCCGGTTTCCCACTTGGAGACGGCTTGCTTGGTGACAAAGACCTGCTCACCCAGAGCCTCTTGGGTCATGTTTTTGCGTTTGCGCTGTCTTTGGATAATATGGCCAATGCTGTCCATGAAGATGCCTCACTTTCGATTGCTATGGCCCAATTATTCCACAATAGCGCAAAAATGTCAAGAAAATGACCGGATTTCCGGGGTATCCCGTTGGTTGACCGGGGAAAACCAGTCTTTTGCGCTGTTTTTACCCAAGAAGGAACAACCCCGGACACGTTTTGTGACAAGTGTCCGGGGTGCGCTTGTTGGGGTATGGCGTTTAGCTGTTGGCCTCCAGCCAGAGCACGAATCTTTGCAGTACGGTGGCAATCTGGGCTCTGGTGGAATTGCCCTGAGGCACCAGAGTCGTCTCTGTCATGCCATTGATGATGCCGGCATTTACTGCCCAACCCATGGCATCGTCAGCCCAGTCGGAAACCCTGTTGCCGTCGGTGTAGGCCGACAAATCTGCCCTTGCAGTGGTATCCATGCCCAAGGCGTTGGCAAAACGGTAGAACATGGTCACCATTTGCTCGCGGGTAACGGGGGCATTGGGGGCGAAGTGCGTTTCCGAGACGCCCTCGACCAGACCATTCCATTTGGCCCATTTGATGGCTTCGGCATACCAGGCGTCCCATGCCACATCTTCAAAGGGTTCGGGAAGCGGGCGATTCTCCGGCCGACCCATGATGTTGTAAATGACCTGCACCATCATGGCTCTGGTGGTGGTATCCTCCGGGGCAAACTGGCTGTCAGACAGGCCGTTCATCAGACCGTTATAGAATACAAAATCTACGGCCTCGTAATACCAGGCATTCTCGCTTACATCCAGGAAATCCATTACGGGAATCTCCAGAAAATACAAAACCGCTGTACTCTCCATCCTTGCGAGGATGAAAATTACAGCGGTTTGTTCACTTCGCTATTGCTTAATAGTTATCTTAATATCGCCCGTGTCAGTGGTAATTTCGCACCTGCCGCCGGTTATTGTTTTGGGGACATCTACA
>SVLX01000040.1 GCA_015067725.1 Oscillospiraceae bacterium | reverse complement strand
ATTGTTTTTCACACTTCAATTTTACGCCAAAACCCGGCTCTTGTACAGTCTTTTCTGCACAGAGCCGGGTTTTGTATTCTTTTGCTATAAGGGCTGCCTCACGTATCTTAGTGAGACAGCCCCTTTTTATGGTTGCGGAGGCAGGATTTGAACCTAGCGACCTTTGGGTTATGAGCCCAACGAGCTACCGGACTGCTCCACTCCGCGATATTGAGTTGCACCCTCAAGTGCCAGAACAGTATAACACACCAAGGGCCGATTGTCAAGAGGGAAAATCAATTTTTTTATTTTCTGGAGGAATTCTCTGCCTGCGGTAAAATGACCCAGCCAGTTGCGACCGGGTCATTTCATCCGTCAAACGGATTTGAGAGAGAAAAAGGAGAAAATAAAGAGGGAGTATCGTAAAAACATCTGCACCTGCGGCTGGTGCATTTGCTTTACACCCATATGTTAGTCTGGAAATTTGAACGGGGTATGAATAAGAAGAAAACAATCGGAAACGGAATTGTGAACGATTGCTGTAAAATCCCTATAGCCGGACTTCCAGTAGCTTCGCTGAAAGAGACAGGATTTCTGCCTTGCCCAGTGAATTACGCAACTCCACTTCGCCCTCTTGCGCCATCCGGATGAGCCCCTCGGCCTTTAACCTGCGGCGGGTTTGCTGGGCAGTGCCATGGGCCCCATCGAGAATCTCTGCCTGACCGCCCACCAGTGACTGAATCACCGGCTTGAGGAAGGGAAAGTGGGTACAGCCCAAAACGATGGCATCAATTCCGCCGGGCAGCACCGGCCTGAGCAACTCCATGAGATGGGCCCGGAGCTCCGGGGTATCCAATTGCCCGGACTCCACAAACTCCACCAGACCCGGGCAGGGGAGGGGCACAATCCGGCTGGTAGCAGAGAATCTGTCCATGAGAGCACAGAATTTTGGCTCCCGCAGGGTGACACCGGTGGCCATGACCACGATTCTCCCGCCGGGGCAGCGCTCTGCCGCCAACTTCAGGGCGGGCTCTACGCCGATAACGATTTTGTCCGGGTATCGCTGGCGCAATTCCTCAATGGCGGCAGTGGTGGCGGTGTTGCAGGCGACCACCAGAGCCTTGACCCCCTGCTCCATTTCTTCTTCAATGGCACGGAAGGTGAGATTGCGGACTTCATCAGTGGGTCTGGTGCCATAGGGGGCATTCCGGGAGTCACCCAGATAGAGGTATCGCTCACCGGGCATGATCCGAATCAGCTCCCGCAGGACACTTAACCCCCCCAAGCCGGAATCAAAGACCAGAATGCGGTCATTTTGTTTGTTCATGGTTTCACCGCCTTGACAGGAATGAAAAGGGCGCTGAGGACTCTGCGTCCCAGCGCCCTGAGGTTTTTGTTTACTTGTAAATCCAGGCGTTGGGCATCAGGCGACCCTCAGGTAGCCTTTCGTTGGAGCAACGGGTCACATATTCGCCGTCATACCACATGATGGCACTGGTGCCGCCGTCCATATTCATGCCCTGATAGCAGTCATAGCGCAGGAGAATATCCACGCACTCGTCAGCATCTGTACCCACACAGTCCAGGAATCGACCCTCAATGACCAGGAAAAGAATCTCCTCGTCTCTGGTCTGACCCAGACAGGCACGGGGGTTCATCTCTGTAAAGAAGTGGTTTTTGCTCAGGGCATTTTTGCCGTCTACCACCAGAGCGGGCCAAAATTCGGAGGCATCGGTGCAATCGTCAGAGTAGCCCATATAGGAATCCATGACATAAAGGCGGTTATCTTCATGAAGCTCAATGCGTTTGTAAGAACCACGGAATCTGGTTCCATAGACTTCGCCGTCGCTCATGCAACCGCCGGCGACCCGACCGCCGTTACCGCCGCCGTTGGGATCGTCGAATCCCGATGCGGTAATGGCGATGTGGGCATCATAGCGCTCTGCAATCTCGCCTGCCCGCTGACCTCTGCTGCCGATGTCCTTGGAAACGCCAAGAGAGAGCCGGGCGGGGTCTTTGGCTATGGCCAGAATACCGCGGTAGTCACCCAGAATGCCGGAGCCACGAACCCGAATCAGCAGGATCTCATTCTCTGCATCAATGGCCAGAACCTGATCATCGGCGGTGGTGCGGATGGAGGTGCCCTCGTCATCCAGACCGGCCTCATTGATGTAGATTTTGTCCCAGCCGTCGGCGACCGCTTCGGGATGCTCGTCCACATAAGCCAGCATGGATTCTTCGTCAATCTCATCGAAGCGGGCGAAGAAGTCGATTTGCTCCTGGGTGATGGGGGGCTCAGTGGTTTCATCGGGCTCAGCGGGGCCGCCTGTGGGAGCTTCGGTGGGCGCAGTGTTCTTGGTGGGGGCTTCTGTGACGTCGTTCACATTGTCCCAGGAAGAATTGACACCCAACTGCTCTTGTTTGGCCTGCTCGCCGGCCTCTACCAGCTCATTGATGATGTCGCTAGGGATGAAGGCGGTTGCCAGCCACTGGTGGTTCATGGTGGACATGGCGGTCTTGATATAGATTTCCCGCAATTCCTTGACAAAGGGGATGTTGCTGAAGATGGCGATGCAATAAAGAATCTCCAAAACCAGCAGAATGGAAAGAATAACCTTAAGCGGGCGAAGGCGGGAGCGGGTTTTCCTGCGCTTCTTCTGCTTTTCTGCGTCCCGCTCACTGCCGGAGTGCTGAGAGACGGGACGCTCACCGCCGAATTTGGACCGGTTGGAATTACCGAACAATTTACTTGCCATGGGATGGTTGACCTCCTGAATCATCCTGCAATACACGCAGGGCAATGGACATGTTGACATACTATTCTATATCATACCACAGATTGTGCCGGGAATCAAATATAAATTCCGCCAAGTGGGAAAATTTTCGGCACTAACCATGGAAAACCCCCAATAAAGGGGCGACACCACCCATACTTTACCACACGCAGAGAAAAATTGCAAACCCCTGAGCAAAAATTAATAAAAAGTTCATGCAAACCGGACAAATTCAGCCGGATTACTGCTGAAGTAGGTCTATGGCCATTTTTTCCAGCATCATAATGTCGGGCTTACCCATTCTGGTCAGGGGGAGGGAATCCAGTAAAAAGATGTGTTTGGGGCGGGAGTCGCTGGGTAGTTGCTCCTGGCAGAAGGCATTTACCTGGGCTTTGATTTCCGCTTTTTCCAGTCCCGTCTCCGGAACGATGAAGCAAACTGGGGAAAAGAATCCGTCAGCGGGCTCATGGGGAATGGCGCAGAAGGCGGTTTCCTGAACTCCTGGGACTTTGCTGATGAGATTCTCCAGAGCGGTGGGGTAGATTTTTGCATTGGCGGAAATCATGATCATTCTGGTCATTCTTCCGGTGACGGTGACGAAGCCGTCTTGATCCACTTTGCCCAAATCACCGGTATGCAACCAGCGGCGACCATCTTCGTGGATGCGCAGGACATTATTGGTCATTTCCGGGCTGTTATAATAGCCCACCATCATGCCACGGGAACAGATGCACAGCTCACCTTCTTCGTCATAAGCACATTCTTTTCCGGTTTCCCGGTCAAAGGCGGCAACAATGGCTTGCGGATGTGGGACACCGACGGTGCCGATTCTGGTGGTCTCGTAATTAGAGCGAATGGAGCCAATGGTGGCGCTTTCCGTACAGCCCCAGCCATATCCCAGGAAGGTATGGATGTTATGGGCGGCAAAGAAAGCATTGACACGCTCCTCAAATTGTCCGGTGATGCTCATGCCGCCGCAACCGGCGTGTTTGATGTAGCTCAAATCCTGTCCGATGAGGAGTTCGCTGTGCTCCATGATCTCAAAAATCTGTGGAATCAGAATCAGATGCTGTGGCCGCGCATTGATCAGGAATTGGGGGAAAACAGAGATATCCGCACCCAGATTCCGGAGCACCGACACCATGCCACAACACATGGGCAGATGGTGGTTGGCCACGGAAGCAGCACCGGAGAAAATGGGCCACATCCTGAGCCAGCGGTCCTTTTCGCTGTAGATATGGGGGGAGTTGATGTACTGACTGACGGTGATGTTAAAGGAATCATCACTGAGCATGACGCTCTTGGGTTCGCCGGTAGAGCCGCCGGTACTGGCCAACAGCAGGACATCTCCGGGGTCTCTGTCCACTTCCGGACGGTTAACGCCGATACCCGCCTGAATGAACTGCGCCCAAGTCATGGTTTTGTGGTCAAAAGTCTGTCCGGGCAGGGGGCAGATGACAATGATATGCTCCAGTCCGGTGGTATCGTAAATCAGATTCTCCATTTCCGGGGTCAAGAGCGTACCAAAGACAAAAAAGAGTCTGGAATCAAAGCGCTGAATGAACCGGCAGACCTCCTCGGCCGGGTACAGTGGCGCAAGAGCTGCCATTGCGCCGCCGGTTGCGTCCACCCCATAAAAGAGGAAGGATTCATGGGGCAATGTGGGCAGCATATCCAGAATAATGCTGCCCTTACGAACCCCAAAATGCCACAGAGCATCGGCAGTGGCCTCAATCTCACCCAGCAACTCCCGGTAGGTATAGTTGCCCAGTTCACTGTCAATGGCCAGAAAATCCAGCCGGTTGGCGTTGCATTGCTTCATGTAGTTGTATGCCGTCATGTGGGGCGGCTCTGCCTGAAGCTGTTCTTTGGTATAGTATTTTATCCAGGGACGGTCCTGAGAGGGGGAGCCTCTGTGCGAATATTTTTCCATAGTCTCTCCTTTTCTTGCTGTTCTTACGGCTGAGCGGTATTGCGGAATTCCTCTGTGACCCAGTCGGTGGCTTCCTGCTCCAGAACAAGGATATTGGGCTTATTCGCTCTGGTCATGGGCAAAGATTCCCGCATAAAGATGAACCGGGGGCAGGAATAGTCCGGGTAAGTCTCCTGACAGAAGCGGCTAACCCTCTGCCGTACTTCCTCCGGGATGCACCCATGCTCCGGCACAATAAAGCAGACCGAAGCCCAGAAGCCCGGATGCTCCGGATTGGGAATTTTACAGAAGACCACATGATGAACCCCGGCAACGGTGGATACCGCATTCTCCAGTGCCTGCGGGTAGACCTTGAGGCCGGGAAAGACGGTGATGGTGCGGGTCATTCGTCCGGTGACGGTGACAAGACCATCTGCATCCACCATACCCAAATCACCGGAGTGCAACCAGATTTTGCCGTCAGGGTGGATGCGCAGTGTCTTGGCGGTCAGCTCCGGGTCATTGTAGTAGCCCATCATCAGCGTGGGCGTCTGGGCGCACAGTTCCCCAACTTCACCATAAGGAAGCTCCAGCCCGCTTTCGGGGTCAAAGGCGGCAACCACACATTTGGCCATGGGTGCGCCGGAAGTACCAATGCGGGTGGTGGCGAAGCTGGTGCGGTTGGAGATGGTGGCAGAGCTTTCGGTACAGCCCCAGCCATAGCCCAGATAGGCATGGATGTTGTGCGCTTCAAAAAATCGCTGTACCCGCTCCTCAAATTCCCTGGTGATGCCAAAACCACCGCCACCTGCCACCTTGATGAAGCTCAGGTCTGCGCCCTCCATCAGCGGACTGGCTTCCAGCGCATCCCAGAGTTGGGGAACCATCATAAGGTGGTTGGGTTTTTCCTCCAGAATCATCCGGTCAAAGCCGGTAAAGTCACTGGAAATCGGACGAATAATCATCTTCATTCCGGCGCACAGGGGCAGGTGACATCCGGCAACGGCAGTGGAGGCAATGAAAATGGGCCAAAGTCTGAGCCAGGTGTCTCCGGGGGCGTAGCCGAGGTCGGAGTGAATGAGCTGATGGACAGCCTGATTGAAGCAGTTGTCACTGAGCATGACGCATTTTGGTTCACCGGTGGTGCCGCCGGTGCTGGCTAAGAAAAGCAGCCCGGCGGGATCTTTTTCCGCTTCCGGGAAAGAAATACCCTGCCCCATGGAAAGGAATGTCGCCCAGGAGAGGGTTCTTTCGTCCAGCGGGTCTTGTGTGGGTTCAATGACCACAATGGTACGGATTCCGGTTTCACCATAAATGGTCTGCTCCAACTCCGGCGTCAATAGTTTCCCGTGGACGAAGAACAAATCCGCCTCGATTTTGTTGGCGGTGGTGAGAATACCATCTTTGGTGTACTCCGCGGGGAGCAGACAGATGGCACCGCCGACGGCATCTGCACCATAGAGCAGGAGAATCTCATGGAGCAGTACGGGCATTAAGGTCAGCAGTTTTTTCCCCGCACCAAAGCCAATGGCGTGAAGTGCGGCGGCAGTGGCATCAATGGCAGAGAACAGCTCCCGGTAAGTGTAGTTTCCGTGAGCGCTGTCAATAGCGGGTGCGTCCAACTGTGTGGCATTTTGTTGCTTCAGGTAGTGGTATGCCGTCATCTGGGGCAGGGTGATGTTGATTTGCTCCTCAGTGTAGTATTTGAGCCACGGCCTGTCCTGAGAGGGATAGCCGGTTTTATTGGTCGTGTTCATGTTGTCTTCCTCGATTCAGAATCTTCGCTGGTAGTCCAGTTGCTGCTGCTTTGACTGCAATTCCCGGGCGTATTGAACATGGATCGCATTGCCCCGGTGAATGTGCCCAATGTCCGCCACAGCCTGCCAGACAGCCTCCGGGCGGGTGATGCATCGGGGGCGGTAATCGGCGGTGAATTCCATTTCTTTGTCATAGTATTGGATTTTTCCGGTATGCACCCGGAGGAAATCTTCCCATGCCTCGTCGGCGGATTCATAACCGGAGAGCAACTCTTCCCGGGTGGTTCTTCCATACCGCTCCATCAGAAGGAAATACCATGTGGCCATGGTGTCTCTGAGCAGGGCAATTCCCTCGTCCTCAGTGAGATGCGCAACGCTGATGGGGTCGGCAATCACGGTGTGGATTTTATTGGCTTTGTGCTTCTTCTGCGGGTCTGCCAGATAGTGGACGACCGGGACGATGGTTGCGCCGGTTTCTTTGGCTGCCCGGTAGATGCCGTGCCACAGTTCCAGAATCAGGGTGTTGGGGTGTTTGTTCCAAACGCCCTCCGGAAAAATGATCATGTCCTTACCCATATTCAGCGCCCGGATGGTGGCGGCTTGAGCAATATGCTTCCGGGTTTTAATTTTTCGGTTACAGAGAATTACACCATTGAGGTAAGCGGCTACCCCGTCAAAGGTGTTGAAGAAGGCGGGCAGACTGCCAAAAAGGATATACCCATGCCGGGCAGACAGGACGGTGCATAATATATCATCCTTAAACCGATGGTTGGCGCACCAAATCACCGGGGAGTCTGGCAGTTTCCGTTTTGATTTGCTTTTGGGTCGGCCCATCAGTGTATCGGGGTCTTCAATGACATGGGGATGCTCCAACAGCAACGGCCCAACCAGTTTGATGATCGGATGAATCAGCCGTCGCAATGCCATACTGCCTCTGGAGAGAAGATCTTCCGGCTGCCCGGTCAGCAAATGGGACAGCAGACCTACCATCGGCCGAAACAGGACAGAGGGCCTTTTATTCCCCAGCAAATCCGCGGGGGAGGTGATGCTTTCTCCCAGCCGGGTCAGGTAGCTGGGGAGGTTTTGGTGCTTTTTGGTCATAAATCAGGGCCTCCTTACGTTTTGCCTCAGTAGAAATCCATTCTCCCGGCAGGGAATCAAAGTCTCCAAATGGGCAAAGGCCTCCTCCGGAGAGCATACTCCCTTGGGACGAAAGGCAAGAGCGCGCAGCTCATCCCAGGTATAGATGCCCTGCGCCTGCCGCAGAAGATTCAGCCGATATTCCTTCCGGGCGTCAAGGGGCAGAGATTCCCGGGTGATTCTTGGCCCATGGTCGTAATTGTGCCATTTCAGTGTGGCCAGTTCATCCCGAAGCCGGTCAGTCAAGGCTTGCTTGTTCTTAAGCGGGTAGGGCTCTGCCGGGATATTCCGTCCGATGGACACATGGAATGTCTTTCCGTATTGGCTGATGGCAATAGGGACAAGCTCAGCGCCACTGCGGATGGCCATTTCTGCCGCACCGGAATATAGCCCCATGACCGGCTTGGCTTCCGTGGTGTTCCAGATGCCCTCCGAGAAAATCAGCAGATTTCCGCCCTGTTGAAGCCAGCGGATGCAGGTCTCCTTACCGATATACCGGTCGGTTTTGTCGTCAGTGTGGCAACAGATGACCCCGTTTAAGCCCAGCAGAACACCGTCAAGGGTTTGATAGGATTCTCTGGGATCGCCCCAAAACAGGTAGGCATGGTTGGTGATGGCGGTAAAAATCATCTCAATGTCGTCCCAGCCGATGTGGGTTGCCGCATAAAGAATCGGGCGACCGGTCTTTTTTCGTTGGTCGGTCAGGACACGCACCCTTTGTCCGGTAAACAGGTGCATAACCCTGAGCGCCAGCAGTAACACCGGATGGAGCATCTTCCGCAACCGGACAGCGGTGAAGGGTTTTTGGTTTTCGTGGTCAATCCGGCGTTGTTCCTGATAATATGCCTCCAGCTCCGGCAGGGGCATTCGCATACGTTGAAACCAATTTTTCTTCTCAACCATTTTTCTCTCTCTTTATCCGTGGGTTATGGGGTGGGGAGCAGCATTTGTCTGGCCTGATTCACTTTGGGATGGTCATCGCCATAGACCTGGGCCAACAGTGGGACGGCTTCCCGGAGAAGTGCTTGCTGTTGTCGGGGGTTATTGAGCTGCCCATAGGCTTGCGCCATCAGGTAAAGTGCCTCAGCCAATGCCTGACCGCCTAAGGCACGGCTTTCACCGTCTGCGGCATGAAGTTGGGCAAGGGCATCCTCCGGACGGTGCAAATCCAGATAGACTCCGGCGGCGGTGCAGGAAATCCGTTGCCATAGTGCCTTTTGCCCGTTGCTGTGGGCATAGGAGAGGATGGCGGAATAGATGTCCAGTGCTTCGTCATACCGTTTCAGCAGCCGAAGTACCTGCCCGATTTGCCCCTGTACGTTGTAATAGGCATAGCATTCCCCTTGATAGGTGAGGATGTACTCCCGCTGTTGCAGATAGTGCTTCAGTGCCATTTCGGGGCTGCCATAGAGCAATTCATATGTCCCGGAGAGGGCGGCGTACTGGGCCTTGCTCCAGACCGGGGAGTTGTCGTTGAGCAGTTCGCCCATCCCCTCCAGAG
Source organism: Oscillospiraceae bacterium (assembly GCA_015067725.1). Taxonomy (GTDB): domain Bacteria; phylum Bacillota; class Clostridia; order Oscillospirales; family Oscillospiraceae; genus Faecousia. The sequence goes on along the minus strand of SVLX01000040.1, from coordinate 17,505 downwards.
CGCTTAAGGCAATGGCTTTCCGGGATTTCAAGTGGCTTGCCCCAAGGGCAAAGAGGTTGGTAAAAGTCAGGGCTTCACCACATTCCGGATGGGCGCGCACATAATCCGCTCCGGACTGACTCCAGCGACAGCAACCGGCATAGTCTCCGGTGATCTGACACAACTCATAAAGGTAGAAGTAGGCAGTGGCTTTCTGGGTGGGGTTGGTGGTATTGTTCAGCACCTGGAGGAGCAGTTTTTCTGCAAGCTCTGTCTCCTGACAATACTTAAGCTGATATCCGGCGGCAAGAAACAGGTCGTCGCGCAGTCGGTCGTTAATGGTCTGCCGCTCCAACTGTTGCAGGCAGAAGGACTTGATCTGCGCTCCGTCACACCGTCGCCAGCGGCAGAGGGTTCTCAGACAGGCGGCTTTTGTGGTGTCGTCCAAATCGGTACATCGTTTATACAGTTGCCGCAACAGCTTATTGTACCGCTCCAGCGTCTGGTCGGTGTGCTCACTGATGCCCAGCGCATTGACAATTCCGGTCAGCAAATCGGAACTCAGCGAACCGGTGAGCAGACCGGCAACATATCCCAGAATCCGGCACAGCCGCAACAAGATATCTTCGTCTGATTCCGGTCCGTCCATGGCTCCGATGGATAGCATCCTGTCCACCACCGGCTGGAAATAGGTCAGGACATACCGCTGATTGACCACTGCACGGCGAAGACACTGGGCAATCAGGGCGTGCATGACATAGCCGTCTGCTGTATGCTCCAGCCAGCCGCCGGAAACCAGGGTGGAAAGCTTCTGCGTGAGGGTATCGGTATCGTCAGAGGGAATGGTGAAGTAAGTGCTGAGGAATTGGGACGTATAGCTGTCTCTGGGCAGGAGGGAAAAAAGCTCTGCCAGTTTTTGGCAGGTGGGATGGATTTGAGACAGAGCATAGAGCTGGCGGTAAGCGGTGCTGAGCCGAATGGTGCGGTCGCTTTCCTGCCAGGAGAGGGTGGATATGCCTTTTTGCGTTTGCTCTGAAAGCTGGGTTATGCTCCAGCCTTTACTGCGGGCGGCTCTGGCCAGAAGCCGCAGGGTCAGCGGGTGGCGCAAGGTTTCATCCTGCAGCAGCGCCTTCAGGGCGATTTTGTCCGCACTGTTCAGGGGAAGACCGTAATTGTCCCGGAAAATCAAGGTGCTGGTGGACAGGGTGGGGGAGGTAAGGGAAAGGGAAGTAAAACCCGCCAGGCTTTCCCGCCGGGAGGTGATGATGACGGCACAGGGCAACTTACTGAGGGCCTCAATGTTCCCGGCATCCTCATCTGCGGTGGGATAATTGTCGATGAGCAAGAGCAATTTCCCGGTCTGTGCTTCCCGCTCCAGAAGATGGAGAATCTGAGGGAAGACCTCACTGGGGTTTTGCCGCTGGAATCCGGGGAAGGAATTGGTGAAACCCTCCTGAATGCCATCGTCGCCGGAAACAAGCGCCAGTTTATCTGCCAGACGGTCGGCACAGCACCGCCGGAGAAGCTGTTTCATGAGAGCGGTTTTGCCTATGCCACCAATGCCGGTAATCAGGCATTTGCCTCTGGTGGCAATCAGCTCGGATAAATCAAAGAGTTCTTCCTCCCGACCAAAGAATCCATTTTGGGCATTGGGCTCGTCTTGCAGCAGCGGGGAGTGGACGCTGAGGAAGGTCACGGGCTGAAGCTGTTCGCCTGAAGGTTGGCTGTAGGCTTGCCACAGGGCATTGAGGCGGTATTTCTCATCCCGGAGGACGCAGAGCACAGAATCGTCCATGGCCTCTCCGGCGGCGGCATAGAGCATCAGCATGGTCAATAGATAAGCTCCATGGAAGAGTCGCTCCCGGTTGCCATAGGAGGAGAATCCTGGGTCTTCGGTGGCGGTGCGGATTTGCCCGGCAATCTCCGGGGTGACTCTGGGGTCTTCCGCTTCAATGAGCCGGAGATACTCCCGAATCCGACGCAGAAGGACATCGTGCCTGTACTTCCTGCCGGAGAGGAATTCGGAAAACCGCCCAATCTGACTGAGCAGGGTGGGTACACTGACCTGCTGAGCCAATTCCCGGGCGTACTCGCTGTACGTCTTGATTTCCGCATTGCGGTTGCACAGATAGGAGGTATAGCGATTCCGTTTGCCGGTGTTGCGCCAAATCATTCTCCCGCAGGGCATACACCGGAAGGCCTCCACCAACTGGCTGTGCCAAAACCGGAGCATGGTCAGACCCTTCCGGTCAATCCTGCTGATGACACTTTCGGAGTAGATGGGGAAGTCCTCAGTCATCAGGAGCATATATAGATTTTTCAGAGATAGAATCATATTTTCCATTCTGCAAGAACCTCCGTGAATGAAATCCTTTATAGCATACCGGAAATGAGGCCAATTTTCAATAAAGTGGCGGCAATTTTGACTTTTTGTCCGGCGATTTATGGATTTTTGGTCAGGGAGAATTTGCCAATTGGGGTGGATATAAATACGGATTTCCCCTGATCAAGCGGGATTCGACGAACTTTTTGACCGATTTATGGTAGGATAATCGGGCATCGCTATCCAGGTCGCAGGCTGATGCCGTGGCGGAATCTGCGGATAACCCGACAGCCTGCGCAAAAACCAGGAAGACTGCTATACTTACAGGAAAAGAAGACCACGGCCTGACGATGCAAGGTCGTGGCCTTCTGACGTTTGGAAGAAAAATGGTGGGATGTTCTCGAAATCCCTGTTGACAAGATGAAGCGGATATGCTATTATAAACGCATGAACAATCGTTCATATGAAAATATGAATATCCGGAAAGGTGATGGTATGCGGGAATTCTTGCACAACGAAGAACAGCTCATCGACATGGCAGAGCTGTTCAAGGTCTTTGGCGATTCCACCCGGATCAAAATCCTCTGTCATCTCTTTGATGGGGAGCGATATGTCCAGGAGATTGCAGATCTTGTGGGGGCGAGCCAGTCGGCGGTGTCCCACCAACTGAAGATACTCAAGCAAGCTAAGCTGGTTAAAAGCCGCCGACAGGGGAAACTGGTGGGCTATAGTTTGGCAGACGACCATGTCAAAACCATTCTGGGCATGGCAAAAGATCATTTGGAGGAATGAACATGAGAAAGACATACACTTTGGAAGATTTGGATTGCGCCAACTGCGCCGCAAAGATGGAGACCCTCATCAATAAGCTCCCCGGCGTGGAGAAAGCCACCGTCACCTTTATGACCTCCCGGCTGAGTCTCACCGTGCCGGAGGATACCGACCTGCCCGCCCTGTTAAAGCAGGTACAAAAAGAGATTCATAAGGTCGATTCCAACTGCAATCTGATTGTCAAATGAGCAGAAAGCAGAAGAAGTTATTGACCCGTATTCTGCTGGGTGCCGCATCTTTTGCCGACGGTGTTCTGATCTCCCACCTGACGGATGTGCTGTGGCTGCAGTGGATTGGCAAGGGTCTGGTGATTTTGGCATGGGTGCTGTGTGGCATCGACGTGGCCATAAAAGCCGTAAAAAATATCGGTCATGGACAGATATTTGACGAGAATTTCCTCATGACTTTGGCGACAGTTGGCGCATTTGCTTTGGGCGATTTTGCCGAGGGCGGTGCGGTCATGTTGTTCTTCCAGGTGGGTGAGCTTTTCCAGAGCATTGCCGTGGAGCGTTCCCGCCGGTCGGTTGCCGCCCTCATGGACTTGCGCCCGGATATGGCTTTGGTGCTTCGGGATGGTCAGGTGGAGGAAGTTGATCCCGAGGATGTGCAGGTCGGTGACCTGCTGCAGGTCCTGCCTGGGCAGAGAATCCCAGTGGATGGTGTTGTGGTTACCGGCTTTTCTTCGGTGGATACCGCCAAGATTACCGGTGAGTCCGCACCCAGAGACGTTAAACCCGGAGAGCAGGTGATCTCTGGCTGCATCAACATCTCCGGCGTACTGACCATCCGGGCGCAGAGCGAGTATGCATCCTCTACTGTCGCTCGGATTCTGACGCTGATGGAATCGGCTACCGAAGGCAGAAGCAAGACCGAGAGCTTCATTACCCGTTTCGCCCGGTACTATACCCCCTGCGTGGTGGTGGGTGCGGTACTGTTGGCGCTGATTCCGCCATGTTTTGATGGTTGGCAGTTTGCCCGATGGGTGACCAGAGCCCTGAACTTCCTTGTGGTGTCGTGTCCCTGTGCGTTGGTGATTTCCGTACCCCTGAGCTTCTTTGGGGGTATGGGCGCAGTATCCCGGGCGGGCATGATTGCCAAGGGTGGTATTGCACTGGAAAAATTAGCCAAAGCCAATGTTGCCGCTTTTGATAAAACCGGAACCCTGACTACCGGCGACTTTGCGGTCTGTCAGGTCAAGGCGGTGAATATGCAAGAGGAAACCTTGATTCGACTGGTTGCCGGTGCGGAGTCCGTTTCCAATCATCCCATTGGCAGGGCTATCGTCTCCGCCTGCGGGAAGAACGACCAGAAAGTGGAGGAAATCCGGGAAATTCCCGGTAAAGGCATCTATGCCGTGGTGGATGGTCATCGGGTTTATGCCGGAAATCGCCTCCTGATGGAGGAAATGGGCCATGAACCGGAGACAGCGGACGAGGCAACAACACCGGTCTATGCCATGGTAGACGGCCGGTATGCCGGTGCAATCTACCTCTCCGACACCATCAAAGCCGGTGCAAAAGAAGCACTGGACAGCATGAGGGTGCTGGGGGTTACCGACACCGTCATGCTGACCGGTGACCGCCCGGCAGTGGCGCGGAACGTTGCCGGAATGTTGGGGCTGAGCCGTTTTCACGCCGGACTCCTGCCACAGGACAAGGTCGAAAAGGTAAAAGACCTGCTGGGCAAAGACAAAACCTTGATTTTTGCCGGTGATGGGGTCAATGACGCCCCGGTGCTGGCTCTGGCTGATGTCGGTGTTGCCATGGGCGGCATTGGCTCGGATGCGGCGGTGGAGGCGGCAGATTTGGTCCTGTTGAAAGACGATCTGCGGGGCCTGCCCAAGGCCATTCGTATCGCCCGGAAGACCATGGCGGTTGCCCGGCAGAATGTGGTCTTTGCTCTGGTGGTGAAGTTTGCGGTACTGCTCCTGAGTATTCTGGGTTATGCCTCCATGTGGCTGGCGGTGTTTGCGGACGTGGGCGTGGCGGTTTTGGCCATTCTCAATGCCACAAGAGCCGGCAGAATAAAGAAATGAATAAATGCAAAAAGCCCCGGTTTCTGTATGAAGCCGGGGCTTTTGTGCAGAATGGTGGATTATGTAATACTGGCCTGATTAAACAATATCTATTTGGATATTTCAATATTGCCAGATTGTTCTATAATACGTGTTGCAAGCTGCTTGTACGGTTGCTCTCGCCGGAGTTTTGCCTGCCGACGAGCAACAAACATAATTATCCGATGAATTTAGGAGGAATATGTGTATGAGAAAAACTGTACATTCCGGTATGACCATCAAGACGATGGTGCTCTATGGGCTGTTTGTTGCCTTGACTTTTGTGGCGACTTCGTTCATCAATATCCGTCTTCCTTTGATGGGGAATGGTGGACTTGTTCATCTGGGCAATGTTCCGCTGTTTCTTGCCGCCATTCTCTGTGGAAAGAAGGCGGGGGCTGTTGCCGGTGCTTTTGGTATGGGGCTGTTTGATGTACTCTCCGGCTGGCTGGCGTGGGCTCCTTTCACCTTCGTCATTGTTGGGCTTATGGGCTATGTGACGGGAATCCTCAGCGAGAAACTGCCGCTAAAGCCAATCTTTGCCAACGGCATTGCCATCTTTGCCGCGCTTTGCATCAAGGTTGTGGGTTATTATTTTGCGGAGGTCATCCTGTATCAGAACTGGTTTCTCCCGTTGGGCTCCATCCCCGGAAATGTGATGCAGGTGAGCGTTGCCGCAATCATCGTCCTGCCATTGGCGGAAGTTTTGAAGCGGGTAACCCCCAAATGGGTGAAACAGGGGAAGGACTGAGGGATAGAGCCCCGCTCTAACCCGGAATTGCTTTTCGCCAAGTGAGATGTGCTAACCTGATGATGGCACACATAGTCTATGTTGCGCAACCAAATTGTTTATGCTATTGGCAAAAACCAATGGAGACAACGACATGGGCACCATTACGGCGGTTAGAAACCGGATTCTTCAGTTTTGCGGGGCGCATGGAATCAGCATCAACAAATTGGCAACCATATCTGCACTTCCTCCGTCCAGCATCAAAAACATCCTGTATGGGAAAAGCCAGAATCCCAAACGCATCACCATTAAGATGATCTGCGATGGGCTGGGGATTACCCTTGGGCAGTTCTTCTCCACGCCGGAGTTTGATGCGCTGGAACAGGAATTGCAGTAACCGATTCCCCCTGCCTGCAATGGCGGCTCAGATACAATACCGGGCATAAACCATAACCAATAACACATCAGCCGTTTTCTTTCGGGAGACGGCTGATGTGTCTTTCATCAGGATAATTATGGTAATTTCGGTGGAAAGGGCAGAGCAATCAACCGTTCAGAAATGCCCCAATCTGTGCCATCATATCTTCCGCACTCTTCTTCGGGTTGAAATCCACGCCCAGTTGGATGTATTCCGGGGTTGCGCCAAGCTGTCTTTCCGGAGCGGCCTCAATCTTCTGACACAGGAAGGTCAGCACCTTGATGACGCACTTCCGCAATTCTTCCGCGTATGCGTCCCCGGAGAAGAGCTCCGGCATGAGAATCTCCCGGCTCTCCCAGATGTGGGGAAGACTGCGAATCAGTGCCTTGGCCGCATCCGTTTGTCCGGAGCGCAGATAGAGGAACAGCAGGTTGGCGGCGGTGGTGCTTTTGGCTTTCATGCTGACATCACTGGTGGACAGTACCCGCTGGGCGATGGTGATGGCCTCTCGGGTGGCGGCTGGGTCGTCTGTTTTGTGGGCCAGGGTTTCGCCCAGAGACATGGTCAGACCGTAATCCCCGGGGTAAGTCTTGAGACTCTCCCGAATCAGCCCGATGGCTTCATCCGGCTTTCCGGCAATCACCAGGTCATTGATTTGGGTGTGAATCCGGCAGAGGGTCTCCTCCTTCCGTAATTCATCCATGCCCACTATGGCATCTACAGAGGTATTATAGAAAATCGCCAGCCCCGGTAATAGGGTAATGTCCGGGTAAGCCGTATCATTTTCCCAGCGGCTGATGGCTTGGGGCGACACACCTAGAACTTCTGCCACCTGCTCCTGGGTCAGCCCCTTTTTCAGCCGGAGTTTGCGGAGATTGGTGCCGATGGTTGTCTTCATCTTCATTCCTCCCGTTTTTTGTGTTGCGGGTATATCATATCCTTTGGTGGGGACTTTTCCCATAGCTGGTTTGTTGAGAAAAACTCACAGGTTCAGAGATTGTCCGGCTGAGATAACTGCCGTGACCTCAAAGGAAGTCACGGCAGTGTGTGGCGGGGGTTACTGGGCGTCGCCTTCGCCGGCGGGAGCAGAGGGAGTTTCCTCCGTCTTCTGCGCAGCTTTTTGGTCGGCTTCAATATAGGCCATCAGCTCAGCGCCGGTGATGGTTTCTTTAATCAGCAGATATTGGGCAATCTCATCCAGCAAGCTGCGGTTGCGAAGCAAAATGTCCTTGGCTTCGCCGTAGACCCGGGCAAGGAGCTCCTGAATCTCCCGGTCCACCTCGGCGGCCGTGGCTTGAGAGCAGTCCATATACGCCTGATTCTCCAGATACTTGCTCTGCACCGTGGACAGCGCCATGAGCCCGAAACGGTCACTCATGCCGTAAATGGTAATCATCTTCCGGGCAAGGTCGGTGGCTCTGGCGATGTCGTTGGCGGCACCGGTACTTCTTGTGCCGAAGACGACTTCTTCGGCGGCACGACCACCAACCAGAGTCCGCAACTCCACCATAAGCTCATCTTTGGTGGACAGGAATCGCTCCTCCTCCGGGGTGTACATGGTGTAACCCAATGCGCCGGAGGTGTGAGGGACGATGGTGATTTTGGTCACGGGGGTGACGTGCTTCTCCAAAGCGGCCACCAGGGCATGACCAACCTCGTGATAAGCAACCATCCGCTTTTCAATGTCGGTCAGGACAGTATTCTTTTTCTCCGTACCGGCGATGACCACCTCAAAGGAGGCCAGCAAGTCCTCCTGATTGACGGCCTGACGACCCTTGCGCACGGCGCGCAGTGCGGCTTCGTTGACCAGATTGGCCAAATCCGCACCCACTGCACCGGCAGTCGCCTGAGCGAGCTGACGCAGATCAACATCTTCCGTGAGCCGGATTTTGCGGGTGTGAACTTTGAGAATATCCAGTCTGCCCTGCAGGTTGGGACGGTCCACGATAATCTGCCGGTCAAAGCGACCAGCCCGGAGGAGGGCCTTATCCAACACTTCGGGACGGTTGGTGGCGGCAAGACACACAACGCCCTTGGAAGAGTCAAAGCCGTCAATTTCGGCAAGAAGCTGATTCAGGGTCTGGTCGTTGGCACCACTGCCGAACTTGGTATCTCTGGTGTGACCCACGGCATCAATTTCGTCAATGAAGATGATACAGGGGGCAACCTTGGCGGCCTGCTGGAACAAGTCCCTGACCCGGCTGGCACCGACACCCACAAACATCTCCTCAAAGTCAGAGCCGGAGATGAAGAAGAAGGGCACATTGGCTTCACCGGCAACCGCCTTGGCCAGAAGAGTCTTGCCCGTGCCGGGAGAGCCCACCAGCAGTGCGCCTTTGGGCAGTTTTGCGCCAATGGAGGTATACTTCTGGGGGTTGTGGAGGAAGTCGATGATTTCTTCCAGAGATTCCTTGGCCTCATCCTGACCGGCCACATCCGCAAAGGTGATGCCGGTTTCTTTCTCCATGTAGACCTTGGCTTTGCTTTGGCCCATGCCGCCCATACCGCCACTCATTGCGCCAATTTTGCGCATGAGGAACCACATGACACCCACCAGCAGAACCGTAGAGAGAATCTGGTAAATGATATAGACGGTAGCGGCATTGTCCTGGGGCTTCTGGTTGATGCTGATGCCTTTTTGCCGGAGCTGGCGAACCAGATTGGTGTTGTCGGTGTTGGTAATGAGACCGGTATAGTAGTTGATTTGCAGTCGTTCATCCTTGGCGGCTTCCTCTTTGGTGAGGAAGATAATCCGGTCGCCGGTAAACTCTACCTCCGCGATCTGACCGGCCTGCAGATAGTCCAGAAATTCAGAGTAGGTCTTCTTTTCCAGGCTGCTGTTGCTGATCCATCCGGCAATCAGATTCATCATCAGGAAGATAATCAGACCGGTGACAATCAGGGGGAAAATCTTGGGCTTGGGCGGAGTATTTCCGCCGTTTTTGTTGGGGCCATTGGGATTTGGGTTGCGCTGTTGATCATTCATCAGGCTCAGTTGCCTCCTTTAATCCATGTATCCTTATGGTGGTTTTCTTCTGGAGCTATCATACCACAGAAACACGGACTGAGCAATGAAATTTCATGGAATCTCTAGTAAATTTTCTGTGAATTTATCCGGTTTTCCCGGTCAAAGCCCCCGAAAGTTACAAAGTGTAGTTGTCCGGGGCTGGTTTTTTTGATACAATAATAAAAACGAAAGGTGCGGTTTGAGATAATTCCTGCCGTCCCTGGGGAAGATAAGGAGTTTTATCCATGAATTACAATGACAAGAAAAGACCTCCCTTTGACCGGAAAAAGACCGGTTTTGACCGCAAGCCCGCTGACCGCCCCGCAAAACCCCGGATGGAGACCGCAGAAGAAGACGAGCGGGATTATGAGGGTATGCTGGAAGGCCGCAATGCCGTTACTGAGGCACTGCGTGCCGGTCGCACCATTGACAAGGTCTTTATTGCCGCCGGAGATACCGACCGGAATCTGGCCCGGTTGGCGGCACAGGCAAAGGAAGCCGGCGCAGTTGTTGTGCCGGTGGACCGTCGGAAGCTGGACCTGATGAGTCAGACCCATGCCCATCAGGGTATTATTGCGCAGGTTGCCGCCCATGCTTACGCAACGCTGGACGATGTGTTTGCTTTGGCGCAGGAGCGGGGAGAAGCACCCCTGTTCGTCGTCTGTGATGAACTGTCCGACCCCCATAATCTGGGTGCAATCCTCCGGTCTGCGGAGTGTGCCGGTGCGCATGGCGTGATTATTCCCAAGCGGCGCAGCGTTGCGCTGACGCCTGTTGTGGCTAAGGCTTCTGCCGGTGCGGTGGAGTATATGCCTGTGGTGCGGGTGGCCAATATTGCTACGGCACTGAAGGAAATGCAGGAGAGGGGCGTCTGGGTCTATGGCACTGCCGCTGACGGTGACCGGGAAATCTATGATGCCGACCTGAAGGGGGCGACCGCCATCGTTATTGGCAATGAGGGCGACGGTATGGGCAGACTGGTGCGCCAGACCTGTGACATTCTGGTCCGGGTTCCCATGAAGGGGAAGATTTCTTCCCTGAATGCTTCAGCGACCGCTGCTATTTTGCTCTATGAGGCGGTACGGCAGAGAAGGTAAGTATGACCAAGTCGCAGATGAATCTGCGCACTTTGTGGAGGCACAAAGATGAAAAAAGAAAAAGGCGAGGGGTTTACCTGGTGGGACGCTGTACCCATTCAGGAGGAAACCCGTGATCAATTTGACCTGGAGGATATTCTCCGGGAGTTTGGCGGCGAGGGGTCACCATCCGGGGAGAAAGATGACCCGGCTCTGCGCTCTCCCGTTCCGTTGCACATAACCCGGGAAGTGGAGTCTGCGCCTCTGCGCTACAGCCCTCCGGCAGACCAATTTCCCCGGCGGCAGATTCCCCCCCGGAAGACTGCACCGGAGCAACCGGTGACGGATTGCCCCACCATGCCTTTGCCTAAACTGAGACAGGATAAACCCGGCTCAGTTGATGGCGGCACCATTCGCTTCGTCCCGGTGGGTAACCGGGAAGTGGAGGAATCCCGACCTGCTGAGATGGTCTATGGTTTGGAAGATGAGCCGGATGATTTGCCGGTGCGCCGATCCTCTGTAGCAGTGGCTGAGCGGGAGGACGAGGAAAAACCGGACAAATGTCCGGAAAATGAGCCCGTACCCCGGACAAAGCGCGCCACCGGTCAGAAACGCAAGCCGGAGCGGACTAAAGGCGACCATTCCGCCCCACCACCCAAACGCAAGCCCATCATCACCCCGGAGTCCCGGTATCGCACAGCACTGGAGGGAATGCCCGGCCGGTCTGCCCGGCGGGTGGTCTGCACCCTGCTGACCTTGTTGGCGCTGACTCTGGGCGTTGTGGGGGGGCAGGAATCTCTGTCCGGTGCAAGCACACAGCGGATATTGGTTTTTGGTGAACTGGCACTGTTGATTCTCTGCGCGATTTGTTGCTGGGACGTGCTAGTTTCCGGGATTCTCCGGCTGTTGCGGCTTCGCTTTGATCTGAATGCACTGGTGGTGTTCGAGACATTGCTGGGGCTAACCCATGGGTTTATCTGCCTGCAAACCGGGCAGGCCAGCTATTGCCCTGTAATCTGCCTGGTTTTGAATTTTTCCCTGTGGGGACTGCAAAGCCGCTACCGGGGTACGGTGGACACCATGGAGGTTGCCCGCCGGACTGACGGCACGCTGGCCTTGCGGCGGGAGCCGAATAAATCCGGGGATTCAGGGGCAATCCTTCCCGGTGAGGGCTCAATGGATGCATTTCTGGAAGAATTTGACCGGACACCTGCGCCTCAGCGACTGACGGAGGTCTATGGTCTGATGCTGCTTATCTTAAGTCTTTTTGGTGCGCTCCTTGCACCGAAGGAAGATGGCGTGACCTTTATCCGCAACTGGACAGCAATTCTGGTTTCCGGTACACCGCTGTGCGGTTTTCTGGTCTGGTATCGTCCCTGGGCTTTTCTTGCAACAAAACTGAAAGAACAGGGTGCAGCCATGTATGGCTGGGCCGGTGCAAGAAGAATGGGCGGCAAGCTGACCGTCCCCATTGCAGACCAGGATTTGTTCCCTGCTGAAGGACTGAAGCTCAACGGTGTCAAATTTTTTGGCGGCGCATCCCCGGACCGGGTGATTGCCTACGGAGCGGCAGTGATGGAGAATGTGGGCGGAGGACTCAGTGCGCTGTTTCAGGAACAAGCGGAACAGCGGGGTTGCCGGCGCTATACTGCGCAGAAGGTGCGCCGCTATGACTCCGGCGGAATTGGTGCGGATATTCTCTCGGACTCCGTGTTGGTGGGTTCGTTGCGGTTTATGCAGGCGATGGGTGTGGATATGCCGGCCGGCACAAAAGTCTCTCAGGCGGTCTATGTGGCCATTGAGGGGGAATTGGTCGGCGTATTTGCTGTCCAGTATGGGGTGAGCCGGTCCGTTGCCGAGTCTATGGGGATGCTCTGCGGATGCAGAGGAGTAAATCCCACCATCACCGCTCTGGATTTTATTATCACCGAACCCTTTGTCAAGTCCAAATTTCGGGTAGATACCGGTAAAATGAACTTCCTGCCTGTGTCGCAACGTTCCCGCTGGCATGGTCTGGAGGCTGGGGCGGACAGCGAACCCTGCGCCCTGATTTGGGAGTACCGCTTCCCCACGGTGGCTATGGTGGTGACCGGGGCAAGAGCCCTGCGCACGGCGGTGCTTTGGGGTGCGCTGATTGCGCTTGTTGGTGGACTCATGGGCATGGCCATTATGACGGCGCTGACCTGTCTGGGGGCCCAGGAGACCATGTCTCTGGTAAATATCGGGCTGTTCCAAATGATTTGGGCGGTTCCGGGGATTTTGCTCAGCGGCTGGCCGAGAAGCATATAGTCAAATCACGGGCCACCCCGCATGGTTGGGATGGCCCGTATTTTCGCATTTCCCATGAAATTATACTTGCGCATTGGAGAATCATCCGTTACAATAGTCGCAAAAAGGGGGGAGCAGGATGGCTTACCGAATTACAATCTGCGATGACAGTCAGACCGATGCGGGCTATGTGGAGACGCTGCTGTTGACCTGGGCGCAAAGCAGGCAAGCAGAGGTCCATATCCGGCGGTTCTCCAGCGCTGAGCAGTATCTTTTTTCCTATGCTGAGGATAAGTGTGACGATATTCTGCTTCTGGATATTGAGATGGGGGCTATGGACGGCGTGACACTGGCGAGAAAACTGCGGCAGGAGAATGAGACGATTCAGATCGTCTTCGTCACCGGCTACTCCGATTACATTGCTGAGGGGTATGATGTGGCCGCCCTGCACTACCTGATGAAGCCGGTAAACGCGGAAAAGTTCCATTCCGTTTTAGACAGGGCTGTGGAGAAGTTACAGAAAAATGAGCGGGTAATGAATCTGGAGATTGGCGGGGAAATGGTTAGAGTTCCTTTATACCAGATTCGGTATCTGGATGTCCGTCAGAATTACGTGACCATTCACGGAAAACAGGACTTTACCATTAAGCGACCCCTGAGTGAAGTGGAAAAAGAACTGGACCAGCGATTTTGCCGGGTAGGTCGGGCGCTGATTGTGAATTTGAGCTGCGTTCAGAGAGTCACCAAAACAGAGGTCTATCTGTCCGACGGAACGGCGCTCCCTCTCCCCAGAGGGGCATATGAGACGCTCAATCGGGCAATCATACAGCATACATAGGAGGCAGACCATGTCTTTTCTTGGAAAACTGATGGATAAGCGCATCGCCGCCTACCAGAGAGAACTGATTGAGACCCATTACCGGGAAGTGGAGAATATGTACAGGCAAATCCGGGGCTGGCGGCATGACTACCGGAATCACATTCAGGTAATGAAAGCCTATGCTGCTGAGGATAATTTGGAAGCCATACGCCGATACTTAGATGCACTGGATCAGGATTTGACCACAGTGGATACTACCATTAAAACCGGCAATCCCATGACCGATGCCATCCTCAATTCTAAGATTTCTCTGGCCAAATCCCGGGGGATTCAGGTCATTGCCGATGCCCATATCCCGGTGAAGCTGAAGCTGTCGGAGCTGGATTTGTGCTGTATCCTTGGCAATCTCTTTGACAACGCCATTGAAGCCAGCGCCGGTCTGCCTGAGGATAAGCGGCTGATTCGGGTCTATATGGACATGAAGAATACCCAGCTTTATATTTCGTTCACCAACTTTACCGCCGGGAAGAAGCTGAAGAAGATTGGCGGCAGATTCGCCAGCAACAAAGGTGAAGGGCACGGATTCGGTCTGGTGCGGATTGACACCATTGTGGAGCGGCTGGAGGGATACATCAGCCGGAACTCGGAAGACGGGGCATTTACCACTGAGGTTCTTCTGCCACAGCCCAAATAAACCGCAATTCGTCCCCAATTTTTAACCATTCGTCCCCGAAATGCGCCGGGGACGTTTTTTTGTGATAGGATAGGCGCGAGGTGAGCAACATGAAAACCAAGAAAAAACCAAAATACAGCCTTGGGTCGTGCGTGTCTTTTATGGTCAAGACAGCATGGAACAGGGAGAAGCGGGTGTTGTGGGTGTGCATGGCGCTCATTGGCCTGCAACTGTCCCAAAGCCTGGTACAGCTCTATGTGACACCAATGGTACTGCGGCGGGTGGAAAATCATGCGCCGCTGGGAGAATTGCTGTTGACGATTGGCGGATTTTCTCTGCTGCTGTTTGTGCTGACGGCGCTCAATACCTATATTGAAAAGCGGGCGATCTATGGCAGAGTCAGTGTTCGCAGCAGTCTGGTCAATGCGGTCAATGTCAAATCTTGCACCACGGCATACCCCAATACCCGGGATGCACAGGCACTAAAGCTCCAGCAGGCGGCCATGAATGCCTGCGGCAGCAACAGTGAGCCTGCGGAACACATCTGGATGACGCTGATGGGGCTCGTCACCAATCTGGTGGGCTTTGTCATCTATCTGGTGTTGTTGTCCGCTCTGCCGCCACTGCTCATTGGGGTTGTGGTACTGACGTCGGCCATTGGCTTTCTGGTCAGCAAGCGGATTAACCAGTGGGAATACCGGCACAAAGACCAGCGGGATCAATATTTGGAGGAGATGCTCTATATCCAAAGGAAATCACGGTCCATTGAATTGGCCAAGGATATCCGTATCTTTGGACTGAAGCCTTGGCTGACGGCGGTGTATGACAGCAGTTCCCGGCTCTATGAGGCATTCATCACCAAACGGGAGCGTATCTATATCTGGACCAATGTGGTGGATGTGGTGCTGTCTCTGGCTAGAAATGGCATTGCCTATGTCTATCTGATTCTGATGACGCTGGAAAATGGTCTGCCCGCTTCAGAATTCCTCCTGTATTTTACTGCCTTAAGTGGGTTTACGGCATGGGTTACGGGTATTTTGACGGAGTTCTCCACCCTTTATCAGGAGGGGCTGGGGATCTCACAGGTGCGGGAGTATCTGGATTTGCCGGAGCCGTTTCAATTTGAGGGCGGGAAACCCATTCCCCAAAGCGGGAGCTATACCCTCAGTCTTGATGGGGTTTCTTTCAAGTACCCTGGATCGGAGCAATATGTGGTCAGAGATTTGTATTTGACCATCCATCCCGGAGAGAATCTGGCGGTGGTGGGACTCAATGGCGCAGGCAAGACCACACTGGTGCGACTGCTCTGCGGCTTCTATGACCCGGATGAGGGCAGAGTACTGCTGAACGGTCAGGATATCCGGGAATTTAACCGCCGGGAATATTATAAGCTCTTTTCTGCGGTGTTCCAGGAATACTCCTTGCTGGATGTGTCCATGGAGGAGAATGTGGCCCAGTCGGTGACAGAAATTGACCGGGGACGAGTGGAACAATGTCTGGAGCAAGCCGGACTCAGGGAGCTGGTTTATTCACTGCCTCAGGGCACCAAGACCCATGTGGGGCGGGAGGTGTATCTGGATGGAGTTCTGCTCTCCGGTGGCGAAACCCAGCGGCTGATGCTGGCCAGAGCCCTGTACAAAGACGGCGGGATTCTGATTCTGGATGAGCCCACTGCCGCTCTTGACCCCATAGCGGAAAACGATATCTATTTGAAGTATAACGAAATGACAGCCGGGAAGACATCAGTATTCATCTCCCACCGACTGGCGTCCACCCGATTCTGTGACCGCATCATTTTTTTGGAAAATGGTTCGATTATCGAGGAGGGAACTCATGAGGAACTGATGAAGCTGGGCGGCGCGTATGCCAAACTCTTTGCGGTTCAGGCCAGATATTATCAGGAAGGAGGGGAAACTCATGGCGAAGAAAACTGACCGTCCCAGTCTTAAGGAGACTGCGGTACTGCATCTGCGCTGTTACCGGGATATTGACCGGCTGTGCCCTGGATTGTTGCTGTCATGGTTTCTCCACGCGCTGGTCTATTCGGCCATTCCTTATATGACCATCTATTTCTCCGCCCAAATCATCAATGCGTTAGCCAACGGACAAAATCTGGAGACCCTTTGGTTCTGGGTGAAGCTGACCGTTGGCGTAGAGGCAGGACTTGCACTGGTCAAAGCCCTTCTGTACCGCTGGAGAAATGCCAGATATGGCACATTCGAGCGGCGGCGAAAACTGCTGTTCGAGAAACTGCTCTCCATGGATTATGCCGATGCGGACAAGCAGGAAAACCGGGATTTGCTCCACCAGATTCTACAAAATGAGCAGTGGGGCGGCTGGGGCTGGATAGAGGGCTTCTTCCTGTATGAGTATTTGGTGCAGGGGATTGTGGGAATTGTCAGTGCGATTGCGTTGACGGTGTCTTTATTTACCCTTCCTGTACCGCCGGATGCCGGTGTGCTGACATGGCTGAACCATCCTGCGTTCCTGGCGGTTTTGCTGGTGATTATGGCGGGGGTGACGGTGGTCGGTCCGTTGAGTGCCAGTATGACGACGGCGGCAGAAGCTGCATTGGCAGACGAAGCCCGTCTGGGTAACCGGATCTTCGGTGCCTTTGGCTATATGGGCAGTGACCAGAGCAAGGCCATGGATTTGCGGATGTATAACCAAATTGACCTCGCCCAGCACTATCTGCTCAAGGAGCTGACCTTCTGTGTAGACGGGCCTTTGGACAGGCTCATGAAGGGCAAGGTGGGTATCATCAATGCGCTGGCTTCCGGCTCATCGGCGGTATTTACCGGGATTGTGTATGTTTTTGTCTGCCTGAAGGCCTGGGCAGGTGCTTTTGGTGTGGGCTCGATTACCCAGTATGTGGGGGCGGTGACAGCACTGTCCAAAAATGTTTCTCTGCTGGTGCAGACCATCGGATATCTGCGCGCCAATGCCACTTTCCTGCGGACGGCTTATCGGTTTTTGGACATTCCCAACAGCATGTATCAGGGCAGCCTCACCACGGAGAAACGCGCTGACCGGCAGTATGAGGTGGAGTTCCGGGACGTGTCCTTCAAGTACCCCGGCACAGACCGCTGGGCGCTGCGAAAGGTGAACATGAAGTTCAAGGTGGGCAAGCGGCTGGCCATTGTGGGAGAAAACGGCTCAGGCAAGACCACCTTCATCAAACTCCTGTGCCGCCTTTATGATCCGCAGGAGGGACAGATTCTGCTCAATGGGATCGACATCCGGAAGTACAACTATCGGGAATATATGGACATATTCTCTGTGGTGTTCCAGGATTTTCAGCTCATTGCCCAGCCGTTGGGAAACAAT
>SVLX01000039.1 GCA_015067725.1 Oscillospiraceae bacterium | reverse complement strand
AAAGATGCAGAGGAGCAATTCCATATCAAGAATTTCATCCGGTTAACCCCCAATCGGGTTGTATTTGAAGTTAGACCGGAACTATGGCGGTTATTGTGCCAGTTTATGCCTGAAGACATCCACAAAAAACTGGCTTGGTCCATGGAAACAAAAAGAAACTGTTTCTACAAACGCTAATGGTACTGGCGTCACATTAAGTCTATTCGTTCAGCAAAAATGGGCTCTGGGGCGGCGGATTTATTCCCATCCAGTTGCCGGATGACGCGTCCTAAGTCAATTGCACAAGGCGGGGTCGCTGACCCCGCCAACCATCAAATAGAAAAAGGTGAATTTATGAAAACACGCCAAGCACACCTCGCCCTCCTGCGGATTTAGGCACATTACGACGAGAATGCAGGTTGTCTGGGCAGAGTTGGCAGATGGGCGGGGAAACCTATTCTGAGGGGTTTGTGTATGATGATTATGGGCGGTTGACTTCCAAGTCTGTGACTTTGGCTAATGATAGCACTTCTACTATGACCAACACTTACGATGCGCTTAGCAGACTCAGCGCGCAAACCAGACCCATGAGCCGGATTACCTACAGTTATTTGGCTGGTGCTAATGGTACAACTACTGGGCTGGTATCCTCTGTGACTTATAGCAAGGTGGGGTCGAACAGCTTTAGTCCCATCACTTTCGGCTATGCTTATGACGAGTTGGGGTATATTACCAGTTATACCCAGACCGGCAAGCAGGCTGTGACTTATGATTATGATGTTCAGGGACAGTTGACCAGTGTCAGCGACCCCAACAGCGACCTCTATTACACTTACGAGTATGATGCCTATGGCAATCCCAAGTAGCTGGATTTGCTGACCGGCTTCAACGATAAACCGACAAAAGACATGGGGGTAATGTCATGTCAAAGTGTATCGGCAATAACCCTATGGGGGCTTCCGGGGAATCCTCAAATGCGAGCGATATTACGGAAGACGGTTTGCAAGCTATGAGGGGCATGTGCGGATGATTGAAAGTTACACCCACCACTACAATATCCGTCGGGTACAACGCAACCTGGGCGTACTGACGCCAATGGAGCAGCACCAAAATGACCTGCCTGCTGCACAACAAAACCTGATAAAATATTCAGAAAAATTGGCAACGCCGCCCACTGAGGCTCTGACCTCAGATTCCCCGGAGCAGTATCCTGTTCCTGACAATATGCGCATCCAGAAATGCAGGGCTCGTTTTACCGCATAAACAAAACAGCTGTCACCACGGCGGCAACAGCTGCTTGTAATTTTAGTTTTTTATTCCATCCGATAAATGACGGCTCACTCCCGGACGGGGCTATTCGTCATATATAAGTCTGGAAAACCGAGCTCATCCCTCAAGAGCCATGAGCTTCTCTACCCGCCGGGCGTGGCGGCCGCCTTCAAATTCTGTGGTCAGCCAGGTGTCTACAATCTCCAATGCCAGCTTCTCGCCCACAACACCTGCACCAAGCGCCATCATGTTGGTGTCGTTGTGTTGACGGGTCAGCCGGGCGCACATGGTATCGGTCAGCAGTGCGCAACGGACACCCTTAATCTTGTTGGCGGTGATGGATACGCCAATGCCGGTGGTGCAAATGACAATCCCTCTGGGGCAAAGACCCTCGCCAACAGCCCGGGCGGCGGGAGCGGCAAAATCAACATAATCACAGCTATCCGTAGAACCAGTGCCAAAGTCCAGAACCTGATGGCCCAGAGCCTCCAGATGGGCCATAACGGCCTCCTTGAGGGCCAGTCCGCCGTGATCGCAAGCAATGGAAATCTTCATGTAAATCCTCCGTTCTCAGGGCAAAATTGACCCTGATCTCTGTTTTTGGTCTGTTGTTTGCGTTGTGGGAAATCTTATCTTTCCGGTCTTCGGCAGAAAACCGGGAGGATTATGTGATAACAAAGCCACCATTGACCGCCAAAACCTGCCCGGTGACAAAATCCGCTTCTGCCAAATAGACCATCGCCTGCGCCACATCCTCCGGTGTTCCGCATCGTTCAATGGGTGTCTCCAGCCGCAGATTTTCCAGAATCTCCGCCGGAACATTCTTCACCATGTCTGTCAGGATAACCCCGGGCGCAATGGCGTTAACCCGGATGCCGGAGGGCCCCAGCTCCTGCGCCAGTGCTTTGCTCATGGCAATGACCGCCCCCTTGGTGGCAGAATAGGCCACCTCACAAGATGCGCCCACCTGCCCCCACATGGAGGCCACATTGATGATGCAACCCCGGTGATGCCTCAGAAACAAGGGGACGGCCGCATTGGCGCACAGATACACCCCCCGGACGTTGACCGCAAAAATCCGGTCAAATTCCTCCGGAGTCAGTTGGGTCATCAGCCCCGTGTGGCAGATGCCGGCATTGTTGACAAGGATGTCCAGCTCCTCAATTTGGGCAAAGGCAGCTTTAACCTGCTCCGGGTCGGAGACATCGGCGCAGATGGCGGTTGCGCCGGTTTCTGCGGCGACGTTCCGGGCCGCTTCGTGGCACTTCTCATAGAGGAAGGTGACCCGGTCGCCCCGCTTGCAGAATGCCCGGACAGCGGCGGCGCCAATTCCTCTTGAGCCGCCGGTGATGAGAACATGAGCCATAAGTGGTTACCGGCGGCGGTTCTTGGTGCGGTGGTCGTTATACTGGCGCATGGAGGAAATCTTGCTGTCAGATTCTGTCATAAACTGCTTCAGCAAATCTTCAAACGCCTGATCGCCGCTCTTGGGAGGTGCGGGAGGCTGAGGCTCACTGGCGCCATAGCGACGCTCCCCCCGCCGGTCGCCGGAGGGTCCCCTGCGCTCGCCCCGGTCAGTACGCTCGCCCCGGTCGCCCCGGTCATTGCGCCGCTGCTGAGTGGGCTTGGACTCCAAACGCTTGATGGACAGGTTGATTTTCCCGGTGGGGTCGATGGCGATGACCATGACTTTGACCTCCTGCCCTTCGGTCAGGTGCTGGCGGATATCGTTGACGTACGTGTTGGCGACCTCAGAAATATGTACCATACCGGTGCGGTTTTCCGGCAGGGCGATGAAGGCGCCGAAATTGGTGATGCTCTTGACTTTTCCCTCGATGATTGCTCCTACTGTCAGATCCATACTGTGACTTGTTTCCTCCTAAAATATATCCGAAGCGTTCTCCGCTTCAATCTCCAATGTCAGAAAAGATGATCTCACCATTTCCCACCAGCCCCAACTCTTCCCGGGCGATGTCCACAACACTGCTGTCAGAACCCAGACCGGCGATGTCTTCCTGCAGGTCCTGATTTTCTTCTTTCAGTTCGGCGACCTGCTGAGCCAGCTCCCGGGCTTTTGCCTCGTTGGCCCGGCGCTGAGACTGCTGGGACACCAGAAGTGCGGCGCAGGAAATCAGCAGGACCAGAATGACCAGTTTGGTCAACAGTGAGGTTCGACGAAACTTTATGGGTATGCGCATAACGATTTCCTCCTGCAAATGGTCTGTCAACTTTATTTCTTTTAATTGTAACCCATTTTTTCCAAGATGAAAAGAGAAATTTTCCGATTTTCCCGATTTTTTTCAAACTTTTTTTGCAAGCCCGACCAATTACCCCGAAAATCCTGCCCAGAAGCCTCCAAAAACCGGAAAACACCCATTCAAGCAGCCGGAAGGCCGTCACCCGGTACACCCATGCCCCGGCAAGAAGCCCCAAAACCTGAGGCATCCGGAATGCACCCTGACAGACCACCAGAGCCAGTGCCGCAATGACCCAGGCGGTACACAGCAGAAACACCATGTCCGCCGGGATCGTCAAAACCGGGAAGGTATGGCGCAAACCCCGGAGAAAATGATACACCAGTGCCAGCGCCGCTCCCGCCGGAATCGCCCAGAGAAACCACTGCCCCTGGACGGCAACCGCCGGCGCCATCAGCCGAGAAGGCGGCGGAAAAAGCCGCCTCTGGGTCGGAGGTCTTCGTATTGGAGCAGATTCACTGTGCCGTCCACAGCTACCTGTCCGCCTTCTAAAGTGAGGGTGCGCAGTTTCAGATCTTGTCCGGCCACCAGCAGCGTGCCCTGGGTGGTTTTCAGCACAATGGCAGTATCGTCGAAACTGACCACCTCCGTTACGCCGTCCACCCGGAGGCTTTCCCGCCGGTCCAGGGTGATGCGGTGGCTGGGTGTGGGCAGAGAGGATGATTGGGTCATGGTTGCCTCCTTGTCCCGGGCGAAACAGCCCGACGGTCTTGCGGCGCACAGGCGTTTGCCGTACACCTGTTCCTGAGTATATGCGCCGGGTGAGGGAGACAGAACACAAAACACAGAAAATAATACAGGCAAAACCGCCCCCGGACAACCCAGAGGCGGCAGAGAATTATTTTCCCAGTGCCTTCTGACGGTGCATTTTGGCTACAGTCAGAATGCGGAACAAGGTAGAAGCCAGCAGAATGCCCACCGCCAGCGTACCCGCCAGAGCGGCAGTATAAGAGATACGGTCGATAAACTGATCCATCTCCCCGGCTACGGCGTGTACCATGGAATAATAGATGGCACTACCGGGAATCAGGGGCAACAGCGCCATGATAAGGTAGGGCGTGGAGGGATAGTGCCGGATTCTGGCCATGGTCTCGGCAA
Source organism: Oscillospiraceae bacterium (assembly GCA_015067725.1). Lineage (GTDB taxonomy): Bacteria > Bacillota > Clostridia > Oscillospirales > Oscillospiraceae > Faecousia. The sequence continues at coordinate 22,424 of SVLX01000039.1, read as the reverse complement.
AGATGGCGGACAGCGCCGCCGCCACCAGATAGCCCATAATCTCGCTGGCCCCCAACAGCTCGCAAAAACTGTAAGTACCCCAGGACAGGGCTGTTCCAATCAGACAGAATCCAATGCCGGGGCCATGGAGATTAAAGACGATGCAGAAGCCCACGGTTGCCACCAGACAGCCCAGAACCTCAGCAATAAATCCATTGTCCTGCACCGGGGTGGAGACGGCTGTACCCAAAATCGCATTGGAGAACGTTGCACCGGCGGCAATGCCCACCGCAAGGGCAATGGAGATAATAATGACCTGCACCAATCGGTTTACGCCGGACATACTGTCGCCATAGATGATGTCCCGGACGCTGTTGGTAAAGAGCAATCCCGGCACCAGAAGCATGATTGTGCCAATCAGTGCCGCGTCCAGACAACTGCCCAGCCCGGCATGGAGCAACACATAGCCCACCAGCGCCAAAACAAAGGAAGAAGCCACAGTCTGGAAAAAGACATTGGTATGGAATCTGCCCAACCATGCACCCATGGCACCCACGGCCACGCCGCAACAGCCGCCCACGATGCAATCCATCCAGGTGCCGCCAAAATATACGGAGAAACCGGCGGCGGCCAGCGCATGACCCAGCAGACCAATCCAGAAGCCATAGTGCCGCAGTCCCCGCTTGGTTTCCTTCAGCCGCGCCCGGAAATCCTCCAGCGACGGCTTGTCCCGGCACAGTTCCCGGGACAGGGCGCTGTATTTCTCTACGCCCTCTAAGTTGTTGGACGAGCCCCGACTCCGGCGCATCCGGTTCAGACTCAGCCCATCGGGGGTGCGGATGCTGGTGATGATACAATTGGGGATGGCGAAGACCTCTGCTTGAATGCCATAAGCGGAAAGCACATGGGTCACCGTGTCTTCAACCCGGTATGTCTCTGCTCCACAGCACTGAATTTCATAAGCCAAATCCATGGTCAGCTCCAGAAGCTCCTCATAATAGTCCAGGCTTTTCAATGACTTACCCACAAAAAGACCCTCCATTTGCTCTTGCCGAGCCGTCAAATCTTACTGGAGCAAGTATAGCACGGTTTCGGCAAAAAGCAAGGGGGAAAACCGGAAAAATTTTCTCATTTTAACCCTTGTGTTTGGGGGAAGTTCATTGTATAATTCATGATGTAGTATTGGGGCAACTATGCCCTGACCATGAAAAACACACTTTGGAGGAATTGATACCATGTTCAATACCATGATCGAAACCCTGAGAGCCAACCCCCGGAAGATCGTCTTCACCGAAGGCCCCGATGCCCGCATCCTTGAGGCCACTGCCCGTCTGGTCGAAGGCGGCTTCCTGACCCCCATTCTGGTGGGCAACGTGGAAGAAGTCAAGGCTAACGCTGCCAAGGGCGGCTTCAACATCGATGGCGTCGAGATTCTGGACCCCGCCACCTATCCCGGCATGGACGAGATGGTGGAAAAGATGGTGGAACTGCGCAAGGGTAAGATGGCTCCCGAGGAATGCCGCAAGGCTCTGTCCAAGGGCAACTACTTTGGCACCATGCTGGTGAAGATGGGCTATGCTGACGCTCTGTTGGGCGGCGCTACCTACTCCACCGCCGATACCGTCCGTCCCGCCCTGCAGTTGGTGAAGACCAAGAAGGGTGCCAATCTGGTCTCTTCCTGCTTCATTCTGGTTCGTGGCGACGAGAAGATTGCCATGGGCGACTGCGCCATCAACATCGACTATCAGGACACCGTGGACAAGGAAGGCAATGTGGTTGTCTCCGCCGCCCGCAAGCTGGCTGAGGTTGCTGTCGAGACGGCCAAGACCGCTCAGGTCTTCGGCATTGACCCCAAGGTCGCTATGCTGAGCTTCTCCACCAACGGTTCCGGCAAGGGTGCTACCGTTCCCCTGAGCCACGATGCCACCATCATTGCCAAGGAAATGGCTCCCGAGCTGGCCATTGACGGTGAGATGCAGTTCGACGCCGCTGTCGCTCCCGAAGTCGGTCAGTTGAAGTTCCCCGGCTCTCCTGTTGCCGGCTACGCCAATACCTTCATCTTCCCCTGCATCGAGGCCGGCAACATCGGCTACAAGATCGCTCAGCGTCTGGGCGGCTACGAAGCCTATGGCCCCATCCTGCAGGGTCTGAATGCCCCCATCAATGACCTGTCCCGTGGCTGTAACGCCGACGAGGTCTACAAGATGGCCATCATCACCTGCGCGCTGGCATAAGTTACACTTATGCAGTGAAATTTCCCTTTGGGAAGTGAAATCGGGCGTTGCCCGGTGAAATTCCCTTTGGGAGTGAAATTCCCCTTTCGGGGAGTTGTGGATTCTAATTTGGGGGCCGCCGCCAAAGGCGGCGGCCTTTTCCCTGTACGGGAGGTTCGTATGGAGAAAATTCATGAGGTAGATTTATTACGTCGATACATTGCTGATGGATTTCCGCTAAAAGCACTGAGCAAAACTACAGGCATTCCAGAAAATACATTAATTGCAATTAGTAAGGACAAAACCTGTTGGTTTTCTGAAACAGATGCAAAGCGATATTCCTACATGGTCATCTTGCTGTGTCAGCTATATGTTTGTACACCTGATGATACAAACTACTACGAGGAACTCGTGCATAGTCTTGTCACTCACTTCGGTATCCCGACTAGCGCAATAGCGAATTATTCTGGTGTATCGGAAAGTGAGCTGGCACAGGTTTTGCATTCCTCCCCTGCGAATGACCAAACAATGAGGTGCCGGGAACGATTGTTGCATTTGTTTCTTCAATTTGCCAGAAACTCTGACCTCTCTTTTTCGTGTACATGCATTTAGACGCTACTACAGGAGGATACTATAATGAAAAGAATGCTGTCGATATTTCTTGCCCTTGCCATGGTATTTTGTCTCGCTCAACCTAGTTCGGCAAGCCAAATAAACCCCGACGATGGAGTTGAACACGACTTCGGATATGATGGTTACAACAGCGAGGGTTTTGTTGAACCAGAATCTTATGATGAGGCACTCGATGCAATAGAGTGCAATGCGGCGTGCCGAGTTGAAATGCTTGGCGAGAACGGTGAATGTATTACATACGATATAAGCCCCAATGAAATGAGCGCTGGCGCAAAACTCCCAGTATATATGGCTATGGATGAGATAAGCACCGATGGTCCGGTAACTATGGCATTGAACGGATATGCTAGAGTTGCAACATTTACGATACAGAGAGCGTCTAATGGGACGATATTCTGGTATTTCACTCCAACGTCGCTAGGAATGGCTATTTTAACGCTAGGCTTCACGGGAACTGCCAGACTTACTAATTTCTCCGGGTTGTCGTGTGGAACGTATTTTTACGTAGGCAGGACAGCCGGAAGCATACCTACCTCTCCTGGCAGAAGAATTTTTATAATGTCCGGCGTATACAGCGTCCTGGGATATATGCCGGCTGACATTAATTTCTATTACTACATTTAAGCTGTTTGTCCCCATAGAGGCTGTGTTCACAGCAGCCTCTATGGATCGTGTTATCGTTTTGTTTCATAAGATGTCCGCTACTACTTCTAAAACAGGGAAATTTTGAATAGGTACTCAGTACAACACGTTATCTCAACGCGTTGCCGATTGACATTCAGGCCGTGGCTGTGTTTCCGGATGTCTCCGGCGATACAGCCATGCCCTGAAACGGTATGTTTGTTCAAATTCACACATGAGGTGAACCCATGACTGATCTTTCCAAAATTCGTAATTTTTCCATCGTGGCTCACATTGACCACGGTAAATCCACGCTGGCTGATCGGCTCTTGGAGGAATGCAAGGCCATTGACCAGCGGGAGATGGCTGACCAGATTCTCGACTCCATGGATTTGGAGCGGGAGCGGGGCATCACCATCAAGGCCCGGGCGGTGCGCATGAAATATACCGCCGACGATGGCGTGACCTATGACCTGAATCTGATTGATACCCCGGGTCATGTGGACTTCAACTATGAGGTCTCCCGCTCTCTTGCCGCCTGTGAGGGCGCAGTTTTGGTGGTGGATGCTTCTCAGGGTGTGGAGGCCCAGACTTTGGCCAATACCTATCTGGCCATTGATGCCGGGCTGGAAGTGGTGCCGGTCATCAATAAGATTGACCTGCCCGCCGCCCGCCCCGCTGAGGTCAAGGCGGAGATTGAGGACATTATTGGTGTCCCCGCCGAAGACAGCCCGGAGATTTCCGCCAAAAACGGCATCAATATCCGTGCCGTTCTGGAGCGCATTGTGACCGATGTCCCCGCCCCCAAAGGTGACCGCTCCGCCCCTCTGCAGGCGCTGATCTTTGACAGCCAGTATGACTCTTACCGGGGCGTTATCGTCTATCTCCGGGTCAAAGAGGGTACCATCCGCCCCGGCATGGATGTGCGGATGATGGCCACCGGTGCGGTATACAAGGTGGTGGAAGTGGGCACCATGCAGCCTCTGGGCCTGTTGCCCACTGCTGAGCTGGGTGCCGGCGAGGTGGGCTACCTGACCGCCTCCATCAAAACCGTCTCCGATACCGCCGTGGGCGACACCATCACTGAGGCCGCCCGCCCGGCGAAAGAAGCCCTCCCCGGCTACCGTCCGGTACAGCCCATGGTCTTCTCCGGCGTCTACCCCGCTGACGGCTCCAAGTATCAGGACTTGCGGGACGCACTGGACAAGCTGAAGCTGAACGATGCCTCCTTCGTCTATGAGCCGGAGAGCTCCATTGCCCTGGGCTTTGGTTTCCGCTGTGGCTTCCTGGGTCTTCTGCATATGGAGATCATTCAGGAGCGGCTGGAGCGGGAGTACAATCTGGACCTGATCACCACCGCCCCCAACGTCGTCTACCGCATCACCAAGCTGGACGGCACTGTCCTCATGGTGGATAACCCCCTGAATTACCCCGACCCCACGGAAATCCAGTTGGCGGAAGAACCCTATGTGAAAGCCAGCCTGATGGCGCCGCAGGAATATGTGGGCAACATCATGGACCTGTGCACTTCCCGCCGGGGCGAATTCCAGGACATGGTCTATCTGGATGCCAACCGGGTGGAACTGCACTATATCATGCCCCTCAATGAAATCATCTACGACTTCTTCGATGCCCTGAAGTCCCGCACCCGGGGCTACGGCTCGCTGGACTATGTGATGGATGAATACCGCCCCAGCAAGCTGGTGAAGCTGGATATCCTCCTCAATGGCGATATTGTCGATGCCCTGAGTTTCATCCTCTTTGCCGACAATGCCTATCCCAGAGCCCGGAAAATCTGCGAAAAGCTGAAGGACAATATCCCCCGCCAGATGTTTGAGATTCCTGTGCAGGCGGCCATCGGCGGAAAGGTCATCGCCCGGGAGACCATCAAGGCTCTGCGGAAAGACGTGCTGGCCAAGTGCTATGGCGGCGACATCACCAGAAAGAAGAAACTGCTGGAGAAGCAGAAGGAAGGCAAGAAGCGTATGCGTACCTTCGGCACAGTCGCCGTTCCCAGTGAGGCATTTATGGCCGTCCTGAAGCTGGACGAAGACTGAGCCGGGAGGGTACTTTGGTTATTCGTCTGAGGAGTAATGCCCTTAACTTGTTTGCGCTGTCTCAGGCGAATTCTACCCCCAAACAAGCGGAATTTCACGATTGAAGCCATGCTTCGGCAAGGCTGGAGGTTGCCCTATGCCTATACGAGGAAAAAAAGAAAAGACCCCTCTGGGGATTTATATTCATGTGCCCTTCTGCCGCAGTAAGTGCGAGTACTGCGATTTCTATTCTCTGGGCGGCTCCCGGGAGCGGGTGCTGATTGAGGGCTATCTGGATGCCGTCTGCGCCCACATTAAGGAGACCGCCGCCCTCGCCCCCGGCTATAAGGTGGATACGGTCTACTTCGGCGGCGGCACTCCCTCTTTCCTGGGTTGGGAAGGTCTGACCCGGATTCTGTCGGAGGTGCGGCGGAGATTCGATGTGGCGGCAGAAGCAGAGATTACCTTTGAGGCCAATCCCGACTCCGTAACCGATAAGCTGTTGCGGCGGCTGAAGGCTGAAGGATTCAACCGGATTTCTCTGGGTGTCCAGACCGACAACGATGACCTGCTGAAGAAGCTGGGTCGCCCCCACAATTACCGTCAGGCTGTCCATGCTGTGGAATTGGCCAGAGCAAAGGGCTTTAACAACATCTCTCTGGACTTGATTTACGGCTTGCCCGGGCAAAGTCTGGAGCAGTGGGAGCAGACGCTGGGTCACGTTTTGGAACTGGCGCCGGAGCACATCAGTTGCTATGGTCTGAAGGTGGAAGAAGGCACACCCCTGTGGAGTTACCGGGATGAGGCCAATTTGCCCGACGACGATACCCAGGCCGATATGTACCTGTCTGCCATCCGGATTCTCAAGGAGAAGGGCTATGCCCAGTATGAAATCTCCAATTTTGCCCGTCGTGGTCTGCGCTCCCGGCACAACCTGAAATACTGGACCGGTGGGGAATATCTGGGCTTTGGCCCCAGTGCCTCCTCCGACTTTGCCGGGAAACGATTCACCGCAGAGGCGGATTTGGTGGGCTATATTGAAGGTATCCGGCAGGGTGGCGCAATTCTCTCCGAGTGCCAGACGCTCCCCGCCGGTGAGCGGGCAGGGGAGTACCTGATGCTCCGGCTGCGCACCTCCGACGGCATTGAAGCAGAAGAGTATAGCCGCCGGTTCCTGTTGCCCTTTGAGCCGTTGCAGGCGCTGATGGAGAAATACTATGCTCAGGATTTGGCGGTCATGGATTCCGGTCGCTGGCATCTGACCCCCCGGGGATTTTTGGTGAGCAACACCATTTTGGTGGAGCTTCTGGATGCCCAGGAGCGGTCCATCCCTCTGGCCAAACGCAGAGCCTATTGACAACAGCCCACTTTTGTGGGAGAATATACACACTTTCTAAAAAGAAGAGAGGAAAATACTATGTTCCAATCCAGAACCCATACCTGTGGCGAGCTGCGGCTGTGCCACGCCGGTCAGGAGGTCACTCTCTCCGGTTGGCTGGAAAACGTCCGTGAAGTGGGCGCGAATTTCGCCTTCCTGGTCCTGCGGGACTTCTATGGCACCACCCAGATCGTGGTGGAGACCGAGGACATGATGCGCCAGGTTAAGGCCATCAACAAGGAGTCCACCATCACCGTCACCGGCATTGTCCGGGAGCGGGAAAGTAAGAACACCAAGATTCCCACCGGTGAAATTGAGGTCGTCCCCCAGAAGATCGAAGTCCGTGGCAAGTGCCGCCACAATCAGCTCCCCTTTGAAATCAACAAGTCCAAGGATGCCGACGAGAATACCCGTCTGAAGTATCGCTATCTGGACCTGCGTAATCCCGCCGTCAAGAATAACATCATCCTGCGGTGCAATGTGGTTGCCGAAATCCGCAAGTTGATGACCGAGCACGGCTTCCTGGAAATCACTACCCCCATCCTTACCGCCTCCAGCCCGGAGGGTGCCCGTGACTATCTGGTGCCCGCCCGGAATCACCCCGGCAAGTTCTATGCTCTGCCTCAGGCCCCCCAGCAGTTTAAGCAGCTTCTCATGACTTCCGGCTTTGACCGCTATTTCCAGATCGCCCCCTGCTTCCGGGATGAAGATGCCCGGGCTGACCGCACCCCCGGTGAGTTCTATCAGTTGGATATGGAGATGGCCTTTGCCACCCAGGAGGATGTGCTGACCACGCTGGAAGATGTTCTGCGCCCCGTCTTCTGCAAGTTCGGCAAGTATGAGCGGGTCTCTCCTGCTCCCTTCCGCCATATCCCCTTCAATGAGGCCATGGAGCGCTATGGCTCTGACAAGCCCGACCTGCGTATCGACCTGGAGATTCAGGATGTGACCGACCTGGTTCAGGGCTGCGGCTTTGGTCCTTTCGATGGTGCAACGGTCAAGGCTGTTGCCGTGGACGACTTCACCCAGACCCGGAAGTGGATCGACAAGCTGGTGGCTGACGTGGAAGTCGCCACTGCCAACAAGGCCTGCTGGTTCCGTCTGGACGAAAGCGGCAATCTGGTGGGCGGCATCTCCAAGTTCCTGGGCGATTGCATCGAGGGCCTGAAGGAGCGGCTGAACCTGAAGCCCGGCAGTTTCGTCTGTCTGGCCGCCGGCAAGAAGATTGCCGCCCAGAAGACCGCCGGTGTCATCCGTAAGCTGATGGGCACCCGCCTGCCCGGTCACTTTGACGAGGAGCAGTTTGCCCTGTGCTGGATTGTGGACTTCCCCATGTACGAGATGGGCGAGGAATCCGGCGAGCTGGAATTCTGCCACAACCCCTTCTCCATGCCTCAGGGTGGTCTGAAGACGCTGGAGGATGCCGAGGGCGATGTGGAGAAGCTGCTGGCCATCAATGCCAACCAGTATGACCTGGTGTGTAACGGTTATGAGACTGCCTCCGGTGCTGTCCGGAATCATGACCCCGAAATCATGGTCAAGGCCTTCCAGATGGTCGGTCTGGGCGAAGAAGATGTCAAGGCCAAGTTCCCCGCCATGTACAATGCCTTCACCTATGGCGCGCCTCCCCATGCCGGTGCCGCTCCCGGTATCGACCGCATTGTGATGCTGCTGCTGGGTGAGGAGTCCATCCGTGAGGTCATTACCTTCCCCATGAACAAGAACGCGCAGGACCTGATGATGGATGCACCCACCACCGTCTCCCAGAAGCAGTTGGATGATGTGCATATCCGGATTAAGGAAGAGGATTTGAAATAATGCGCTTTTTGTGGGAACTTCCTGTGGGGGGTTCCCACATCAACTGCCTGCGCGCCTCTTTTTTGCGGTCAACATACCTCCAGCCGGGACTCCTTCGGGGGTCCCGGTTTGTCTTGACATCTATGGGGATTTTGTATATAATTCATGTAAAAAAGTTACAGGCGGGCTTAGCCGTCTGGGGAGGTTGCTTATGGCACTGATAATTGATCCGAAGCCCTATTTGCTGTATGAGACAGTGGCGATGGTGTTTTCACACTTGAACGATGTCTCTGTACTTGAGATGCGCGATAAGATGAGCAAAAAATTCCGTGGCTGCTACGATGATACCTGGTACAGGAAATTGGGACGTCTCCAGGAAATCAGGGATGATTGCTGTCGGGACCTGGACCCGGAAGCTGAGACAGTCCAGCACTTTTTCCGGCCCATGAGCACCGGCTGCAGCAGTCGGCATATTTTTTTAGCCGAAGTCATGACCACATCGTTTATGATGTTCCAACAGCCAGACCTGGATGGTGAGGCACAGGCACTGAAGGAATACTGGCTGCAGTTACAGCAAACAGGTTATCTCCTTTCGGAGGGTGGAACTGGCGGCCTGTCTTTCAAGCGGCTGGAACCCGGTGAGAGCTGCCTGAAACTGAACCAACAGATCTATGGGTTGAAGTATCCTTCTGAGCTTCGGCTGGAACTGATGAATACATTTTTGAATTTTGAATGCGAGATAGATCTGCTTGTTGAGTTGTTACGACCCTATGCGGTACGGCTGGAAGCCTGTCTGCAAGCGGAACCTTGGCTTATGGACTCTACCGTTGCCTATTGGCGAGAGGTATTCAAAACTGTCATGCCCGAGGACCATATTGGTCGGGAGGAGGCATTCCGTGCGGATTTTCCCTCAGGTTTCCCTGAACTTAAAGAGCGCCGCATTTGTTTCCTTTTGATGAGTTGCATGAAGATTTATTATTCTGCCCATAAGGGAGATAAAGAGCCCGGGCACGGTGTTTTCATCTTTGGGTCTGCTATTTTGAAAGAGAGTAGGGCCAGACTCGGAGGCGACAATGTGGACTGGGTACTGTCCACTCTGCGTTCCATCAGTGACAGAAATAAGTTTGAATTGCTCAGGAAATTATCAAGAGAGGAAAGTTATTGCCAAAAGCTGGCAGAGGAATTGGACTGCCATCCGGGCAATGTTTCACGGAACCTGACGACCTTGTGGAAGGAGGGATTCCTAATCCGCAAAGAAGGAGAGAGCCGAATCTATTACAAAACGGATTCAGAACGGATTGCTTCCTTCTTTCAGGAGATTCAGGGTTTGTTGACCGGCAAGGTTTCCTGTGATTGACACCATCAGACACCGCCGCAAAAAAGCGGCGGTGTTTTTGTATAGATACAACCGAATATGCTTGACAAATCAGGATTGACTATGTATAATTACAAATGAAAGCAACTCATGTTGCCGGCAAAGGCAAGTAATTAAACTGATGTTATAAAACATTCTTGAGTCTGTGACGTCGACTTTGGATTTGGGAGGTCGTTGCATCTGCGCAGAAGCAGATGTAGTGATAAATCAAATACAAAACAGGAGGTACTATCATGAACAGAATCACAAAACGAGTCCTGGCTTTGCTGCTTTGCGCCGCTCTAATTTGCGGCTTTGCGGTGATACCCCAGGCAAACGCCCAGCAACCCCAGACCAATCTCAAATTCGACGCCGCCAGCTTTGGTGAAAATGTGGTTTACGGTAAAGCCGGAGAAACCACGTATGTTCCAGCGGGATACACCTATGTGTATGAAGACGCAAATGGTCAGGTATATGCCAAGAGAATGGGGCAGAGTGCCTATGTTTCTGCACAAGATTTGACACCGGAAGAGGCGGAGGCCTTGGCGAGTCTGGAATATGGCGAGAGCCATATGGTGGATGCGAGCGGCCAAAACCTGGTGTGCAAGGAATTTGACGCACAGGAAGCCGCAGCCTATTCCAATGCGGTGAAGGCCATCTTGAGCGGAACGGAAATCCATGAGGGTGACAAAGTCAGTCTGCTTAGCCAGGCGCATACATCCTTGACACCTGTGCGGGCCTTTATCACCTTTGAGGATGCTCCGGTAATTCGTTTGGAGGGAATGTCTGTTGCCCTGGGCACTGCCCTGGGAGCTCAGGAACTTCAGGCGATTGAGAGCATTCAGGCGCGCCAGCTCAGCGTTATGGCAAAGGTTGAGAAGAGATTGGGCTATGACATTGAGATTGAAAACCAGTTCTCTTTGCTGACCAATGCGGTAGCAGCTACCGTCAACTATGGCGATTTGGCAAAGATCAGCAAGATGGACGGCGTTAAGAGTGCCATTCTGATGCCCAGCTACGAGGCTCCCGAGACATATGCTGAGGTTGTCACCAGCAGCCTGGATTTTGAGACCAATATGCAGTACGCCGGTTCCGGCATGGGTGCAAACCAGGCTTGGGATGTGGGCTACAAGGGGGAAGGCTTGTCTGTTGCTGTTATCGATACTGGCCTCAGCTATATGAACCCTGCCTTCTCCATAGAACCCACTGACCCCAATGCCGTAGCCTACACCAGAGATGACATTGCCAACATTTTGTCCACCCATGACCTTCATGCTGAGATTTTGACCGCCGATACTTCTGTTGACACGGTTTATTACAGCTCTAAGATCCCCTTCGGCTTCAGCTATGGTGATGGTATCGCAAACTTCGGTGAAGACACGACCTGGCAGGGCCATGGTACCCATGTGGCAGGGATTGTTGCAGGCAACCTGCCGGAAGGAGCTAAGCAACAGTTCCAGATGGATTCTCTGGGCATTGCCCCTGAGGCTCAGCTCATCATTATGAATGTCTTTGATATGAACGGTGAGTGCTACATGGATTACCTGATTGCCGCCATGGAAGACTGTATCATGCTGGGTGTTGACTGCGCCAATCTGTCCTTGGGTGTGCCCAGTGGCCCGGTGTATTTTGACGATGTGACGGAGGTTTTTGATGCCGCCTATGAGGCCGGCATCAATGTTGTGACTTCGGCGGGCAATGATGGTCATACTGGCATAAATTCCTTGTGGGGCAACGATATGGTCCGGTCCGACTCTGTTTCCACCGGTACGGTGGGCATGCCCGGCACCTTCGATTCGGTTCTCACGGTAGCCAGTGCGGATAACAGCCACATAATGAACACCAATGGCGACGTTATGAGCTGGTACAATGAGATGGAGGCCACATATATGTATGTGGTCTACACGGAAGTGACCGGTGTTCCGGAAGGAAAGACATTCAGAGAACAGTTGAAAGGTCAGTCCTTTGACTATACGGATTCCCTTGAAGACGCTCAGGGCAAGCTGGTGTTCTGCCCCTTCCAGGGAGGCAGTGCGGACGATTTGATTGTGCAGGCATCGCAGGCCGGAGCCGCTGGTCTGATTCTGGTTGGCCGTGATCCCGCAGAGGACAACGGCTGGAGCATTGTGGAGGCAACAGCAACGAGATTTGATGTGCCCACCTGTGTTTCCTTTGAAAACCAGTACCGTTTCCTGCTGAATAACAATCCGGATGCGGAACAACTGCGGGTGGATGAAACCTGGAATCCTGCCCGGACCGCAGGCCAGATTTCTTCTTACTCCTCCTGGGGCCCCACCGAGGGATTAACCCTGAAACCTGAGATTACCGGTATTGGCGGCAGTGTATTCTCTGCCTATTTGATGAACCAGTTTGCTGTCATGTCTGGTACCTCCATGGCTTCTCCTGCCGTGGCCGCTTCTGCCGCTCTGGTGCGGCAGTACCTCCGGGAAAATGAGCTGGTGGCAGAGGAAGAACTGACCTATGTGGTGAACTGCCTTCTCATGTCCACAGCTACCCCTGTGTTTGATGAAGAACACGGTACTTATTACTTCGTCCGCCGTCAGGGTGCTGGCCTTGCCAACATCGGCGCTGCCATTGCATCGGGCGCTTACATCACCGTAGACGGCACCAACAAAGCCAAGCTGGAGCTGGGCGATGATCCTGATCGCGCCGGTGTCTACGAAATGACCTTTGAAGTGGTAAACTTCTCCGATGTGGATAAGACCTACACCCTGGATACCACCGTTCTGGGCCAGAAGGCAGAAGGCGGCCAGTTCCGAAACGGAGAGGTCACTTACCTGACGGTTGACTACGCCAGAAACCTTGCGTACACTTATACCACCAATTTGCGGGAGGACACCATTACGGTTCCTGCAAATGCAAAGGCAAATGTAACAGTCACCGTTCAATTGACCGATACTGAAAAGGCTTACTATGACGAGCGATTCCCGGTGGGTGCCTATGTGGAAGGCTTTGTCCGGCTCCTCAGCGATGAGACTCCTAACCTGACAGTTCCCTTCCTGGCATTCTATGGAGAGTTTGATGATGCGTCGGTTTTTGAGGCGGGAGACTATGTCAATCTGCTTGGCGGCAGCAAGAGCTACAACATGGCTGACCAGTATCACAACTCTATCTGGGGGCAGACTCCTTTGGGAATCGGTGATTTTGTAGAGAACCGTTACCTGGGTGATACCTTCAACCCGATGTTTGACCTGGTTGCACCGGAGGACTATGAGTCAGATTTGTTTAATTACATGATCTTCAGTCCCCAGACAGCAGGCTTTTCTCCCAATGATGACGGCGTTTTGGATGTATTTGAGTATCACCTTGGCCTGAGAAGAAACGCGGATAATATCCACTACACTGTTACCAATGTTAAAACTGGCGAGATATTGTGGGAACAGGATACAGGATTTGTTCAGAAAACCTATAACGTCAATCGATATGTAGCTGCACTGGCCTGGGATTGGTTATATCCGGTGAAGGATTACGGCGAGTTTATTATTTATGATTGGGATACATGTCTGCTGGAGAACGATACTTGGGTGGAACTTCGTGCGGATGTAACACCGGAAGGGGCGGCTGAGGCTACCGAGAGCAGGGTCTTTACGGTGTACATTGACACGGATGCGCCATACAAGGATAAAGATTTTACACTCAGAGCGGATCCTGATGGAGCTCTGGCTCTTGAGCTTAATCATTATGAGCAGTGGTTCTTGGACTATACACTGGAAACCAGCTACTATTACAACGAGGAACTGGGAGTATGGGAGGGCAACTCGTTGATGTACGGCTACCTTCCTGGCAGTGAGCCCTTGAATCGCAATCGGATTTATACAGAGACCTACTTCTATCAGTTTGATAAAAATGTGAAGTTTTCCACGTTTACGTATGACTATGCCGGTAATGTGGCTGCCTTTGAACTTTCCGGCGAGAAACTGTTGGACTATGTGGATCTCCGTGCGGAAAAAGCCAGAGTCATGGAGGGTGACACCCTAACCATCACTGACATTGGCGATGCACACTTTACCAAGAAGCTGAGCTGGTCGGTTTCCGATCCTGACATTGCGGAGATCGTGGAATCCACTGACTCAACTGTCACCATCCGGGGCCTGTGCCGCGGCACTGTTACCGTCTACGGCGGCTGGGGCGAGTATACAAAGGGGATCGACATCACAGTGACAAATCCTGACTTTGAAGCCCTCAGAACCAAGTTTGTGGATGTCCCCGGCCACTGGGCAGAAGAAGAAATTCTGGAGGCTGTCTACCGTGGCCTGTTCAAGGGTATGGATGATACCCATTTCGCCCCCAACGCTGATCTGACCCGTGCCGAGCTGGTCACCGTCCTGTACCGGATGGCTGGTGAACCCAGCGTGGAAAGTATGACCCATCCCTTCGCTGACATTGCTGCCGATACCTGGTACACCGATGCCGTCATCTGGGCTTACAATGCCGAGGTTGTCAACGGTGTGTCTGACACTGCCTTTGCTCCCGCTGCCAACATCACCAGAGAGCAGATTGCCGCTATCCTGTTCCGCTTCTCTGGCGCTGAAGCCGTTGAGGCTGACCATCTGGTGGACTTCGCCGATGCTGGCAAGGTCAGTGCATACGCCATCGATGCCATGAATTGGGCGGTTGCCAACGGTCTGATTAACGGCATGGGCGACGGCACTCTGGCACCTCAGGGCAATGCCACCAGAGCCCAGATTGCTACCATCCTCATGCGTTACTGCGAAACTGTCGCAGAATAAATCTCAAGGTTTACCCATCCCCGGGAGGAGGCAAAATGTTCTCCTCCCGGGGAACTTCTGTTCGCCCTCCTGGAAACAAAGACTTCTGTGCGAAACCCGACTTCGGCGGTAATTGGCCACGAACACAAAAATCCCTCCGACACCAAACCCGGTATCGGAGGGAGAACCATATTGCATTCGGTCAAAAACCAACATATCGTCAGAAAACCGGCTCAGAAGAGGGCATAAAGCACAGCCCCCACCACGCCGGAGCCCAGCATCACCCACACCGGATTAGGTTTCCATTTCCGCAGGACAAAGAACGCCGCCGCAAACACCGCCACGGCAATCCAGTCCAGATTCAGAGGCTCAGCCGGAATGGTGCGCTGACCATAGACCGCCAGAATCAGCAGAGACAGCCCGGCAGAAGCAATCATCGCCACCACCGCAGGCCTAAGACCCTTGAGCACACCCTGCACCAAGCTCAGCCCCCGGAAGCGGTAATAGACCACCGCCAACAGCAACACAATGATGCAGGAGGGCAGAACACAGCCCACCGTCGCCACGATTGCCCCGGGAATCCCCGCCACCTGAATGCCCACAAAGGTGGCGCAGTTGATGGCGATTGGTCCGGGGGTCATTTCGGAGATGGTCATGATGTCGGCAAACTGATTCATGGTCAGCCATGGGTGCAGGTCTACCACCTGATGCTGAATTAAGGGCATGGCCGCATAGCCGCCGCCAATGCTGAACAAACCAATCTGGATAAAGCTCCACAACAGCTCAAGATACACCATTTTTCTGTGCCTCCTTCTGCTTCCTGTGCCGAATCCAGGTGTCCAGTGCGCCGATTGCCCCGCTGAACAGAATAATCAGGATGATGTTCACGCCAAAAAACCGGACGGCCACAAAGGCCGCCACCAGCATCACCACCGGCAGTATCCGCTTTTCTTTGAAGATGCTCCGGCTCATGGTGATGACCACATCGCAAATCACCGCCGCCACACCGCAGAGCATACCCGCCATCACCACATTGACCACCGCATTGTCCCGGAATGCCTGATAGAACAGGGAAATCACAGATATAATCACAAGAGGTGGCAGAATTGTGCCCAGGGCGGTCAGCAATGCCCCGGGAATCCCCGCCACATGATAGCCCACCAGAATGGAGGCATTGACGGCAATCGGACCGGGGGAAGACTGGGCAATGGCGGTAAAGTCCAGCATTTCCTGCTCCTCAATCCAGCCCAATTCCTCCACAAACTTCTTCCGCATCAGGGGCACGATGACAAAGCCACCGCCAAAGGTGAAGGCGCTGAGTTGCAGAGTAGACAGGAACAGGGTCAGCAATTTTCTCTGTTTTCCCATAGGAACACTCCTTTCGACAGACACAGACCCGCCACAAAAACCTGCACAGAGGCGTACGAAAAACAGAACAATTCTCCCGGATTTCGGTCAGGTGGCGGTTGAGGGGTGCTTCTTGCCGGTTGTGTCTGCGTTGGGTAGATTATACCACATTCCGGGTGGGAGTCAAGCACTTTGGCGGATACGCCCCGAACCCCATACCCGCTGATGCTTGTGCGTCAGGCACACGCCTCCTGTGGGAAATGATTTGGAGATACTGTATATCTATTATCCCCATCATAACACAATCGGCATAAAATAAATACACAATATGTTTATGGTGAGAGGGCTTGTTATGGCGGTTAAGCGCGTATCCATTCGCATCGAGGAAGAAATACTGGAAAAATTGGGCCATATCGCAGATGATGAGGGTCGCTCGGGGAACAGCCGGATGTTGATTCTGGTTCGTCAGGCTATCGGACTTTTTGAGCAGGATCATGGCCCGATTCGAGGAGAAATTGCCCCTGCGGTCAAGGTTAAGCCTGCCAGAAAGCATCAACCGTAATGATCGCATTTCATGGGGTCGGATTCCTGTCCGGCCTCATTTCTTTGTCCCGAAAAGCAAAAGCGAGCCGCCGAAGCGACCCGCTTGATTGGTTTGAGGCTCAGGTGGGGCGACACTCCCACATCTCCTAACTTTGGGCGACGGCTGCCCGTTCCGTCCTCTGTTCCTCACTGACAATTATATTATACAGTCTATCGCAAAATTTGTCAAACCTTTTTTAACGTTCCCTTTTGAATAAAATTTCGTACACGATTAGCATTAAGAACATATACCGTTCGGGCATAGAGCGTATTGCTAGCAGACACCCGCACCGCAACTTTTACAAAGTTACCATCGACTTGAAATTCTTTTACATATTCAATCGAGCCATCATCTGCGCTTTTGCCAACATAGTCTGGCTGCGCTAAAATCAGCGGTATATGTTGACCGTATTTTTCATAGTCTGTACGATGACGGCGAATCATATGCTCAACATTGCTTTGACCGAGAAAAATTGGCTGATCAGTCTTAACATCCAAGTCCAATAACGAAATTACTCTGGCCGACATCGTACCAACCTGCATCAGAACACCCCCGTTCTCTGTTTATATAACAATCAATACAATTCGACTAGATGCCCAAGTATAGTCTAGTGCGAGTCATCGGAAATATATCGATCCAGTTTGGAAATAATTCCCGAATCCTCTGCAAAGGCCGTCCCTCCATTCAGAAAGGACGACCTTTTTGTTATACCGACCTGTTAACTTACTCAGCAAAGACCATCTTGAGCTGCACGAACCGGGGCAGACCATTTTCCTTGACCATGCCGGTTTCGCCCTGAATCAGGGGCAGGCAGTAGTCGATGAAGTCCTGGGTCACGCCGTTGCCTGCTTCGTTGATCCAGCTCAGGGGGACCTTCTGCTCGGTGTTGGCCACCAGAGACAGGTCGAACAGCTTGGGCTCGCACTTGTAACCATTCTCGTCACGGGTGCAGTGGAAGCCCACCATCTTGTCGGTCTCACCGGCCAGAGCAGCCTCCACAGCGGTCTTGCCGGCCATGAATGCCTCGGCGATGTCCGTACCGGAGGCACAGTGGGCGGCGCAACGCTGCAGCAGAGACAGCTCAATGGGGCGCACCTTCGCGCCGGTGGCGGCCTTCACCACGTCAGCCAGACGGGCGGCCAGACCACCCAACTGGGCATGACCGAAGCCGTCAGTGCCGGATACCTTGGCCTCAGAGACGAAAGTGCCGTCAGCATAGTGGACACCCTCAGAGACAGCCACGATGCAGTTCTTCTTCTGGGCATAAATCCGCTTCACATCAGCAATGAATGCATCCATATCGAAGTCCCGCTCAGGCAGATAAATGAGGTCGGGGCCATCTCCGGCCAACCCAGCCAGAGCGGCGGCGGCGGTGAGCCAACCGGCATGGCGACCCATGCACTCCACAATGGTAATCACGCCGGTGTCATAGACATGGCAGTCCCGGGAGACTTCCATGAAAGAGGTGGCGATGTACTTGGCGGCGGAGGCGAAGCCGGGGCAGTGGTCTGTGCCGGCCAAATCGTTGTCGATGGTCTTGGGGACACCCATGACCCGGCAATCATAGCCCACCCGTTTCATGTACTTGGAAATCTTGTTGCAGGTATCCATGGAGTCATTGCCGCCATTGTAGAAGAAATAGCGGACATTGTACTTCTGGAAAATCTCCAGAATCCGCTTATAGTCGGTGTCGTCCACATCGGGGTCAGCGATTTTGTAGCGGCAGGAGCCCAGAGCGGAGGAGGGGGTATAGAGCAGACGCTCCAGCTCGGCGGGGTCTTCCTCATCCATAATCATGAGCTGGTCAGCCAGAACACCCTTAATGCCATGGCGGGCGCCATAGACCTTGGTGATGTTGGGGTCATCCAGTGCGGTCTTGATGACACCGTATGCACTGGCGTTGATGACAGCGGAAGGGCCACCGGACTGACCAATAATCACAGAACCAATCAGGGGAGCAGTAGACATAATATGATACCTCCAAAAAAAGATTGTGGGTTGACGGCATAATCCCACCCAGTGGCAGGTGCGGTCTAAAAATCTAACTCAAGTATATCATAAAGTGGGGGTAATAGCAAATAAAATAATTGAAATCCCGGGAGAATATGCTATAATAAAGGAGGATAAATCCAGACAGTGTTCTGTCAGAAAATAAAGGAGTGATACATTATGCCTCTGGTAACTTCTACTGAAATGTTCAGAAAGGCATACGACGGTGGTTATGCCATCGGCGCATTCAATGTCAACAACATGGAAATCGTTCAGGCCATCACTGAGGCTTGCCGCGAAGAGAAGGCTCCCGTCATCCTGCAGGTGTCCAAGGGTGCCCGGGCTTATGCCAACCACACCTATCTGGTGAAGCTGGTGGAGGCCGCTGTGCTGGAGTGCCCCGAGATTCCCGTGGTACTTCATCTGGACCATGGTCCCGACTTTGAAACCTGTAAGTCCTGCATCGATGGCGGCTTTACCTCCGTCATGATTGATGCCTCCTCCAAGCCCTTTGCCGAGAACATTGAGATCACCAAGCGGGTTGTGGAATATGCCCATGACCATGGTGTGGTGGTTGAGGCTGAACTGGGCACTCTGGCCGGCATCGAGGACGAGGTTGTTGTAGCTGAGGGTCATGCCTCCTACACCCGCCCCGAAGAAGTGGAAGAATTCGTGGCCAAGACCGGCTGTGACTCTCTGGCCATTGCCATCGGCACTTCCCACGGCGCATACAAGTTCAAGCCCGGTACCAAGCCTCAGCTCCGCTTTGACGTGCTGGAAGAGGTCTCCCGCCGTCTGCCCGGTTTCCCCATTGTGCTCCATGGTTCTTCTTCTGTTCCCCAGAACTATGTGGAGATGATCAACACCTATGGCGGTGCCATGCCCGGTGCCATCGGTGTGCCTGAGGAACAGCTCCGCCGTGCCGCAGAGCTGTCCGTGTGCAAGATCAACATTGACTCCGACCTCCGTCTGGCCATGACCGGCACCATCCGGGAGTTCATGGCAACCCATCCCGACAAGTTTGACCCCAGAGAGTACCTGAAGCCCGCCCGGGCCAACATCAAGGAAATGGTCCGCCACAAGCTGATCCATGTTCTGGGTTGCGCCGGTAAGGCTTGATCCCCCGGAGTTTATCCAAAATGCATTTCGGCAGGATTCCATGTTTGGAATCCTGCCGTTGGTTTATGCAGAAAAATGTGCCGGTACGGATTGAATAACAAACGCCGCGCTAAAGCCCCTCGCCGAGGGTAGCGAAACGAATACAATCTTTTCATGCCGGTGGCATGAATGCCGCAGACTGGTGGCACGGCGAAGCCGTGACTGAGGGAGTAAAGCAATGAACAGGAAGCAATCTTGGCCGCAATCAGGAGCAGGTTGCGGCGGTTATTCGCCTGCAAAACAGATTCTGTAGCCATACCGATTTATCTGCTGGGATATGATTTCATCCGGGGCAGACAGAGGTGGCATGATGCCTCCGATGTTGTATAATCCGTCTGCTTTCTTTATCAGTCATCTGTCCGTATTACGGCAACACCCGACTCTTGTACGGTTTTTGTGCGGAGTCGGGTATTATCGTATTTCCACTTGGTTGCCCAGCTTCTTTTGGTGAGGCAGTTACGCTTATCCTTTCTTGGCGAAATAGTCTCTGGTTTGCCGGGCATTGCGGAGGATTTCTTCCCGCAGGATGTCCAGGCTGGGGAATTTCTTCTCCGGGCGCAGGAATTTGTGGAATTCCAGACTTACCCGCTGACCATACAGGTCGCCGCAGTAGTCCAGAAGCCATGGCTCAATGGTCACATGATGACCCTCAACCGTGGGACGACTACCCACATTGGTCACCGCCAGAAATGTACCCGCAGCCGTCACTGCTTTGGTGGCATATACCCCATGGGGTGGCAAGAGACGGTCCGGGGCAATTTCCAGATTGGCAGTAGGAACATCGATCGTCCTGCCCAGTCCTCTGCCCGGAACAACTTTACCGGAGAGGATATAGGGATGCCCCAGAAAATCTGTTGCACTTTCCATATCTCCGGAGAGAATCAGGCTGCGGATATGGGTAGAGGAAACGGTCACCCCATGGAGCTGATAGGGGGGAATCACATGGCAGCGGATGCCCATGGAAGATGCCGCCGCCGCCAGATTTCCGGCATGACCAGCGCCGCCTTTGCCGAAGCGGTAGTCATGCCCGCAGACTAAGGCTACTGCCTCCAGCTCATCCACCAGCACCTGCCGGAAGAATTGCTCCCATGGCATAGCCATCATCTCCCGGTCAAAGGGGATCACAATGAGCCGGTCTATGCCATATTGGGTCGCCATGATTTCCCGCCGCTCCTCCATGCCGGACAAAAGGGGGATGTGCCCGCCGGAGAGGGCATTGCCGGGATGCCGGTCGAAGGTCACCGCCGCCGCCTGCACCCCAAGCCGGTCAGCCTCCTGACGACAGCGGGTTAAAAGCTGACCATGACCCAGATGTACCCCGTCAAAGAAACCCAGGGCAATTACACGGGACTGCTTCAAATCAATTCACCTCAAAAAAGCTCTTAATGGTTGACATAACGCCGTTTTCGCACTTGCCCAGTGCCAGAAATTCTCCACCCTGATACAGCCGGTATTTTCCGTCTGTCAGCGGAGTTGAGAATTTTCCCCCATTGCGGCAGACCTTGGCCTGATTGGGGGTCAGCATATGGGGTGGCGCATCGGGGAACATGGAATCAATGGGCAAAAGCAAGTGCTCTACATCCTCACCCCGCCCGGACTTTTCCAGAAGTTCCTCCAGCTTAACCGCTTCCTGCAGGGTATAGCTCCCGGCGGCACTTCGCCTTAACGCCGCCATACAGCCGCCACATCCCAGGGCCAGACCGATATCTTTGCACAGTGTGCGGATATATGTCCCTTTGGAGCAGACTACCCGCAGGTCATAGTCATCACCCCGGCAACTCAACAACTCCAGCTCCAGAATTTCAATCTCCCTGGGCTGACGCGCAATGGTTTTGCCTTCTCGGGCCAATTCATAGAGCTTCTTGCCGCCCACCTTTACTGCGGAGTACATGGGCGGAACCTGAAGCTGTTTGCCCAGAAACTGAGTCAGCACAGCCTCCACCTCAGCCTGACCCACCTGCACTGGCCGGGTTTCCAGCACTTCGCCGGTGGTATCCTCCGTATCGGTCAGGAGGCCTAAGCGCAATGTGGCGATATATTCTTTCCGGGCGTGTTCAAAAAACTCCACCCCTCTGGTGGCTCTGCCCACAAATACCGGCAAAACACCGGTCGCCATGGGGTCAAGTGTACCGCCGTGACCAATCCGCCGGGTATTGAAGACCCGCCGAAGTCGGGCGGTCACATCCTGACTGGTCCAGCCCTGGGGCTTGTCGATGATGATGATTCCGGTAGACATAAGATTACCTCCGGTTGATGTATGTATGGTTGGTTTGACTGTTTTGTGGCGGTTTTCTGCGCTGTCTCCTGCAGCGAAGGGCAGATGGGGCTGGTACGGATTCGCCGGAAGTTGGGTGGTTACGGCGAGGTTCTACCGCAACTCCCTCAGTCTTGGCCTGCGGCCAAGCCAGCTCCCTCACCGAGGGGGTCTTTAGGGTGACACCCAATCAAAGCCTCCCTCATAGAGGCAATGCTGTCAACTTAGTGAAAAAGTGCGCCCCAAGGCTCCCTCTCAGAGGGAGCTGCCGAGCGGAGCGAGGCTGAGGGAGTAAACCGGAAGTGCCCAGCATATTGACTCCCTCCGTCACGGCTTCGCCGTGCCCCCTCCC
>SVLX01000038.1 GCA_015067725.1 Oscillospiraceae bacterium | reverse complement strand
GACCACCTTCGCTCCCATGGCCAATGTCTCCCGTGAGATGCTGGTCACCATCCTCTATCGCTTCCTGGATGAGCCCGAGGCGGATACCGCCGTTCTGGAAGGCTATGTTGACGCCAACGCCATCAGCGACTACGCTGTTCCCGCCATGGCCTGGGCCGTGGAGAATGGCATTGTCAACGGCATCACGGAGACTGTCCTGGCACCTCAGGGCACTGCCACCAGAGCGCAGATCGCCACCATCATGATGCGTATGATTCTGGGCTGATCCTAACCGGCTGACACAATTCCGCATAACCATGAAGCTATCTCATTGTTAGCCCCCCTTCTTAAGTACCGGGCCTCCTTCGGGGGGTCCGGTATATTACTGCACACAATATTTACCGGCGCAACCAATTAAATATTGAGAATGCTTTCCTGCCGCGCCTGACGATTCCGGTGGCCTGAGTGCAGACCGGGGATCGTCTCTGCAGGATTGCGTATTCTCAACAGGTCGCCCTCCTATACCCAACAACAAAAAATGCCACGGCAGGACAGTCCACACTCCCGCCGTGGCGTTATTTCATCCTTTTCGCTCCCGACTCAGCTCCACCGCCTCTTTCCCGGATAAATGCTGAACTTCCAGCTCCAGCACACACAGCCGGTCTTTGCACTGGGCGATCTCCCGCTCCCAGGTCTCAGGCGCTTGCCCCGCAGCATACCGCTGGGCAAGCGTCCGGATGGCAATCAGCGCCTCATCTCCGGTCAGCTCCCGCACCAGACCGAAGGCAATAACGCTCCGGTAATGGGTGGTATATTGCTCCGGAATGACCGTATCCTGACTGACCACGCAGAAAGATGCCTTGGGATGACTCCGGATGGCATCCAGCTTGTGCCCGTTTTTTGCGCAGTGAAACCAGATTTTTCCCTGATGGTAGACATAACTCATGGGAACGGCATAGGGATAGTCGTTATCTCCCAGAACTGCCAGCACCCCGGAGGTGGCAGTTTGTATCAATCGTTCACATTCCTCCCGGGATAGTTGTTGCTGCTCTCTTCTCATTTTCCGGAACACATGGCGTTCCCCCTTTTCTTTATTCTCAAGAGCCGCAGCCCATTTGCCGGACTGCGGCTCTGTGATTTAACCTAAGCTATGGAATTTTTGCCGAAAAATCAGCGGTCAGCAGGGACATAGATGCCGGCAGCCATAGGCTTGGTGGTTTCGGTGTTCTCCAACTGAGAGACTACACCGCCGGTAACCTTGGCGCTATGAATGGTGGCAACAATGTTGTGCTCACCGGTATCGCCCAGGTCGAACATCCGGTCAGCGGTTACCACATCCACCCAATTCCAATTCTCATCCATCTCCCGTTCGCCAGTGGCTACACCGGGAACATACAGATACAGTTCATTGGTGGTTCCGTTGTTCCAGTAGTCGCACAGAGACAGGAAGAACATCGGGCCGCCATCGACCGTCTCACCGGCATATTCAATGTCGGAGTAGTGATAGGTGATCCGGGGCATCTGACCCAGACGGAACATATCGGTCAGTGGAGTCTCCTGAAGCTTGCGGATGTACAGCACGCTATAGGTGGTGTTGCCATTCTCGTCTGTAATCTCCACGGGGATAACACCGTGCCGGTTGGGGCTCAGGAAGCAAGTGCCCTCGGCATCGGTATATGCCTGGTTGCCCCATTCGTCTTCCATGTAACTCAGACCGGTAATCTCGTCGATATACCACATACGACCCACGTTATCCAGCAGTACCAGCGTATGGGTTGCGGTGTAGCTGGCCATCTCATAGGAGTAGTTGCCCAGATAATCCATGCCATTATCCTGGTGGACATAGCCGCCGGGAAGGGTGGTGACACCGCAGAACACGATCTCAGAGGAAGCGCCCTGTCCGGTCTCGCCGGTAACAAAGCCCTTGTTGGACTCCAGCAGATAGGGCAGCATGTTCACTGTACGCCAGCCAAACTCTCTGTGCTCCTCATAATACTTCATCATCTCGCCGGTGGCCCAGCTATTCAGCGGCTGATCCACCATGATGAGCATATTCATGATGCCGGTGAAGGCATCGGTGGCCTCAGAATAGCTCAGACCAAAGAGCATATGGCCGTTGATGGGCTCAATGGCGTTCTTGACCACGCCGGTTTCGGGGTCCAGTTCATAGACCATGCCGGTGTTGCCAAACTCGGAAGCCCAGAGAGAGCCACGACCCATTGCTGTGGTGGCCAGATTCAGGCCGAAGTTCAGTTCCGCAGGCGCGGTAATCCGGTTGCCGGCAGTCATGGTGGGCACACCCTTCTTCATGGTGTACTTATACAGTGCGGTGCCACTGACGTTGCCGATGCCGGAGCCCTGCACAGAGACGACACCCTCAATTTCCAAATCCAGTGCAGAAACCTGAATGGTACAGGTGGTGAACTTGGAGACATCGTCCTTGGCGGCGGCGGTGATGACGACCTCGCCCTCTGCCAGAGAGGTGACCAGACCATTGTCATCTACAGTGGCGATGGTTTCGTCGCTGCTGCTCCAGAGAACTTCCTTGTGGTTGGTATACCAGGGATCCAGGTCATAGCCAAGCTGCAGGGTAGAACCGACATTCATGGTGGCCACGGACATTCTCACAATGGGGGTACCGATCTCGTCGGGATTCATATCGGGAACATTGCGGTGCTCCTCTTTGGCGGCCGTCTCGGCAGACAGCGGCGCAAACAGAGCGCAGGTCTCAGAGGTCAGCGTGCCTGCCCGCTGGCATTCGGCGGTTTCGGGGTTAACCTTCTCCAGAGTAACCTCAAAGTCAAAGGCACCAACAGGAGCAAAACGAGCCCAATACAGCGTCTCGGTATTGTGATCCCAGGTCATGGCCTGCAGATAGTCCATGGTCAGACCGGTGTCGCCCATATCCTGGAAGGCACCCAGAATCAGACCGGCCCAGCGGTCCTCTTCCATGACGGCTTTCCACAGGTGAGCAGTTTCTGTTGTGGTTTCCGTATCCCAGTCATAGTTCAGACCCATGATATAGATGGAGCCGTCATCGTCAATGGCCAGACCCAGACCATACAGACCACCCCGCTGACCAGCCCAATCCTCCTGATAGGGCGCAACATCCGCCCAGAGGTTCTCGTCATAATAGGCGCCTCTGAGGTTAATGGTGTTGACCTCGGAGATGGGATAGCCGTTGTCCTCATAGGAATACAGACCATAGAGCTTACCGTCAAAGTAGCTGTAAGCAAAATCCTGATAGACATTGTTCAGGTGGGCAATATAGGTGGTTTCCAAATCCAGACTGCCACTGAGCATATCGCTGTAATGGAAGCCATAGAGGTCACCGGTTGCGGTCTGGGCAAAGACCAGACCATTGACATACTCAGCAGCAACGATCTCCAGTCCGGCGGTAAACAGACCGGTCTCATTCTGCTTAACACCCTCGCCAAAGGAGACCCAGGTGTTGATGCCATTATAGATGTCATACTGGTAAGCGACCAGGTCACCATAGCTGGAACCTTCGCCGCCCAGATTGATGGCGTAGTAGGCTTCGTTGCCGGCATAGTCGGTGACGACCACCACCGCCTTATTGCCGTAGACCTGACTGAATCCTTCCAGATCCAGATGAGCCGTAACGGCCATGCCCTTTTCCTCAGTGGCCATGTCGGGGTAGTAATAGCTATAGGCGTAGTTACCGGTGCCGTCCAGCAGAATCATGGCGGCGATATAGTTATTATCCCGGGCGTTGACGGTCAGCGTCTTGCCGTCTGCGCTGAGAGACATACCCTTATCGGTCAACTGGGGCTTGGTGTTGTCAATGGTCATCTCGAAGTTCATCGTGGTACCATGACCCAGCTCATCCCAGCGGACGGAGCCGTCTTCATTGACATAGTATTCGGGCGCAACCTCAAGCTGATAGACCACTCTGGTTCCCTCAGCAATGGGCTTGCCGGTTTCGGGGTCGGTGAAATCCCAGGTGGAAGCTACACCATAGTCGGTGGTGGTATCATACCACTGACCGGCATTTACATAGTAGAAGCTACCCAGCATGATGTCATCAAAGTGCTCGTAATCGTCCACATGGAGGACTCTGCCGGTTTCTGCCTCCAGCACACGGACCTCAATGTCCGCAGCATTACGAATCAGGGTGGGGAACAGCGCATAAATCTGCCAACTGCCGGTACCCAGACCGTTGACCGCATTCCGGGCGGGGTCATAGTGGCTTTCGCTGGTTGCATCCATGGCGTAAACGTTGCCACCATAGGCATAGCCCGTGGCACCATCCTGCGTCCATGCCAGCATATTGGTCATGGTACTGCCAATGTGGGAGGGGCGGACTTCCTCACCAAAGAGATACTCCACATAGGAACCATCTTCAAACATGGAGATATCCGTCCAGTTGCCATACCAGCCCAGCAGGGGGATGCTGTGTCGAACGACATTTTCGCCGCCATCAAGTGTGGTGAAGCCTTCCACATAGAAGCCGTTGACATAGCCCAGCTCCCGCATACCGGCGATTGCTTCTTCGGTAACCTCAATGGTCACGGTGACATAAGCCATGCCGCCATTTTCCACGGTCACGCAGCCATTATCGGCATCTCCGCCATAGGTTACGCGAGCACCCAGCTCCACCATTTCTTCGGCGGAGAGATAGTAGCCGTCAGCCTCATAGGTGTCGGTGGTCAGCACGGAGGTATCCAGATGATAGCAGATGGTCTCGTCAGAGATGTTATATACGGTAAAGCCATAGGTCCATCCCGTGGTGCCATCGCCCAGCTCGGCCTTGACCTTGCCATCGGGCTGACCGTCCACCAGAATGAAGGACTCTGCCTTCACCAGGGCCTCAATGTTTGCCAGACCGGAACCCTGATTCCGGACGGAGTATGCATTGCCGTTGGCGGTGACCAGAGGCGTTGCGGTGGACATCAGCAAGGACTGAGTCAGCACCCGTCTGGACAGAGTTTCGATGCCGGAAACCGCTCTGGCATCCGCAATCAAATCCATTTCAACCATGTACTGATTGGCCAGTGCCACCAGACCGGTCAGATGAGGTGTTGCCATGGAAGTACCGCTCATCAGCTCATAGCGGTCAGAGCCACCGCCATAGGGGGTACTGCCATAGACGGAGTAGATGTTGCCGCCGGGGGCGGTAATCTCGGGCTTGATTTTCAGGCCGCCGGTAGAGCCCCAGGAGCTGAAGTCGCTCATGGTGGGTGTATCGGACATGGTCACAGTGGTCAGACCGGAGGTAATGGTGACGGAGCAGGTATAGACCCCGTCCACAACCTGACACAGATCCAGGATCCGGGCAGCCTCATCCATGTGCAGACCCACGCAGGGGACAGTGGCGGTACTGCCTTCGATAGAGGCATTCAGCGTACCGGAGGTGTTATTATAAATCATAACAGCGGCGGCACCTGCACCGGCAGCACCGGTGTGCTTGTCCGCGAAAGTGACAGCGTTGCCTCTGGCCACCAGAACAATCTTGCCGGTGAAGTCCAGACCTTCAAAACTGGCCAAATCGCCATAGACGGTCATATCGGTCTGCTCCTTACCGGACAGCAGGTTGGTGGGGTCACCCAGGAAGACCACTTCATAAGTGGTGCCTCTGGTGTCATCCAGGCTGGTCCAGCGGCGGTTAAAGCCACCGGAGACTTCCTGCACCACGGTCTGCACCATGCCATTTTCGCCGGTAAAGACGGTGGTATTGTCTACCATGGAGCCCACATTGTCGGAGCTGGCCACAGACAGAGCGTTGGTATAGGTTGCGGGGGAAGAGGTAATGGCTGTGCCACCCTCGTCGGTGTACATATAGCCGTAAGCCATATCGTAAGTAGCCCAGTTGCTGCTGTTGCCGCCGGCAACGGCCATGACCATATCGGTCTCGGCCAGCATTTCCAAAATGCCATCAATATAGGCACTTTCCTCATCGGTGCTGGCGTGTGCCTTGCTGAAACCGGCATTGGGTTCGCCCAAGGACAGGTTGACCACATCACAGCCCAGCACCAGGGCATCTTCCACGGCTGCCATATAGTCGCTGGCATATGCGCCACCGGCTGCGCCGAAGACCTTCATGGTCAGAAGCTGGGCATCTGCGGCAGTACCGGTCACACCCACAGCGGCGGCGGCATCGGCATAGAACACGCCGTCTTCCTCCAGCGCCTCCAGATTGTCCAGCAGAATGTGGGCATCATAGGGCGTAACGGCGCCGTCGCCGTTCACATCAGCGGCACTGACATTGTACATGGCAATATTCTGCACAGAATAGTCCAGCAGAATCTGGGCATCGTCCCGGTCAAAGTCACCGTCGTTGTCGAAGTCATAGAACTTCTTCCCGTCGGTGGGAATGTAGCTGTTGGCGGCAGCGATACCGGCCACATGGGAGCCGTGCTCGCCCTGCTCATCATTGTCGTGAGTAACATCCAGATTGCCATCAATGTAGTTATAGTTGAAAGCCAGCTTGGCGTTTCCGTAGAGATCCTCTGCGGTAAGGCTGGGGTTGCGCTCAAAGGCATTAAGCTGGCCCAGTACAGAGGCAATCTCCTCAACGCCCAGCAGGTTCAGGCTATCGGTGTACGCATCGACATCCATGCCCTTGTCTTTGGCCAGTTTTTCCAGCGCAAAGAGGTAGCCACCCTCGTCAAAGGACTGGTGGTCGGTATCCGTGCCGGTGTCGATAACGGCGACCCGTCTGCCTGCGCCGGTATAGCCGGAGTTATTCTTCACGGCCAGTGCGCCGGTAGAGCCCTGGGCAACCACGTTGCTCTTGTCGGCGGTCAGGGGCATATACTGCGTCTCCAGGAATACATCCTTGACGCCGTCCACCATGGCGATTTCGTCAATCTTGCCGAAAGCCACGTTGGCGGAGATGGAATTGGCCACCAGAGTCAGATTCCACGCCACATCCAGTTCTTCGCCACCCAGAACATCCCGGGAGATGGCGCGCCGCACCATGGCTTGCTGGGTTTCCAGAGCGGTGCGCAGGGGCTGGTTTTCGGCGGAGAGAGCGGCCTGAAGGTCCAGACCGGACTGCTCCAGCATGGAAGGAGCCTCCATGACGATGGTCACGCGAACCATTTCGTCTTCAGCATAGGGTTCTTCCTGATTTTCTTCAATCATTGCATTGGCGTTACCGGTCAGGTCGGCAGAGATATGGTCCAGCTCCGTATAAGACAGACCTGTCTCTCTGGCCCCGGTAGCCGCCACCTGGCCCACGCCAAGGCTCAGCACCATGGCGATAGCCAACACCAGCGCAAGAATGCGCTGAAAACGGCTGGAATGCTTCATCATATCATTTTCCTTTCTGTCTTGGACTTAGCTCAGCAGCAGATCCATCCGCTGCAGGACAGTGACAGCCTGGGCGCGGGTCATTGTAGCCCGGGGAGCCAGCTTGCCACCTGTGCCAATGAAGAGACCGCAGTCGGTGGCCCAAATCATGGCATCTGTTGCCCAGGTGCTCACCGCGGTGTGATCGGAGAAAGTCTTCAGGGTCTTGTCGGCGGAATCGGTATCAAGACCCTTGTAACCGGCATAGCGGTACATGAAAGTTGCGGCCTGCTCCCGGGTCACCAGACCATTGGGGTCAAATTCGGTTTCGTTCATGCCGGTGGTGATGCCGGTCTCTGCCGCCCAGGATACATAGGGGGCATAGTAAGCGTCTTCATCCACATCGGCGAAGCCGGAAACGGGGAAGTCCCCGGCCTGAACACCTTCCATGCGACCGAGAATGGTCACGAACATGGCACGGTTCAGGTTGCCCTCCGGCATAAACAGGTCATTGCCAACACCATTGACCCAGCCGCGCTGGGCGGAATACTCTACGGCGTCATAATACCATGCATTCCGGGAGACGTCCTTAAACCGGGTCATGCCCTGAGGATTGGTCACCA
Organism: Oscillospiraceae bacterium; assembly: GCA_015067725.1. Lineage (GTDB taxonomy): Bacteria > Bacillota > Clostridia > Oscillospirales > Oscillospiraceae > Faecousia. Next base: position 20,266 of record SVLX01000038.1, on the reverse strand, counting down.
CGGGCAGATACTGGTTGGGGTTGTTGTTCTCGTTGAAGTTTTCCACGCGGATATCCATCAGGGTTTCTCCGCTGCCCTCAAAAATGAGCTCAGCCACGGTATCGCCCCTGGAGAAAGCCTCAGTGGTGGACACGGCATAGCCCAGGGTCACAAAGCCATCGCCTTCGGTCAGGCTGGTCAAGGTGCCGTCCACCTTTACCTCCTTAAAGGTCAGCTTCTCCCCATCGTAGAACACGGTGATGGTCCCGCTGACGGTATCTTCTTCCGCCTTCAGGGTCAGCACCATTGCGCCATCCTGCTCGACCAGAGAACCGGTCAGGGGGGCAGTGGGTTCTGCCGCCAGCGCGGTTGCGGTGAAAGAGAACACCAGAACCAAAGCCAGAAGCAGTGCATACAGTTTCCTCATGAATTGAATCATCCTTTCTTGCCGGCATCCCGGCGTTTTTTGTATCTTCTGCCAAAAGTTTTGTCTTTTCGGCAGTAGACTTAGCATTATTTTAACCCCCAGTGATAAAAAGGTCAAATCGCAGTTTCCGATTAACAATCCAAATTTCCTATCGCTATGGATTAAAGTCTGGCACATTTGGCGGCGCAACGCTTATAATGGGTCTGTGCCAGCTCTACAAACCGCATCACCTCCGGACGCTGATCATCCACATGGGTACCAAGAACGCAATTCATAGGCTCGCCAAAGGAGACGGGAATCCAGACAAACTCCCCATTGTGATCATTGCTGAAGCCGGGCAGGAGACAAACGCCATTGCCTGCGGCGATATTGGTGATGGCGGTTACATAGTCCTGACAGTTAAAGACCTCCACGCCGGAATCCACCACCAGCTTCTGCGCCCGAACCAACTCCTGCACCGAGGTACTGCAGGTGATGACGGTTCTGTTTTTCAGGTCATCCAGAGTTACCGTCTCCTTCGCCGCCAGCGGGTCTTTCTTGGTGGCGACCAGATAGATGTGGCTCTGGTACAGCGGATGCATTTTGACCTCCGCAATGCGGCGGAGCACATGTTCGTCCTCAAAAATCACATCGCCGTTTCCCCGGAGCAGACTGTTGAGCCGGTCTGTGCGGGAGGTGCACTTGACGCTCAGGGCCACATGGGGATATTCCGCCTGAAACTGCCGCATAATGGCGGGCAGATAATAGATGGCACTGCGCATGGGCATATAGACATTCAGGGTGTCGGTATAGTGGGAGGTGAAGTTTCTGGCTCGCTCAATGGCTTCTTTCAACTCCGTGCGGATGCGGGACAAATCCTTGCAGAATTGGGCCCCGGCAGGGGTCAGGGAAGTCCCTCTGGCACTGCGGCGGAAAATCGCAAAGCCCACCTCCTCTTCCAGAGTTTGAATCTGGTAGGTCAGCGAAGGCTGAGAGATGAAGAGATTCTCTGCGGCCCGGTGGTAATTCAGGGTATAGGCAACCTCAACGGCACAGTCGATTTGTTTTAATGTCATGGCGGACCCCTTTCTCCGGCAAAACCGGGAGTGATAGATTTCTTTTATCATTATACCGTCACAAGCCGGAAAACGCAAGAGGTTACGCGATTTTTCCCGGCATATGACATTCTGCTGCCCGGGGAAAAATGCTGTACCCATGGAGATTTGGTTTATGCGCATTATGCCCAAATTTATATGGTTGTTTTTGTGTATTTCGTCGGTTTCTCTGAATTTCTTTCCGGTTCAGCTTGCCCCTTGACACCGCCGGAAAAATATGATATTTAATGGTGGAAGTATGAATATGATGGGGAATTCCGGTGAATATACCGCCCAATATGGGTCAGGAAATCCCATCTTGTTCAATATTGCCCCCGGCAATGACCGGGGGATTTCATTGCCGTAAATGCGGCAAAATCTGTCAAGGAATGGTCATGACATGGGCAAGGAATTGGAACTGAAATACAGAATTGGCGACCAGGAGCAGTTTAGCAGCCTCTGTGACCTGCTGGAAGAACGTTATCCCGGCAATTGGAGTCAGATTGCCATGGCCACCACCTATTATGACACCGCCGACCGCCGGCTGTCCAAAAAACACTGGACACTGAGAATCCGGACTGAGAATGGGGAAAATGTGCTGACCTGCAAAACGCCCCATGCAGACAACAGCCGGAACGAATGGGAAGTTCATGAGGGTGCTCTGCCCCATGGTCTGATGGCTTTGGTTCGCCGGGGCGCGCCGGAGGAGCTGATGGAGCTGCACAATCTGCCGCTGTTTGGAATTTGTGGCGCCCGCTTCACCCGCCGCTGCCGGGTGTTGCAGTTGGCCGATGCGGTTGCCGAGTTGGCTTTGGACCGGGGGGTCCTGCTGGGCGGTGGGAAGGAGCTGCCCTTCTGGGAGTTGGAGCTGGAACTCAAGTCCGGCAATCCCCAGGGCATTTATGACTGGTGCTGTCGCTTCGCCCAGGAGAATGATTTGGTTGCAGAGCCCCGGAGCAAATTTGCCCGGGCATCGGGACTGGAGGGAGAGTAATGGAGCGACTGTTGGAACAATTTGACCGGCTGGTGATTTTCGACACAGAGACTACCGGCCTGCGGTTTCAGGCGGATGAAATCATTGAGTTTGCCGCCGCCGTGGTGGAAAAGAAAGACGGCAGGGCGCAAGTGACCGAGGAATATGACAATCTGGTGAAGCTCTCTCCCGGGGTGCAGCTTCCGGCGGAGATCCAGAAGCTGACCGGCATCACCCCGCAGGATTTGGCCCAGCGGGGCATTGAAAAGAATCAGCTCTGCGCCGACATGACCCGGCTGTTTTCCGGAGACCGAACACTTCTGCTGGCTTATAATGCCCATTTTGACCTGTGCTTTTTGTTCAGCACCCTCAAGCGGTTTGGCGACCCCGGCATCCTCCGTGGTAAGGCAAAGATTGACCTGCTGACGGTCTACCGGGACCGGCGGGGCTATCCCCATCGCCTGGCCTCAGCCATTGAAGCCTACAATTTGCAGGACAGGGTACAAAATTCCCACCGGGCCATTGACGATGTTCTGGCGACGGTGGCGGTAATGCAGGAAATGATGGCGGAGCGGCCGGACATTCTGCGCTATATTAACCTTTTTGGCTACAATGCGAAGTATGGCATTGGCAGTAAGCCCATTGGCTCTGTGACATATTTGCCGCAGAGGTATGAACCGGGATTGCCGATCTATGAAAGACTGGAGCAACATATGGGGAGGCGGTAAGAAATTAACCGCCTCCTTTTCTGCGCCGTCCAATGACCTGCTCCGCAAGGAAAGCATCTTGTTTGTTTGGGTGAAGGAGATTTCCCAATGCCGAGACGAAATGCAAGCCTCCGAAAAATTCCCCTTGACAAAGCAGAAAGCCTGTGGTATCATACGTTTAACACTTAGGTTAAATGTTAAAGGAGGCGGGACCTATGGGATTACAGCAAACCCTCCGGGCACTGGCTGACCCCATCCGGCGGGAGATTCTGGACTTACTGCGAAAGGGGCGAATGTCCGCCGGAGAAATCACAGACCATTTCCCGGTGACGGCGGCATCCATCTCCCGGCATCTGTCGGTGCTGAAAGAGGCTGACCTGATTCGGGACCAGCGGGAGGGCAAATTCATTTTCTATGAGCTGAATGCATCGGTGCTGGAGGAAATCATCCTCTGGGCCACCAAATTGAAGGGAGACGATGAACATGATGAAGAAGAATAAAGGGAAGCTACTGCTGTCCTCCTTGCTGACCCTGTTGCCCATTCCGGTGGGACTGTTGCTGTGGGATAAGTTGCCAGGGCAGTTTGCCACCCACTGGGGTGCGGACGGTCAGGCTGATGGCTTCATGGGTAAGCCCATGGCGATTTTCCTGCTCCCCGTGATTCTGCTGGTGATGCATTGGGTATGCCTGCTCACCACGGCGGCAGACAAGGGGAATAAACACCAGAGCCCCAAGGTATTTAACATCGTGGTTTGGATTATCCCCATGGTGTCAGTGCTGTGCTCCGGTTTCATCTATGCCGCCGCTCTGGGCTGGAGCTTCAAGGTGACGGCGCTGTTGTCCATCACCATGGGTCTGATGTTTATGCTCATTGGCAACTATATGCCCAAATGCCGGCTGAACCGCACCATTGGCATTAAGCTCCCCTGGACCCTCAATAACGAGGAAAACTGGAATGCTACCCACCGCTTTGCCGGATGGGTCTGGATGGTGGGCGGCGTGGTGACGCTTCTGTGTATGTTCCTGCCGGGGATGGTGGGCATTGTGGTGACACTGGCGCTGGTGATTGTGCTGGCGGTTATTCCCATGGTCTATTCCTGGTGCTACTACAAAAAACAGCGGAAAGCCGGTCTTGCGGCGGTGAAGTCGTCTCCTGCCAGCAAGTGGGGTCTGCTGATTGGGCTGGTGATTCTTATTCTGGCGTTCTGGTTTACCGGAAGTGGCAGAATTGAGACGGAGTTTCAGGAAACGGCGCTCCACATTGAAACCAACCGCTGGGAAGACCTGACGGTGGAGTATGCCGCCATTGATGCCGTGGAATACCGGGAAGAAATGGTCGTCAGTACCCGTACCAATGGTTTTGGCGGCTTCCGGGTCATGCTGGGCATCTTTGAAAACGAGGAATTTGGCACCCATGCCCGATACACCTACAACCATTCCGAAAGCTGCATCATCATCACCGCCGGGGAGCGGGTTCTGGTGCTCAGCGGCAGGGACAGCGAAGAAACCCAGGCGATTTATCGGGAACTGTTGACGAGAACGGAGGGCTGAGATGGGCTTTTGGATCTATATGCTGGTTATCAGCCTGCTGATTCCGGCGATTATGCTCATGGCCGGATGCTTTATGGTCAAATGCCCGCCCAGGAAAATCAATGCCATCATCGGCTACCGCACAAATCGCTCCATGCAGAATATGGAGACCTGGCGTTTTGCCCACGGGGTTGCGGGAAAATTCTGGATGAAGTGGGGCGCGATCGCACTTTTACCCAGCGGCGTGGTGATGGCATTGTTCCGGGGGCAGAGTCAGGATACTCTGGCTTGTGTGGGGCTGGGGCTGACGGTGTTGCAGTTCATCCCCCTGCTGGCAGTTGCCCCCGTTACCGAGCGGGCACTGGACAGGACCTTTGATGAAAATGGACGGAGAAAGACAGAACAACAGGAAAAATAACCCATAAAAGGTTCTATAATAAAACCCGGGGCTACCGCACAGAACGTGGGGCGGCCTCGGGTTGCGTGTTGTTGGGGTGGTGCGGATTCACCGGGAGGTTTTCACTTTCGGAAAGTCTGTACCGCCGTGAGGGACATGACCCGCCCCTATAAACGTAAACCAGCGGTTTGCGGATTCGCCGGAGGGTTTTCACTTGCTGGCAGGTGCTACTGCGCCCTCTCAGCCGCTGTGGCGGCAGCTCCCCCAATGGGGGAGCCGGGGTACGGATTCGCCGGTAGGTTGGTGGTTTTGGAAAGGTGCTGCCGCCGGTGCGACGAGGGTATCGCACCCTGCGAAGGTGGGGCAGCATTGTTGCGGAGTCAAAGATTCCCACCCTGAGAGAACTGGCTTTGCCGCAGACCCAAACTGAGGGAATTCCCCTACGAAGTCACTTCCCGAAGGGAAATTTCACAGCGAAGCTATTTCACTGCGTCAGCAATTTCACAACCGAAGGCGATCTACGCCCCTTGTCCACCGTCAGCAACAGCACCGTCATGCCCACGGCCGCCATGCCAACGCCGGCCACCAGCAGGGTCGTCACACCCCAATGCTCCAGCAACTGCCCGCCGGTGAAGTTGCCAATGGCACAGCCCAGAGTATAGGCGGCAGTGATGAAGGCCTGCCCCTTGACCATGTCTGCCGGGTGAACCTTTTCCTGCGCATAGTAAAGCTGGGTGGGGGACAAAAAGCAATAGGTGACGGTCTGAAGCAACTGTATCAGATAAATGGCCTCAATACTGGGCGCAAAAAGCAACAGTACCGCTTTCAACAGGAAGAACAGGCCGGACAGCTTCAATAGCAACCGATCATGGATTTTCTGCCGGAGTCGCTCAAAGCCCAACAGCACCAGAAGCTCCGCAATGGTGGCAATGAACAGCGCCGTACCCACGGTGTTGCTGTCGCCGCCCAAGGGGGAGACAATCTCAATGAGATAATTCTCCGTCATGGCATGAAACATGGCCAGAAACATCACGCCCAGCAGAGAAAGACAATACCACTTGTACCGCCGGAAGAATACCGGGACGGAGCAGCAGTCCCGCTCCTGCGCCTGCCCTGTACGCCGGGCGCTCAGATTGGGATAGCACAACGTCACCAGAACATTCACCATGAGCAGAGCCAGCGCCATGGGAATCATGTAGCCCTCGCCCCATTTGGCCATAACCTTGCCCACAGCCAGTGCCGCCAAAGAAAAGGCGAAAGCCCCCAATCCCCGGCCGATGCCATAATTCACCCGGTAGCCTGCGCCGGTATATGCCACGGCAATGGCATTGAGCAGGGGCATCATGGCATCAAAGGTGAAAATGCCCAGCAGATACATCAGCCCAAAGAGCCACCGGGGCAGAGACAAAAATCCAATAAGCCCAAAGCAAACCATGCTCAAGGCGGTCAATCCCACCACCAGCAGCTTCAGCACGTTGCCGCCAATGCGGTCTGCCCGGTCAGCCAGAAAGGGCTGCACGGCACAAGAGAGCAGATTGCCGCAAGAGAGCAACACCCCCACCTGTGCGGCGGGGAATCCATGGGCCAAAAGATAAGCCGAGGCAAAGCTGACCACGGCGGCGGCAACGGCCCAATAGGCCATCTGGTGCAGGGTATATTGTGGGGTCAAATTTTGTTTCATGGGAAACCTCCTGAGTATGGGGGTGGTGGACTCTATTATATAACAGACCTATGCCATTTTCCAGAGGGCAGGCGGATTTTCTTTGGGCGGCAGTGGCGGGCGAAAAACGCTCCTGTGGTGGGTTGATTTTGGGGAAAAGGATATGATTTCGCCCGATGGAGGGAATTCCATCGGGCGGTTTTCTATGGGGTTTGGGTGTCGGTGGGGGTGGTTTGCGCCTGCTGGTGTTCCTGGAGGCCCTTTATGATGGAGTCATAATCCGGCGTGGGCTCAGTGGTTGCCCGCCACAGGAGATTTCCGGACTTGTCGTAAGCACTGTAGACGGTTTCATAAACGTAGAGAACAGCACTGACGGTTGGCGGGGAATCCTCGTCGATGATGTTGCTTGAGACAATCAGATAGAAGTCGCCATAGTCCATGACCGCACGGGGTATACCACCATCAAAACCGGCAAAGATATCGCTGTATACGGATATCCGCTGACCATCCAGAATACCAAGGCAATTGGCGTGGATTGGCTCCGGGGCACCGGTATATTGCTTCTCCAGAATGTTCAGATTCCCATCCAGCAGAACTTCCCATGTTCCCCGCCTGGGCAAATCGCCGTCCTTAGAGCGGGATCTGATCCAAAGGCGAATGCTGTCCCCATCTTCATCGGCAGAGATCAAATACTCGTCCTGACTGCCGCCGATGGTGTCGCTGGAAACGAACGCACCGGCTTTGCTGATTCGGGTGACATACACATCATCCTGCATGTCAGACTCAATGAACCGCTGCCCAACTGTGCAGAATCCCTCGTTGGTTTCAAAACAGTATTGGTAGGCAAAAGCATCTACGTTTTCTGCATGATACTCCCATTCCAGTTGTCCGGAAGCGGTATATTTGAGAATCCGGGCACTGCGATAATTGCCGGCAAAGCGACCATAATCATGCAGATTGACCAGAAACCCACCGTCAGAGGTAGCCAGCATTTGTCTGACCATCATGAGAGATGCATCGACATCATAAACCGAAGTGGTCAGCGGGTTACCGTAAAAATCCAACACCGCAAAGCGAAAGCCTTCTTCGCACCCAGTGGCTTTCAGAAGCTTGCCCTCAAAGGCGGCCAGACGTCGGAGCGTGTTGCCTGCCGTGCCAAAGGTGTCTTCCTCCACAATGGTCTTGAATTCCTCCGGAACAACCCCCACGGGCGGAACGGGGGCATAGTTACCATCATGAAAGGAGGCCAGAAAGTCCGGGATATCCGATTCGATGACGAGGGGCGCTTCTTTACAGCCCGAAAGCATCAGGGCCAAAATCACAAGGGTTATCCAAAATCGTCTCATGGGATTTCTCCTTTCGTCTGTGCATGAACCAGTGCCATTAAGTCGTGTTCCTGTTTTCCCCATCAACAGGACCAAAGCCGCCGTAATGCCACCTGCGCCCAGCACCACCAGTACATCCACCGGAGCGAGCACCAGCTTCCCCAGTCCGGAGAAGAACCAGCCTCTGCCAAACCGGTACAGGTTGCCGCTGAGCAGAATCATCTCCCCGATGTACATAACCGCTGTCACCAGAGAAGCCACCACCGACGGCATCCACACCGACCAGAGCCGCCTGCGCCCAAGGGTAAACGAGCCACAGTAAATGCCCATGGTCACCCCAAAGACCACAAAGAACAGAATCATCAGTGACGCAGACAGAGGCGAAATCAGCAATTCCCCGGTGCGGAAAAATGCGGTAAAACAGGCCAGAATACACAGCCCCAGAAACAGCACACTGGAAATACTCTGCAAGGTCAGGGACTTCAGCCTTCTCCGGTCGCCGGAGCGGACAATCTGCCCGAAGCCATAAAAGCCATTGAGCAGGGACAAAATCAACACCACGGATATGGCGTAGAAATGGAGCTTGAAGGCCGGGCTGTAGTCCCCAATGAGGATATCCACCGCCCTGAGGGTCTGGGTCACATAGCTCTGAGGTACAGCGATGCACGTATACATTTGCCAACTCTCCAAGGTGGTGGCCACGGTGGTGGTCACAATGACCTGGCTCTCCAGCAGAAGCTCAGACAGGAAGAAGGTCTCCAGCGACACCACGGAAGCAGACAGCAAAGCATATTTTCTGGCACAGCGCATACAAAGGGGCATCAAGGCCACACCCACAATCACCGCCAGCGCAATGGGGGTATAGGGGATGATGTACTTGGGATAGTCCTCAGCCAGAACCGTCCCCGCCCGGAGCATATCGGAGACCACCTGTACCCCCATGGACAGCGGGTAGAACGAGGCCACCAGCACCAGAAACAGGCTCAACAGATAGTAGCGCAAAAAGTTGTTGTGTTTCATATTTCCCTCACAATCTTCTGATGGCCGCCGGATTGGTCAGAAGCACATAGGCCACCACCAACAGCAGAACCACAAAGCATACCATGGAAAAAACGGACATTTTGTCATAAGACAGGATATTCTCCAGCCGCAACCGGAGTTTTGCGCCCCCGAATGCCGAGACAAAGACATTCCGCCGGGGCGCGCTGTCCAACAGAGCGGCGGCATAAGCTTTTTTGTTGTCTACCCCGCATTGGACCAGCACACGCTCGTCACAGGCCAGCTCCAAATCCTGCAAAAACACCCGGAGGAAGAACCAGACCAGAGGATTGAACCAGTGAATGGCGGCAGTCGCCAGTGCCAGGACACGCCAGAGGTTATCCAGCCGCCGGATATGGGTCTGCTCATGGAGGACAAGGAAGGTCAAGTCCCGCTCCCGCCAGCTTTTGGGAATGACAATCCGGGGGCGAAAGATACCATAGGCGGCCGGGGCGGTAACCTTGTCCGAGACATAAATCCTGTCCCGGAGGTGGACTGCATCCATGGTTTCCCGCCGGGTTATGACATAAATCAGCCCGAAGGTCAACAGCAGTACCGCCGCCCCCAGCATCCAGATTGTCCCGGCGACAGAGAACACCTCCCGGATGGGATTGGACCGATAGACAATGGGAAAATAGCTCTCTGCATAGCCGGCGCAGTTCGCCGCAGCAAAATAGCCGGCATCCTCTGTGGGTGCATTGGGAGCTGGGCCGGATATGGGGACCACAACCATCCGGGGAAAGAGCATGGAGAGCAACGTCGCCAGATTGAATGGCCCAACCACCCCCACCGGCGACCAGAATCGCAGGGCCGGAATCAGCCACAGCAGAAAGGCAAACCGCCGGGGCAGTCGCCGCCATCGTCTGAGCAGAAGGACGCACAGCCCGGCGAGACCCCCCATCAGGCTCATGCTGACCAGCCAATAAAACACATCGGTATGCATGGGATCACCTGCCGTCAATCATCTGGCGGAGCTGGTCGATTTCCTCCGGGGTGAGGGTTTCATCCTCCAGAAGGGCGGAAAACAGCAGCTTCCGGGAGCCACCGAAAAGCCGGTCAATCAGACCCTTTGCCTCCGTCCGGCGCACCTCATCCCGGGAGACCAGAGAGGTGCAGAGGAAGCCCGGCTCATCCCGGCGGACATAGCCCTTCTCCACCAGCTTTTTCAAAATGGTATAGGTGGTATTTTTATTCCAGCCAATCTCCTGCGCCGCCACCAGCGAGAGTGTCTTGGCGCTGACCGGCTCCCGGGGCCAAAGTAACTCCAGAAGCTTATACTCACTGTCGAATATTTTCGTTTGCATGGGAATTCCTCCTTGACAGCCTATTGCTATAGTCTAGACTATCATAATAGGCTGGATTTGTCAAGAAGAATCTGCTCCGCGCCTTGCGGGGAAATGCCTTCGCCGGAGAAAGCGCCCGCAATGTCCCGGTGGCGGCACCGGCCATACAAGCAAATCCTGGCCGGCAATTCAGCGGGAGTGTCAATTGCAAACCGCCTGCCCCAACTTCCTCTTGCTATTTCTTCTCCGTAGGGTTATAATGGAGTCAGTACAGGAGGCAGTTGTCTCCGTGAATGAGGTGCTTTGTTATGGAAACCAAACAGAAACTGAACCTGACCATGCTCTGCGACTTCTATGAGCTGACCATGAGCAATGGTTACTTCAATTCCGGCATGAAAGACCGCATTTGCTATTTTGACGTATTCTACCGCAAGTGCCCCGACGGTGGCGGCTTTGCCATTGCCGCCGGTCTGGAGCAAATCGTCCACTATATTGAAGACCTGCATTTCTCCCCCGAAGACATCGAATACCTGAGAGGCAGAAATCTGTTCTGCGAGGAATTCCTGACCTATTTGTCGACGTTCCGCTTCACCGGCGACATATGGGCTGTCCCGGAAGGTACGCCTATCTTCCCCCATGAGCCCATCATCACCGTCCGCGCTCCCGCCATTGAAGCACAGCTTATTGAGACATTCCTGCTCCTGGCCATCAACCACCAGAGTCTGATTGCCACCAAAGCGAACCGTCTGGTGCGTGCCGCAGCCGGCCGTACGGTGCTGGAGTTTGGCTCCCGGCGGGCGCAGGGATCTGATGCGGCCATTCTGGGTGCCCGCGCCGCTTATATTGGCGGCTGCCACGGCACGGCCTGCACCATCTCTGATCAGCTTTTCGGCGTGAGAGCCGGTGGTACCATGGCCCATGCCTGGGTGCAGATGTTCGATACCGAACTGGAGGCCTTCACCACCTACTGCAAGCTCTATCCCAATAATGCCACTTTGCTGGTGGATACCTATAATACCCTGCGCTCCGGCGTACCCAATGCCATCCGGGCATTCAATGCGGTGCTCAAGCCTCTGGGCATCACCAAGTGCGGCATCCGCCTGGACTCCGGCGATATGGCCTATCTGACCCAGAAGGCCCGGAAAATGCTGGACGAGGCCGGCTGGACGGAATGCGAGATCTCGGTATCCAACTCGCTGGATGAGTACATCATTCAGGACCTGCTCCGTCAGGGGGCGCAAATCGATATGTTCGGTGTGGGCGAGCGGCTGATTACCGCCCGCAGTGAGCCGGTCTTCGGCGGCGTATACAAGCTGGCGGCTGTAGAAGATGAGGATGGCACCATCCGGCCCAAGATCAAAATCTCCGAGAACGTGGGCAAGATTACCAACCCCCACTTCAAGAAACTCTACCGCTTCATCGGCAACGACACCGGCAAGGCCATTGCGGACTACATCTGCCTCCATGACGAGGTGGTGGACGACTCCAAGGATATGGTCATCTTCGACCCCGAGGCCACCTGGAAGACCAAGACCGTCTATGACTTCACTGCCAAGGAGTTACAGGTGCCCATTTTCAAAGATGGCAAGCTGGTCTATCAGCTCCCCACGCTGGAAGAAATCCGCATTTACTGCGCTCAGCAGGTGGATACCCTCTGGGATGAGGTCAAGCGGTTTGACAATCCCCATGCCTACTATGTAGATCTGTCTCAGAAGCTGTGGGACATCAAGTATGCCATGCTGAAGCGGCATAGCTAACGCCATGAGAAAAGCCAAGGAAATGGCCCTGTGTGGGGTTTTGGCGGCATTGGCAGTGACGGTGATGGTGCTGGGCGGAGTTATTCCCGTGGCCACCTACTGCACGCCCCTGCTGGCAGCAATCATGCTGATTCCGGTGCTGGAGCAGTGCGGAAAGAAGCTGGCGTGGGCATGGTTTGTGTCCGTGGCGGTACTGGCATCGTTGCTGTGCCCCGACACGGAGGCAGCGATCCTGTTTTGGTGTATCGGTCATTACCCCATTGTTCGGCAGGACTTAAACCGCATCCGGGTGAAGGCGTTGCGGATTTCCGCCAAATTATTGGTGTTCAATCTGGCCCTGGTGTTGATGGCGGCGCTGATGGCGCTGGTCTTCGGCCTGGGACAGGTGATGGAAAACCTGCTCCAGGATGGACCCTGGGTGTTTGTCCTGACCTTGCTGCTGGGCAACGGGGTCTTTCTGCTGACCGATCAGGTACTGCACCGGATTGGCGCAATCTTCCGCAGGCGCAACCAATAGAATTGCCAACCCCGGCATTGATACAAAAGGAGAAACCCATGATTCCAAACATTCAAATTCTGGAGAAAACCATCTCACCCTATATGATTATGGCGCTTTTGGGGCTGTTGGTGGCCTATTGGTATCTGTACCGCCAGTCGGAGAAGATTGGACTCGATTCCATCCACGCCTCCAGAATGGGGCTGTTATCCGCGGTGGGCGTCTATCTGGGCGGAATGCTCCTCTATGGATTAACCAACATCCATTTGCTCCTGCGCCTGCTGAAGAATCTGGACAAGGCGACTTCCTTTTCCCAGATTTGGGAGGCACTGCGCGTGATTTTCGGCGGCTCAGTATACTATGGCGGTCTGATTGGTTGCCTGCTGGTGAGCTGGATCTATCTGCGCCGGAATAAGCTGCCCATTGGGGCATACAGCGACTTTGGCGCACCGGTGATTCCGCTGTTCCATTTCTTTGGTCGGGTGGGCTGTTTCCTCTCCGGCTGTTGTTATGGGATTCCCTGGGCCTGTGGCCCGGTGTATCACCATTCCGTCGCCCCGGGAGCCAATGGCGTACCTCGGTTCCCGGTGCAGTTGGTGGAGGCGGCGGTGAATCTGGCGCTGTTCTTCCTGCTCTATGGATTGTTGCGCCGGAAAAAGTGTCAGGGGCAGCTTTTGGGGCTGTATTTGCTGATTTATCCCGCCTGCCGATTCGTTCTGGAATTCTTCCGGGGGGATGAGTACCGGGGATTTATTCTGGGACTGTCCACCAGTCAGTTCATTTCTGTCTTGCTTTTCGCAAGTGCGGTGGGCTTCTTCCTGGGGCAATGGGCCGGCAAGAGAAGGGGAAAAAACCTGACGCAGAAGAATAAACCGGGAATAAGCCCGACAGAATGACAGAATACCCCCGGAGTGCAGTGATTGATGCACTCCGGGGGCAGTTGTCTTTGGGATTATGCCGGTTTTGGGGAGCAGTCCTCCGGGGAGATTCGGGTGCTGTTCCCTCAATCCCGGATTTCCCGCCAAGCCTCCACCAGCTGTTGCAATGACCAGGCGGCATTGGCCGGGGAGGTGGAGGGCAGGCAAATGGCCTCCCGTCCCGTGCTTTTCCGGAGGTATCGGCGGTAAAACCGCTCTGCCGTCTTGCCGTTGACATAAATCCGCTCAATCTTGGCGCAGTCCAGAATCCGGCTCAGGTCGTTGGGGACTACTTCTTTGATGGAGCTGTCCGCACTGCCGGTAATCTCACAGGAGGCAATCACATCCCACAGCGCCACCCGGTGGGTCAGCAGGAAGGCCCGCCTTTCTTCCGTTGTTTCCGGGACAGGGCTCTCCCAAACCGCCGCCAAAACCCGCCAGAAGCGATTTTGGGGATGGCCATAGAAAAACCGGACTTCCCGGGACTTGACCGAGGGGAAACTGCCCAGAATCAGAATGCGGGAGTCTTTATGGTAGACGGGGTCTATGGGGTGACAAAGCATGGCGTCTCATCCTTCCTCATTGTTCTGCGCAAAAACTCCGGCGCATTTTTCGCACCGGAGTTTTTCGTTTACCGTATAGACCGGGCATACTCCGTGGGCGTAATCCCAAACTTCTCCTTGAACTGCCGGGAGAAGTGATGCACCGTGGAATACTGAAGCTGGCGGGAAATCTCCGTAAAGTTCAGCTTGCCCTCCCGAATCATAATCTTGCTCTCCTGCAGTTTGGCTCTGCGGATGTACTCACCGGGGGAGATTTGCAGATTCTTGTGGAACAGTGCCGTCAGGTAAGAGGAACTGACGCCCACCGCCTTGGAGACCATGGGGACAGACAGTTTCACCCGCACATTGTCGCTGATATACTTTTGCGCCCGGCTGACCATTTCGTTCTCATTGTGGATGGAACTGTCCGTCCGCAGCGGTTGGGCTTCGTCCTGCGTTGCGCCCCGGAGGACGGTGAGCAGAAGCTGACTCAGGAGGCTGATGAGCATATCCCCGGTGTAGGGATCCTCATTGTCCCGCTCTTTGAGCATCTGCTTCAGGATTTTGATGCCCCTCTCCGGCATACGGAACTTCCGGTTCAGCAGGTGCTGTAAACTCTCGCCGGTGAGGTCAAAGGTGATGGTGATATAGCTGGGGGCGCAACCGGGGTCGGCGTACTGCATATGCCATTGATCCGGCCCATAAATGGCCACATCGCCCTGCTCCAGAAGCAAATCCTGTCCCCCTGCCACGGAGTGAACCGTGCCCTTGTCCACATAGGTCAGCTCCAGCATGGAGTGGGACTCGCCCCGGAAGAAGAAGCCGGATTCCTTGTCGTGGTAGAAGAAGGTATAGACCCGCTCCACCTGAATCCGCCGGGAGAGGGCCAAATCCCGGACAGAAACGGCCAAAACCGTCTCTTCCGGCCATTGCTCCCCGGAAATGCGCATCCGTACGGAACATTCCAACTGATAGGGCAGCAGGGCAAACCGGACGCCGGAGTTGACCCAAACCGGCTTATCCAGATAGAAGAAGCGGAAAGTCTCGTCTTCGGTCATTACCGCCAGAACAGCCATGCCGGTATCAAAATCCAGCAGTACCGGCTCAAGGGCGGTAAATCCCCGGGAATCCGGCGTGGTGACGGTAATCATGCGCTCTTTTTCCTCTGTGGCGCGCACTGCCCCTTGCTGGCGGGTATCCCGCTGAATTCTCCCAAAGGGGGCGAAGGACAAAACATCCAGATTCTGGACCATAGTAACTTCCTTTCTTCCAACGCGGTGTTGGGGGGTTATCTTTCGTATTCAAACTCCCAGTCATAAATGCTGACGGTGTCGCCGTCCTGAATGCCCATGGCTTCCAGCCGCTCAAAGAGTCCGCTCTTGCGGAGCTGACGGTCAAAGTAGTTCCGGGATTCATAGTCATCAAAGAAGATGTCGCCAATGAGTCGCTCCAGCCAGGGACCGGAGATGACCCAGGTGTCGCCATAGTGCTCGATTTCCAGCTCGTCGGGACTGCCCGCTTTTTCCAGCGGCTTCACATACTCCGGCTCATAGACGGTGATGGGGGGCAGAGTCTGCAGGCGTTGGGCAATGACCTGCATCAGATGCCGGGTGCCCTGGGTGGTGGCGGCGGAGATTTCATAGAATTCACAGCCCAGCTCCTCCACATGAGCCCGCAGTCGCTCCAAATTGTCGCTTTCGGGGTCCAGCAGGTCGCACTTGTTGGCGGCCACAATCATGGGGCGGTTGGACAGGTCAACGGAATACTCGTGGAGTTCGGCGCAGATTTTGTCGAAGTCCTCAATGGGGTCTCTGGCCTCACTGCCGGAGACATCCACAATATGCACCAACAGACGGCAGCGGTCAATGTGCCGCAGGAAGTCGTGTCCCAGACCTGCGCCCTCAGCCGCACCCTCAATGATGCCGGGAATATCGGCCATAACGAAGGACACGCCCTCATCCACATAAATTACGCCCAAATTGGGGAACAGGGTGGTGAAATGGTAGTTGGCGATCTTGGGGCGGGCATTGGAGGTGACGGAGAGCAGGGTGGATTTGCCCACATTGGGGAAGCCAACCAGACCCACATCGGCCAGCAGCTTCAGCTCCAGAATGACCTCCCGGCTCTCACCGGGAAGACCGGCCTTGGCAAAGCGGGGAAGCTGACGGGTGGGGGTGGCAAAGTGCTTATTGCCCCAACCGCCCCGGCCGCCCCTGGCCAGAACAAAATCCTCATCGCCGGACATATCCACAATGATGGCTTCCGTGGCGGCATCCCGGACGACTGTACCTCTGGGCACCTGAATAATCAGGTCTTCGCCCCGCTTGCCGTGACAACGGGAGCCCTGTCCATTGGCACCGGGGGCGGCCACATATTTTCTCTTATAACGGAAGTCCAGCAGGGTGGTCAGGTGGTCATTGACTCTGAGAACGATACTGCCGCCATGACCGCCGTCGCCGCCGTCGGGACCACCGGCGGCCACATATTTCTCCCGGTGGAAAGCCACCGCGCCGTCGCCGCCCTTACCGGCAGCAACGGTGATTTTGACTTTATCAATAAACATAGGGGTATTCTCCTTTTGTGCAGATATCCTGTCACCAGTTTTGCGCAAAGTATAATGGATTATGCTCTGGGCAAAACCGGTGGGGGTGGTTTCTTCTTTTGTTTTGTGCGCATCAGCCTTGCGTGTTCCTCGCCCATAAAGCGGGTAGACTACCGTTCCCTGCAAGATTGCGGGGGAATTGCGGAACAGTCAAGACCGTTCCCTGCAACCACGACATAAATGTGGCAAAAAGGGCCGTTGCCTTTTTATGCAACAGCCCTTTGTCCATTATTACTGCTCAGCGTAAACGCAGCACTTCTTACGATCCTTGCCCAGACGCTCGAAACGAACAACGCCGTCAATCAGAGCGAACAGCGTGTCATCGCTGCCGATGCCCACGTTGGTGCCGGGATGGATGTGCGTGCCTCTCTGGCGAACCAGAATGTTGCCGGCCAGAACGAACTGACCGTCAGCCCGCTTCACGCCCAGACGCTTGGACTCGGAATCACGGCCGTTCTTGGTGGAACCGCCGCCTTTCTTATGGGCGAAGAACTGAATACCAATCTTCAGCATAATTACACCTCCAAAACTTCGAGATAGTCAGAATAGTCATCCCGCAAGCCGATGAGGTAGACCATAAAACCGCTGAGGGCGGCCTGCACGGTATCTTCATCGTCACAGGTTGCGGGGAGGGTCAGGGTGATAGAGGGCTTACCCTCGTCGACCCGAACCTTAGCGCGAGTGCCACAGACATCATTGATGATGCACTCGGTCAGGTTAACTGCGGCAGAGACGGCTGCGCAGAGGATATCTGCGCCGGCCTCACCGTAGCCACTGTGCCCGGAACAGCAGAACCCTGTGATTCTGTCTTCCTGGGTATAAAATTCCACTCTGGTCATAACTTACAGAGCGATCTTGGTGATCTCGACCTTGGTGTAAGGCTGACGATGGCCACGCTTGGACTTGGAGTCCTTCTTGGGGCGATACTTGAACACCACGACCTTCTTGGACTTGCCGTTCTTCACGACCTTGCCCTCGACGGTAGCGCCGGCGACCACGGGAGCGCCGAACTTGGAGTTCTCGCCATCCATGACGGCCAGGACCTGCTCAAAGGTCACGGTAGCCTCGGCTTCAGCACCCAGCTTCTCGACATAAATCACGTCGCCCTCTGCCACGATGTACTGCTTGCCGCCGGTAACGATAACAGCTTTCACGATTGTTGCACCTACTTTCTTTGGTAGTCTCGCTCTGGAGGCGCGGTACTTAGGCGCACCGACTTAAAGCCCCTTCAATGCGGCTTGCCTATTTTATCATTTCCGCTCCCGCTTGTCAAGGCAAATTTTGCATTTTTCCGGACTTTTTACTGAATTTTCTCGACGGATTGTCGGTTAAACCCACAAAAGCACCTGATTTTTGAATATTGCGGGAGAAAGAAAATGCTGTACTGAATCCGTGGCGCGGACTAAATACCGCAGTTACACGGAGCTGCCACACGGTGCATAACAAAGGATGACACTTTTTGCACAAAACCCGGCAGGATACACCAAAAACAAAGGGTGGAAATTCTGCTCCCCGGGGTGTATAATGGTAGCATGAGAATCCCAATACCAATACGGGAGGCAAACCCTATGGCTGAACAAAAACTGGAGGCCCGCTTCGCTGTCGCCTGGGCGAATTGCTGGGCCAAAATGGATGCGCTGGGCATTGGCACTGCCCGGATGCGTAAGCAGGCAGAGGAATTGGGTGCGGTAACTGCCGCCAGAAGGATCCTCTCCGGTCGCCGGTGCAGTGATGGCTTTGCTTTGTTAAAAGACAAGAACCAACTGAAGCTGAGTCTGGAGGCGCTGGTTTTAGAGCCTGCCTGGGGCAGTCTGTTTACCGATGACGAGGCAAATGAGGCATTAAACCGCCTGATGGAGGCGGGCTACTTCCGGGCATAATCTTCCGGGAAAGCAACCGGAGACCTGTAAGCATTGGACTTTTCCCATGACAAGGAGTGTGATTGTTGATGAAGTATACTGTGGCAATCCTGGGCGCAACCGGCGCCGTGGGTATGGAAATGAAGAAGATTCTGGAGGAGCGGGACTTCCCTGTGGGTGAGCTGAGGCTTCTGGCCAGCAAAAGAAGCGCCGGAAAGCAGGAGACTTTCCGGGGGCAGACCGTCACTGTGCAGGAAGCCTGTCCCGAAGCTTTCCGGGGCGTGGATTTGGTGCTGGGCGCAGCAGAAAATGACATCGCTGAGGCTATGGCCCCGGCCATCCGGGCGGCCGGTGCGGTGTTTGTGGACAATTCCAGTGCATTCCGGTTGGACCCCGGTGTGCCTCTGGTGGTGCCGGAGGTCAATGGTGCCGATGCCCTGAACCATAATGGCATCATCTCCAACCCCAACTGCTCCACCATCATTGCCCTGACCGCCATTGCCGCCCTGTGTCGGCTGAGTCCGGTGGAGGCTATGGTCGCCAGTACCTATCAGGCCGTCTCCGGTGCGGGCGTGGGCGGTATCCGTCAGCTTCAGGCGGAAATGGAGGCGGGTGATACCCCTGTGCCGCCCACCACTTTCCCCTATCAGATTGCCTATAACCTGATTCCCCAGATTGGCTCGGAGCAGGAAAAGGGCTATACCTCCGAGGAGATGAAACTCCAGTATGAGGGGCGGAAAATCCTCCATTTGCCGGAAATGAAGGTGAGCTGTACCTGTGTCCGGGTGCCGGTGGTTCGCAGTCACTCCATTTCCCTGCAACTCAAGTTCCGGGACCCGATCAGCGTGGAGCAAGCCAGAGCCGCCATTGCAGCCGCCCCCGGATGCCTGCTGGTGGACGATTTGGCCCGGAAGCGTTATCCCATGCCTCTGGATACGTCCAATCAGGATTTGGTCTATGTGGGGCGGATTCGGGAGGATTTGACCGACCCCAACGGTCTGTGTCTGTGGTGCTGTGGTGACCAGATTCGCAAGGGTGCGGCCACCAATGCCGTGCAGATTGGTGAGTTGCTGTTCCCCCGCTGAGTCAGTATCATTCATTTATACCGGTCCTTGACTGTGTTTTGGTCAAGGACCGGTTCTTTATGCAACAGAGCAGGTTGTACAAAAAACTCCAGCCCCGGGAGCTGGATGGTCAATCATGGGGTATGTTTCCAGAGATATATCGCAACCCGGCCGGAACGGAAGATACCCATCCATTTGGGGAGACCCGAAGGTCTCCCCGTTGGAGAAGCAAGTCGCCAAATAGGAGAGCAAAAGCGACTGCTCAGGTGAGGTTCTTGTTGTATCGCATCAGGATGGTGGCAATCTGGGCTCTGCTGGCGTTGCCCTGAGGAGCCAGAGTGCCGTCGCCCATGCCGTTGATCAGGCCGTTGGCAACCGCCCAGTTCATGGCGTCGATGGCGTAAGCATTGACCTTGTCGGCATCGGAGAAGTCGGCAAGATGGTCGGTTTCCTCGGCATCAGCACCGGAGAAGCGGAACAGGATCGCCGCAATCTGCTCTCTGGTGATATTTGCTCCGGGAGCGAAGGTGGTATCGGAAGTACCGTTGACCACCTCAGCATGGTAAGCCCAGGCAATGGCATCGGAGTACCACTGACCCTCAGCCACATCCACGAAGGGATGCTCCAGACCTTCCAC
>SVLX01000037.1 GCA_015067725.1 Oscillospiraceae bacterium | reverse complement strand
TTCAAGGCTCTTAAAACTGGATATGGAGCACATCAAGTTCGTGTTCGATTGTCTCAAAGAGAACACGACCAAAATACGCAACATCAAGCAATATCTTCTAACCACGCTGTACAATGCCCCCACTACCATCGGCAGTTATTACTCGGCGTTGGTTCAGCATGATATGTATGGCGGCTCTCGTGATTAAAAACGGGAGTATTTTTTATGCCAAGAAAGGAGGCTCTACTTCCATTCCTGCAGACCCGAACGTAAAGAACTAGTGATATTTATCGGCGGTCTCAAAATCAAGCAATCACTGCTCGACTGCTAAAACACTGTGCGGGTTCAGGCACTGCTAAAATTGACGCGAAAATATCTCGTATGTAGTCGCTTCACAGAAAAATCACCCTTTGGGGTGGTTTTTCAACGCAATAAATTCCTTTAGGATTTGTGAAATACGCTCTATATGTGAAATATGGCTTCGCCATGTGAAATGCCTGCGGACGTGAGGGGATTTATCTCATTTCACTTTATGAGCAAGTATCAAATTTCACAATAGCCACGGGCAATTATTTCACATCCGGAGGATAGTTCACGTTGATTCTTCCAGGGTACGGCATTTGCTGGCAAAACGGCGCAGTTTCTCCGGAATGCTGTGTCGCACTTCGCTTCCTGCTATGTGAACCACCAAACAGCCAGACCTCCCAAAAACCACAACCCCGGCTCAGTACAAAACCTGTACCAGAGCCGGGTTATTCGTTTTTGCCCAACTTTTCATACTTTTCCCCAACTCAACCCCCCGTCAACCCCCACTCAATCACCCGGTCATTGGCTTTTCCTTCATTCTCTGATACAATTATCCCGAAATGAAAACCAAGGAGGTTTACCAATGAATGTTGATTTTTGATCCCGCATCAAATCCCTGCGCCTGAGCCGCTCCATGACCCAGGAACAGCTTGCCCAAAAACTGGGGGTGTCCGCCCAGGCCGTCAGCAAATGGGAGAGCGGCACCAATATGCCCGATATTTTGATGTTGCCTGACCTGTCTGTGATTTTTGGCGTGACCATTGATGAGCTGTTCACCATGACCGATGAGCACCGTATGGCGCGCATTGAGAATATGCTCTATGATGTGCGCTTTCTGTCCCACGACGAATTCCGGCAGTACGAGAAATACCTGAAAGACTTGCAAACCAAGCCGGAGCATGGCGCTGAGGCTGGTCTTCTGCTGGCTATGCTGTACAACAAGCGGGCGAATGAATATCACGAACTGGCAAAGCCTTTGGCCCGGGCCGCCCTGCAGCAGCTTCCCGGCAGGAAAGATGCGCACAATGCCATCTTTGATGCGGAGCATGGCCCATATCAGGATTGGAACTTCATCAACCATGGGGAGTTGATTGCCTTCTATCAAACCGTCACCGCACAGCACCCGGAGGATATCCGGAATTACTTCTGGTTGCTGGACCTGTTGATTGCAGACCACCGCACCGCAGAAGCCCGGGACTATGCAGAGAAAATGAAGGCGGTGGAGCATTCTTATCACCATGAGATGTACATGGGCTATATCTGTCAGGCAGAGTGCAATCTCCCTGATGCCATGGATTGGTGGCAGAAAATGCTGGAGCGTTCCCCGGACAAGTGGCAGGTCTGGTTTGAATATGGCAGTATTATGGCCAAATTGGGGCGCTATGCCGATGCCCTGACCTATTTCAGAAAATGCCAGCCCATGCGCCCTGCACCCAGATTTACCGATTGTGAAGACGCCATCTCACAAATCTGCGTGATTTTGGGTGATATTGACGGTGCCATCGAAGCGCAAAAGCAAATGCTCAACATCATGCAGGAAGACTGGAGCACAGAAGGTGAGTCCGTTGACAGTATTCTTCGGGAAATTCAGCGGCTGGAGCGTTTAAAGTCCTGACACAAACCCGGAAACCTGCCCCATTCACCAGGTTCATTCCCAAAAGCCAAAAGGAGCGGAAACCAACTAAGGCTTCCGCTCCCGTTTTTTTACTTAAACTTTCTGCTCTCTGCCACAGCCATCTGGTCACAGCGGTTATTTTTGGGATTCTCCGCATGACCCTTGACCCAGTGATAGTGCAGTTCATGGGTCTGAATCAGGGGCAAAAGTTGCTCCCAGAGGTCCACATTCAGGGCGGGTTTCTTGTCCGATTTGATCCAACCCCGCTTCTTCCAGCCCCAGACCCAGCCCTTTTCCAGAGCATCGATGACATATTTGGAGTCGGAGTACAATTCCACCCGGCAGGGTTCTTTCAGCTTCTGCAGAGCCTGAATCACGGCGGTCAGCTCCATCCGGTTGTTGGTGGTGTTGCCCTCGCCGCCGGAAAGTTCCTTCTCATGCCCCATGTACTCCAGAATTGCGCCCCAGCCGCCGGGACCGGGATTGCCGGAGCAAGCGCCATCGGTATAAATGGTGACGGTTTTCAACTCAATCCTCCTCCGGCTGTTCTTCTTCCACCAGACCGCCGCCCAACTTCCGCCGGGGAGCGGCAGGCTTCTTCCGGGTACAGCACCCAGCCAGAAGCCACAGTGCCAAACCGCCGTAGAACAGCTTATTCTCCAGTCCGCTGTCCGGCAGAGAAATCAGGCAGAGCATAATGGCAGCATGGCTATAGAACAGGGTGATCTTCCTGCGTCCTTTATCAAAAGCAAACCCGGTCAGATTGAAGACCGCCAGCATACCCAATACCCCCGCGAAAAGCTGGAAGCAGTAGTCCCCCAGCAGAGGGTCTTTGCTCCAGAGCCGGAAGCGAACCAACAGTCCGCCAGCCAGCGCCAGTGTCGCCACCATCACCGCCGGGGCGCTGACTTTCCCCTTGTATTGATAACCGGCCTGAATTCCCATAGCAACAGAGCCCACAAGCCCCAGGGTATACAGGGCAATATTAAAGGCATCCGTTGCCCCCAAAAGCAGAATCAGGAACGAGGAGAAGACTGCGCCCGCACCCAAGAACATGGCAACAGCAGCAGGGATACTGGCAGAGAAATTCCGCTCCTGCTTTGGTCGCTTACCCATGAAGCAACAAATGCCGGCCATGAGCACAATTCCCACCACGGTCAGCACCCAGAGCCCGGAATAAGCCCACTGCTGACCGTTAAGCATCAATGTACGCAGATACAGACCAACCCCACCCAGACCCAGAGAAAGGGTCAAAAGCGGCAGAGGACCAAATTTTTGAGCAGATTGAGCAGATTTCATATGGTAATCCTTCCTTGTTGTTCCGGTCATCTTCTTCCGGAGATTCTTTCGTATCATTATAGCATACTTATCGGGCAAAAGGAACGGCGGCAATAAATTTTTTTCCGGATAGGGCTTGTTTTTTTGCCGCAGTTGGGTTATTCTTGTGCTATTGAAAAACCGGGCCGCCCTGTCCGGGAAGATTATGTTTTTGGAGTTGATGCAATTGCGTACCGTGAGAGATTTTGTGCGGGTGGGGCTTTTGGCTGTCTTTGGTCTGTGCGCCACCGATGGGATTTGTCAGGCCAGAGGTCTGCGGTTTTTGGGGACTGCCCTGCAGAATGTTGCTGTGGTGCTGTTTTTCCTGCTGGCTGGCTTGGCTCTGTTGCTCGCCCATAAGGAACGTGACCGCCGGGCTGTGGGACGGATTCGGCTTTGGGCTGGGTCTGTGCTGGCTCTGGGGGTGGGGCTTTTGGTGTTGCTTTGGGTGGCACTGGTGGCCAATTTCCCGGCGTTCTGGGTCAATGGGCTGATTTATCTTTTGGCTCTGGTGACTGCGCCGGTATCCTCCTGCAGCATCATGTTCTGGCCCATTTTCGGGTGGACGCTACTTCTGGTGGCAAGCTGGAAACTGTGCCGGGATATGGACAAAAGCAAAAAAGTAGATTCCCGGTGAATCTCATAAAAACACCCGACCAAATTAAGGCCGGGTGTTTTTCTCATTCTTCTTCCAAAACAAAGAGGCCAAAGAACCCTAGTAACCCCGGTCCGCAGTCATACTCCACGCCGCACTTCTCACAAAGCTGACGGACAAAAATGCAGTAAGCGGACATACAGGAGAATTTCATCTCCGGAAACCGGCATGGTTCACCGGTTACTTTGGCGCAGGGGGAACATAATCCGCACCCGCTGGCGCCCACCACGAAACCCCGGACTCCCTTTGTCCGCAGGTTTCCCGCCAGAGCCGCCGATGCCCGGTTATGGAAGTTTTTCGCCTCCCGGATGGCGGTTTCGTCGGTATAGTCGGAGATTTCCCAAATGGTCTGCAGGAGAATGGCCCGCTTTTGGGCAAGAATCCTGCTGCGCATTTCTTCAAAACTGCCGCACACTGGGGGACAGGACCAGTTTGCCCCATACTGCCCGCAGAGGTTTTCTTCGCAGTAGGGACGGAAGATGGGATCAAAGGGGATTTCTTCTGTGGCGGTCACTGCGGCGGCGGCGAAGCCCTCGGAAAGGGCAAGGTCAATCAGTTCTGCATTGGTCATGGTTTACCTCCGGTTTGGGTTTTTGTTGCTTCTGCTTTCGTTCTTCCCGGCGTTTCTCTTTCTTCTTCCTGATTCTCCGCTCCCGCAAGGGAAGATAGAGATACAAAATGCCAAAAGGGGACAGGCAAAGTAACATCAGCAGGGCAACGACCACCAATACCGCCATATCCGCCAGAAAATCCCCCTTTGTCTGGGTATAATATACTGTCCCATCGGTGGCAGAACTCAGGGAGATGGCCAGTTTTTCCTCATCATCCCGAAATGGTGGCGGAAGCCGGATATATTGGACCACCATTTCTTCCTGACCTGCGCTGTCTTCGATGAAAGCATGGAGTTTGTATTGGATTTCTCTGGAAAGAACCGAGGTGTAACTGCCGTCTTCCCAGGTGAAGATATAACTGTCATGCCGTCTTCTTTCTTTCACGCGCAGAGTATAGTTGCTCCGGTACTCCTGAATGTCACCGGATTCCAAAACCTGCAGAATGACCCCATGGCGAACCAGCTCAATGATGGACATCAACAGGACGGATACCAGAAGCAGAACGCCAAAGATGGTCAGGAATTTGTTCTTCCGTTCCTTTTTCCGCTGGTATGTGCCTTTCTTTGCCATTTTTGTTGCTCCTTATTTGTCCTCCACCTCTGCCAGTTTCATGGCCAGCTCCACAATGCCCACCCCATAACCGCAATGTCCATAGCATCCGGATCCCGTTCCGTCGGTCAGCACCAGAAGTGGCCATTGACCCGGCTCTAAGTACATGGCACGGGCCACCTGCTCCGGCGTGTCGTCAAAGTCTCCAAAAGCGGCCTTGCTCCGGGGCAGTCGGCGCAAAACCTGCTGCAGTGTGCTATGGTGCAGGTCCTCCCGCCGCTGAAGAATCAGGAGAATGGGGAGTGCCATGGTGTTGAGCTTCTCTGCATGGCAAAGCAGTTCGTTGAGAATGTGTTCCGTGGGTTCTGTCCCGATGTCCAGCCATGCCAGAATATGCTTTCCTGCAGGATTTGAGGTTTTTCCCTGTTCGTCTTCCAGTGGGCAGGGGGGTAGGGTGTTCTTTGCCAGCATTTCTTCTGCTCTCGCCGTTCTCAGGCGCAAAGATACCGTCTTCTCCTGCCCGGGGCTTAAGGTGAACTGCTGAAGCAAGACCCGCTGATTGCCATTGGGTAAACGGTTGCTGGTGGTGAGCCGGTATTGCCCCGGCAGGAGGGAGAGGGGACTTCTCAGGTCATCATCTTCCAGCATGAGGATGGTATCTCCCTCCTCATCCCGGCGACTAAGGGTATAATTGACCTGATTTATCCAGTGAATCCCCGGCTCCGGTTGCAACGTCAGGGTCGCCATTGGGACATTATCCTCTTCTGCGGAATGGAATTGACCATCCCGATAGTATTGGGCACAGCCGTCCTGGGGACTCAGGCGGCTGGGAATGCCCAGTGTGCGCATCACCGCCACAAACAGTACCCGGCAAGCCCGCAGATTCCCATGCCCCAGAGTCAGCAGGGTTTCCGGAGTCATGGTCAGTTCCCGGTGGTATCTGTCCGGATGGTGCAGGTAATTCTCCCGGAGATGGGTCATCAGCGTCTTTGGATTCTCCATAAAGGCTTTAGCTTGCTTCGGGGTGAAGCTGTCCATGATGGTGGAGCGCCAGAATTCCAGTTCCTCAAAACCAATCCGGGGACACATCACATAAGGCACAAATTGTTGGTCAAAGGATACCGGGAGCATGATGGCGGTATAGAAATGCTCACCCAGCACCTTTGCCGGGACATCCTTCATGTCTTTTTTGCTCAGCGACTTCAGGTACTCCAGCGCCATTGGCTTCAGGGCTTCCGGGGTCTGGGCATAAAATTTGGCGATGTTCTCTCCGTTGGCCACAGCCAGCGCAACCAGCTCCCGCAATTCCTCCGGGACACAGATTGGGGGGATGGTTCTTGCCTCTCTGGATGCGGCTCTTTCCCGGTCTGCCTGGGCAATGGCTTCTTGCTTCTCCTGCTGTTGTGCCTTAGTGAGAGGGCAAGCGTTTTTGCCGGTGGGGGAGGGGGCAAGAACATCCAGACAGACTTCCTCATCCTGCTCTGTTTCCCGGCAGAGGATTTCCCCCTGTATGCATACGCCCGGTTGGGGTTGCATGGTCAGTGTGCCAATCTTCCCGTTATGCCGGGCAGTGATGAGAATTGTACCACAACCCACCGTCAGTTGGGCTGTGCCAGTCCGGTCGGCTTTCATTCGGGCAATTGCGCGCTCTGCCGCCATATTGATGACCCCGAAGGACAGCTCTGCCCCGGGTAGGGGGTTATTTTCTTCATCTTTGACGGTGATGCAGAGTCTTCCGGTCTCGGCATAGCGGTTGGTCTGGTTGTAGTACCAACATGGACCATCCTGACCAATCAATTCTTCCTCATGCAGGGGGAAATACGTCTTGCTGTGTACCAGTGGGGCTCTGGTGGCGGCGGAGATAAACCAACCCCGATTGATTACCGGCTCAATCTCACACGCCCCAAGGAAGTACCATTTTCCCTGTTCCCAGACCTCCACCCAGGCATGGTTATCGTCACAGTGGCTCCACCATGGGGCATAGACCTGCCGGGCGGGGATACCCAGACTTCTCAGGACACTGACCACAAAAACCGATTCCTCCCCACAGCGCCCCTCGCCGGAGAGGTAAGCCGTCAGCGGATTCTCCGTCCGGTCATCGGCACTGCGGTAGGTCATCTGGGCGGCACACCACCGGTTAACCGCCAGAATCCAGTCTTTTTCCGGTAAACTGAGGATTTCTTTGGTCTTCTCGTGGAAGAATCCCCGGCAGTCCACCAGCGCTTCTGTGCCCACTCTGGGGTAGAAGACATGGTGGAGAAACATTTCCTCCGACAGCATCTGCACATGGGGATAATGTTTCCGCAGAAAAATGGCATGATTGACATAACCCATAATCACATCAAAAGACACCGCGCCCACATCCTCAATGGGCGCTGTGCCATAGGCCAGCTCCGCCAGTGTCCGTTGGTCTTCGTCCAGATTCAGAAGCCCATGCCGGATGATTTCCTTCATCTTGCCTGCAGAAAACAGGGCGGCGGTATATCGGTCGCTGGCATATTTGCGCAATCCTTCAGAAAACATGGTTTTACCTCATTTCAGGGTGATTTTGACCACCGTATCCGTCTGGTCAGGCAGATTGGGATATGGACCCAAATCCAGGAAGGTAATATGGGGATAGTCGCTGTGGACCCAACTGGTGGAAATGGGACACTGGCTGTAGTCGTGAAGCAGGACGGCACTCTCGATCTCCTCTTTCCTTATCCCCAGCAGTGGCAGTGGTCCAAGGGCATTTTCAAAGAGGTGGAGATAGAGTGTCTTTCCCCGCTGGGTATAGCGGCCAAATTCCGGCTTACTCAGGCTGCTTCTGCCGCAACCATAGATACTTTCGGCATTGGTTTCCATCCACTTGCCCAGGAAGGACAGGATTTCCACTGCCTCCGGGGGGAATGCGCCGTTTCCATCGGGACCCACATTGAGCAGGAAGTTGCCGCCCTTGCTGATGCTCTCCACCAGCTTGCGGAGAATCATTTCCGGGGACTTGAAGCACCGGTCATCCCGGCAGTAACCCCAGTTGTTGTTCATGGTGACACAGGTCTCCCAGAACAATTCCTCTCCCTGCTGATTCCGGATACCCTCGGGGGGAATCATCCGCTCGGGGGTGATGAAGTCGCCGTGATAGGGTGTGGGGTTGCCCTCAGCCAGAGAGCCATAGCCCTCACCGCTGACCTCCAGCCGGTTATTGAGGATTATCCCAGGCTGAAGCGAACGAACCATATTGACCAGCCGGGTCGCTTCCCAGGCTTCTCCCCGGAGATGATCATAGGAATAGTCGAACCAGAAGATATCCAGTTTACCGTAATTGCTGCACAGTTCCCGCACCTGACTTTGGTAATATTCAATGTATCGGGAAAAGATTCTGCCTGCATTGGTATGGCGTTCATCCGAGCGCATGGGGTGATTCCGGTCACCGTAGTGGGGGTAATCGGGGTGATGCCAATCCAGCAGGGAATAATACAGACCCACCCGCAGACCTTCCGCCCGGGCGGCATCCAGCACCTCCCGGACGATATCCAGGCCAAAGGGGGTATTGGTGGACTTATAATCCGTGGTGGCGGTATCAAAGAGGCAGAAGCCGTCGTGGTGCTTGGCGGTGAGAATCAGGTAGCGCATACCGGCGGCTTTGGCGGTTTTCGCCCACTGGGTTGCGTCAAAGTGCTTGGGATTGAAGTGGTGGAAGAAGGGGAGATAGTCTTCTTCCGGCATTTTCTCGTTGCTTCTGACCCATTCCCCTCTGGCGGGGATGGCATAGAGTCCGAAGTGAATGAACATACCCAGCCGGGCTTCCCGGAACCACTGCATCCGTCTCAAATATTCTGCTTTGTTGTACTGGTACATGATTTTTCCTCCCTTGTGGCTTTGGGTTTAGTATACTACATGGCGGGAAAATGTCAACTAGTTTTCTGTTTTCCGGGTTGCTGAGGTGAAAAAGATTGCAATAGACTGCAAAGTTTTTCGAATTTTAATTAGAGTTTGCATTCCATTGCAACCTTTTTTCTTTGTTTGTCCCTTTATTGTCAGGACACCCGGAGCCATGGACTTAAAATCCTGCTCCGGGTGTCATTTTATGCAGATTGGTGTCTTACTTCTTCTCGATGATTTCCAGACCGCCCAGATACTTTCTCAGCACTTCGGGTACCACCACGGAGCCGTCTGCTCTCTGGTTCTGCTCCACCATGGCGGGGAAGATCCGGGAGGTGGCCAGACCGGAGCCATTGAGGGTGTGGACGAACTCGGGCTTGCCGGTTTCTTCCCGGCGGAAGCGGATGTTGCCCCGGCGGGCCTGATAATCTCTGGCATTGGAGACGGAGGATACTTCCTTATATCCGTTCATGGAGGGAATCTGAATCTCGATGTCGTAGGTTCTGGCCATGGATGCGGAGCAGTCGCCTGCCGCCAGCTTCACGGTACGGAAGTGGAAGCCCAGACCGGCCACCAGAGCCTCAGCCTTGCGAACCAGCTCAGCAAAAGCCTCGTCAGAATCCTCGGGGCGGGTGAACTGGAACATCTCAATCTTGTTGAACTGATGTCCTCTGACCATGCCCCGCTCATCTGCACGATGGCTGCCGGCTTCACGGCGGAAGCAGGGAGTATAAGCAAAGAGCTTACGGGGAAGCCATGCCTCGGGGATGATCTCATCCCGGTACACGCTGACCAGAGCGGCCTCAGCCGTGGGAAGCATGAAATGGAGGCGATCATCGGTGGGATTGGCAATTTTATAGACCTCGTCAGCAAACTTGGGGAACTGACCCGCATTCTCTCCGCACTGGTATTCCAGCATATGGGGAGGCAGAATAAATTCGTAGCCGTCAGCAATGTGGGTATCGATAAAATAATTCAGCAATGCCCACTCCAGACGGGCGCCCATACCGGTATACATCCAGAAGCCGGAACCGGCCAGCTTGGTACCACGGGGATAGTCAATGAGGCCCAGAGCGGTACACAGGTCCACATGGTGCTTGGGCTCAAAGTCAAAGACATGGGGCTCTCCGGTGTAGCTGATGGGTTCATTGAATTCCTTCCCGCCGGGATGCAGGTCGGGATCGGGCAGGTTGGGAAGACTCAGCATCAAGGTGCGATACTCTGCCTCAACCGCGGTCAGAGTCTCTGCGTCGGCGGCAATGGCATTCTTCAGTTCGGTCATTTCCTTGAAGATGGGGGCCACATCCTGTCCGGCTTTCTTTAATTTGGGAATTTCCTTGGAAATCCGGTTCTGCTCAGCTTTCTTGGTCTCCGTACCCAGAATCAGGGCACGGCGCTGTGCGTCCAACTCCAGAATGCGGTCAATGGTGCTGTCGCAGTCCACTTCTTTGGCCCGCAGTCCGGCCTTTACTCCATCGGGATCTTCTTTGATTCTTTTGATATCCAGCATATCTTTACACCTCTTGGTCAGTTTTCTTTGTTGGTTTCCAGTGCGGTACACAACCGGTTATAAATGGTCTTGCTGTCTTTGTCCAGGTAATCCTGAAGGCTCTCCAAATTGGCAATGGCTTTGGCGCAGGATTCCCAGTTTTTTTCCTCGTAAGCCAATTGCGCCTGAGCCAGCAGGGCATAGGCTTTTTGCAGGTTTTCCTTGTCTTCCGTCAGGGTCTCCATTTCTTTGGTCATCTTTGCGATGTCTTCAGCCTGTCCGGCAATGATGCCCTCTTGCGTGGTGATGGTATTCTCAGCATCCTGCAGGTCATTTTCTGCCAGCGTCAGAGACTCCTGCAGGGTCATGTTGGTCTCGGTCAGTTCCCGGTTGTCCGTTTGCAATTGCTCCGCACGGGCAAGGGCAGAATTGGCATTCTGACTGAGCTGGGAGATGGTCTGTTGGGAGTCATGGCGGGTGGTGAAGTACAGTGACATGAACACCAGAATAAAGGCCACGGCAAACATGATGGCAATATACCGGAGCAGTGCCCAATTCCGTTTTCTGTCCACCACCACTGGGTCAGCAGCGACTGGTTCGGTTATTTGTGGTTCGGTCTCATGCTCTACAAGGTGTTCAAGAAACTCTTTGTTTTTCTCTTTGGACATTATTTCTTGCCGACCTCCTTTGGGAGTGTGCACAGGGCTTCATAGAGGTTTTGTAAATCCTCCGGGCCATAGAATTCCAATTCAAATTTGCCTTTACGCTTTCCGGAGACAATTTTCACGCCTCGGCCCAGATGGCGTGAGAGGGTTTTCTCGCATTCCGCCACATAATTCACCTTTAGTTTTGGTTCTTCTTCCTGGGGTTTTTCCTCTTTGTTCAGATTCCGGCACATCAGTTCGGTCTGGCGGACAGACAGATCCAGCGCCATAACTTTCTGCGCCGCCTCCCGCCGTTTTGCTGTATCTGTGACGGAGAGGATTGCCCGGGCATGACCTGCGGTCAGTCTACCGCCGCTCAGTGCGTCAAGAATGTCTTCTTCCAGATTCAATAGTCTAAGGGCATTGGCCACGGCTGACCGGGATTTTCCTACCCGGCGGGCAGCTTCTTCCTGGGTGAGTTGATAGTCTTCCAGAAGGCTCTTGTATCCTCTGGCTTCTTCAACCGGATTCAGGTCCTGCCGCTGGAGATTTTCAATCAGGGCCAGTTCCATAGTTTTCCGGTCGTCTGCTTCTATGACTATGGCGGGAATGGTTTGAAGATTTGCCATGCGGGCAGCTCTCCATCTTCTTTCTCCGGCGATAATCTGATAGTACCCATTGGGCAACTCCCGGACGGTAAGGGGTTGCAAAATTCCGTGTTCCGCGACGGATTCCGCCAGTTCTTCCAGTGCAACTGGGTCAAAATCCCGACGGGGCTGATACGGGTTGGGCTCCACTTTTTGCAGGGGCAACTGCCGCAGGGCGCTTTCTTCCTGCTGGGGAGCGGTATAGTCGCTGAGCAGGGCACCTAAACCCTTGCCCAGTCCTTTTTGCTTAGCCATAGTGATTATCCTTTCCTGGCAATTTCCTCAGCCAGTTGGTTGTAAGCCTTGGTTCCTCTGCTGTGTTTATCGTAGGCACAAGCGGGTAAACCATGGCTTGGTGCTTCTGCCAGACGTACATTCCGGGGAATCATGGCACTGAATACCTTTCCGGGGAAGTGCCGCCGCACCTCCTGGGCTACCTGAGCGGAGAAGTTGGTTCTTCCGTCATACATGGTCAACACTACGCCGAAGATCTCCAGATTGGGGTTGACCCTGCGCTTGATGGCTCTCAGGGTGGTCATCAGATCGCTTAGTCCCTCCAATGCGTAGTATTCGCATTGTACAGGAATTAAAATTCCGTCAGCGGCGCTGAGTCCGTTGATGGTCAGAAGTTCCAGTGAAGGGGGACAGTCAATGAAAATATAGTCATACTGTTCCCGAATCGGTTCCAGGGCTTTTTTCAATTGATGTTCCCGGCTTTCGGCTTCAATCAGTTCCACGCCTGCACCGGCCAGGTTGTTTCCGGAGGGAATCAGATCACCGAATTTGGTTTTCATGATGGCGGAGCCGGGGTCAGCGCCATTAATGATCAGGTCATAGACGGTTTTATTCACCCGGCGCTTATCTGCGCCGATGCCTGAGGTGGCATTAGCCTGGGGGTCAAAGTCGCAGAGCAGAACCTTCTTGCCCAGATTGTTCAGAGCCGCAGTCAGATTAACGGCGGTGGTGGTTTTTCCCACGCCGCCTTTTTGATTGACAATGGCGATGATTTTACCCATAGTTACTCCTTTCCATTTTGTTTACTCAGCGGGTTTATTATACCATATGGCCCGGGAATTGCAATGTCTTTTTTCTTTTTTGTTTCACGTGAAACATTCAGAAAAGACCAAAGAGCAGACCTAGCATCAGCGGCATAATGACCACTGACATGAGTGTACTTAAGAACACCCCACAAGCCGCCTGAGACTCATTGCCATTATAACGGGCAGCCATCAGTGTCGTGTTGGTGGCAACAGGCATAGCAGACAGGGCAACAGTGACACCCAGCATCAGTTCATTCTTCATCCACGGCGAACACAGCAGAAATACCACTGCAGGAATCACGGTCAGGCGCAACAGGGCAAAAATCATGGTTCTGAACTGAGTAAACACCCACTTGAGCGGAACAGCCGCCAATGCAAAGCCCAGAGCCAGCATTGCGGCGGGGGAGGTGATCCCAGAGACTGTCTTTGTGATATTCAGAACCATATCCGGTACTCTGAGCTTTAGCATATAAATGACAAAAGCGATAAGCGTACAGATAATCATGGGGCTGCACAGAGACTTAATCTGGAATTTTCCTTGTCCAAACAGGCTGACACCATAGGTATAGCAAAATATCTGGAAGACCAGAACGAAGATGGCCGCCAGAAACAAAGCCTCTACGCCAAAGAGTGCAGTGATCACCGGGAAACCCATATAGCTGTAGTTGCCAAAAACGGTCATAAAGTGAAATATATTTTTTCTGTCCTCTGGAATACGCAGGATCTTCGTCAGCAGGGGAGCAAGGGCAATAAGCAGTAAATGGAGGGCAATGGCTACACCCAACAAGGTGAACACCTCCACATTGGTGATCACACGGGTGCCCGACATCACTGACGTCAGCACACTACAGGGGTTTGAAACGTTTATGACCACGGCAGAAAGCACTTTGTTGGTTTCTTTGGGCAGGTAGTTCAGTTTTGCCGCGCCATAACCGAGAAAGGCAATGGAGAACAGGACGATCAATTGGGTAATCAAGGATTCAATATTCATTCTCCCGTACCTCCGGTGGAGTTTGAGTCCTGTGTAACCACATTTGGGGTATAGTTCTGCCCGGTGGGTTTATCTTCCCGGGTTGCTAGCCAGAAAACCAGTCCACCCAACGCCAGGGTCAAAGTCAGAAGCAAAATACAGAAGAAAGCCAACACCTTCTGCCGACGTCTGGCCAACGCAAGCAGTTCTTCCGGTTTCACGGTTCTTGGCCTCACCGGTTCTGATTTGGGGCGGGGGAGAATAACCACCGGTGTTTCACGTGAAACAGGGCAGGCATTCATCTTTTCAATACATGAGGGGCAAAATACGTGGGGATGTTCCACATTAGAGCCACATTTTAAGCAACGCATGGCAAAACCTCCGTTCGTCTCTATATTGTACAACAAAAAATGCCAGCCGTAAATAGGGAATTTCTCAAAGAAGGCAATAAAAGACCTGCGCACCCGAAAGTCCGCAGGTCTTTGTCATTACGCTTGATTTTCAATACGCTCAGCACCGATGACCACATTTCCGTCTTCAACCCGCATCAGGATAACACCCTGAGTATCCCGGCGGTAAATGTTGATATCAGAAGCCGGCATACGAATGATGGTGCCGCCTGCCTGGGTCAAAATCACATCGTCACTGTCGCTTACGACACAGCAAGCCACCACATCTCCGGTCTTACCGGTGATGCTGTAGTTTTTCAGGCCCTTACCGCCACGGCTCTGAGGCTGACGCTGACCATGATCACCCAGACGGAGATACTCCGTCAAAGCGGTGCGCTTGCCATAACCATTGGCGGTGACGGTCAGGAGACACAAATCCATCTGCGCCCGCTCAGCACCGACCACATAGTCGCCCTCAGCCAAAGCGATACCCCGCACACCAACTGCCTCTCTGCCCATGGGTCGGATATCAGTTTCTTTGAAGCAAATGGCCATACCCTTAGCCGTAGCCAAAACGATGGCATCATCACCGGTGGTCTTAACCACGGAAATCAGATGGTCACCCTCTTCCAGGCTCAGGGCACGGATACCACCCTTGCGGTTGGTGTTGATGGCTTCAAGGGCAAGCCGCTTCACTGTACCATTTCTGGTGACCATGATAATAAACTCATTCTCCGTGAATTCCCGGGTCAGGAGCATGGCCGTGACCTTCTCATCCGGGTCAAGGGGAAGGATATTGACAATGGCTGTACCACGGGCAGTACGGGAAGCCTCCGGAATGAGATAACCCTTCTTCCGGTGAACTTTACCCTTGTCGGTGAAGAACAGCAGATAATCATGGGTGGAAGCCACGAAGATATTCTTAACGAAATCTTCCTCTTTCAAATTCTGTCCGCTGACACCGCGACCGCCTCTGTGCTGACTGCGATAGGTATCCACGGGCATCCGCTTGATATAACCCTGACTGGAGAGAGTATAGCAGCAGTCTTCTTCCTCAATCAGATCTTCCACATCAATTTCGTCTTCCACATCCTGAATTTCAGTCAGCCGCTTATCCCCGAACTTATCCCGGATGGCAATCAGTTCTTCCTTGAGAATTTCTCTGACCAACTGAGGATCTTGAAGCACCCGCTGATAGTAGGCAATCCGCTCTTCCAGCTCCTTATACTCTGCCTCCAGCTTTTCACGCTCCAGACCCTGTAACCGCTTGAGCTGCATATCCAAAATGGCTTGCGCCTGAATATCAGAGAGGCCAAAGCGCTCCATCAGATTTTCCTTGGCCCTATCGTAAGAGCTGCGGATAATGCGGATAACCTCATCAATATTATCCTGCGCAATCAGCAGACCTTCCAGAAGATGAGCCCTCTCCTGAGCTTTCTTCAGGTCATAGCGGGTACGCCGGACAATGACTTCCTCCTGGAAAGTCAAATATTCGTCCAGAATTTCCCGGAGAGAAAGTACCTTAGGCTGAGACTGGTCCTTGACCAGAGCCAGCATATTGATGGCGAAGGTAGTCTGGAGCTGGGTCTGCGCAAAGAGCCGGTTGAGCACCACCTGCCCATTGGCATCCCGCTTCAGCTCAATGACAATCCGCATACCGGTGCGGTCGGATTCATCCCGGATATCCGAGATACCCTCCAGCCGCTTCTCATTGACCTGATCGGCCATATTCTTAATGAGCATCCGTTTATTGACCTGATAAGGAATCTCGGTAACAATAATCCGGGTACGGTTTTGACCAAACTCCTCAAAATGGGTTCTCGCCCGGAGAGTCAGCCTGCCCTTACCGGTGGCATAGGCGGCACGAATACCGGCCCTGCCCATAATAATGGCTTTTGTTGGGAAGTCAGGACCTGTGATATGCTCCATCAAATCCGCAAGCGTAGCCTCCGGGTCATCCAGAATACAGACGCAGGCATTGATCACTTCCGTCAGATTATGGGGCGGGATATTGGTGGCCATACCGACGGCAATACCCGATGAGCCATTGACCAGCAGATTGGGAAAGCGGCTGGGCAGTACACGGGGCTCTTTCCGGGTCTCGTCAAAGTTGGGCATCCAGTCAATGGTATCTTTCTCGATATCCCGGAGCATCTCATTGGAGAATTTGGATAAGCGGGCTTCGGTATAACGGTAAGCAGCAGGGGGATCACCATCCACCGAGCCGAAGTTACCATGACCATCCACCAG
Source organism: Oscillospiraceae bacterium (assembly GCA_015067725.1). Taxonomy (GTDB): domain Bacteria; phylum Bacillota; class Clostridia; order Oscillospirales; family Oscillospiraceae; genus Faecousia. The sequence continues at coordinate 12,015 of SVLX01000037.1, read as the reverse complement.
CATACACCGCATGGAGAAGTCCTGCGCCAGGCGAACCAATGCATCATAAACTGAGGCATCACCATGGGGATGATACCGACCCAGCACATCACCGACACAGGTAGCCGATTTACGGAAGGGTCGGTCAGAGGTGAGGTTATCCTCATACATGGCATAAAGAATCCGGCGATGCACCGGCTTGAGTCCATCACGCACATCAGGCAGCGCACGGCCGACAATCACGGACATGGCATACTCAATGTAGCTGTCTTTCATTTCACGAACAAGCTCCGAATTCACAATCGCCTGCTCCGGGAACAGGATATCTTCGGGCTTGTAGTCTTTCTTATGTTGTGCCAAATGTAATCAGTCCTTTCGTAGGGGCGGGTCATGACCCGCCCGAAATAAAATCCGACCTCGATGGGCGGATTTTATTCCTATGCCGCCTGAATGGCAATATTTGAATATGATGGGCAGTTTTCACTCTAAGTTAAGGGACAAAAACAATCCTCAAACCATTTTTCTGGATTATGATCGATATAATTCCAGATTTTTTCATATGATGCCTGATTTCTGATGATATGGTCATGAAAGGAGCGTTGCCAGACCTGTATATCCGGCTGAATCAAACGTATTCTCTTTGAAACACTTGATTTATATAAACCGACAATAGTAGATAAGCTGTGCCGACAATCTTGACCAATAATCATAATTCCATGAATATGATTAGGCATAACAACCCATTTGTCCAATTGCAACCCAATGAAGTGATTGGGGATATCCATTAAACATTGTTCCGCAATTTTCCCCCAATCATTTACTTGTCCAGAGGAATAAAAGATGCATTCTTTATTATGGGTGCAAATTGTAACAAAATAATAGTTCGTCGAGGAATAATCAAAATGTGGGATTCTGGGTGATTTCCGCTTAACCAATTCCATATGGTAACCTCATACGAATTCGCCGACACTATACCGGTGATAGAGTCTGTACTGCCGGGCGGGTCATGACCCGCCCCTACAATAGTTGGTCATATTCTGGGAGGAACAGCATTTCCAAGAAAAACATGACCCCCAGAATGAGTGGTATTAAGAAAATATCAATAATCCAAATTCTGTGCGAATCGGGCATTTTGCTCGATGTATTCCCTTCTGGGTTCCACCTTTTCGCCCATGAGCAGGGTAAAGATTTCGTCTGCCCGCACAGCATCATCCAGCGTAATCCGTTTGAGGGTTCTTCTCTCCGGGTCCATGGTGGTCTCCCACAGCTCATGGGGGTCCATTTCGCCCAGACCTTTATTTCTGGAAATATCCACCTTGGCATTGGGATTGTCGCCCCGCATTTCCGCAGAAATGGCATCCCGCTCAGGATCGGAGAAGGCATAGCGGGTAGTCTTACCTCTGACCAGCTTATACAGCGGCGGCATAGCGGCATAGACAAAACCATGCTCCAAAAGCGGACGCATAAAGCGGAAAAAGAAGGTCAGAAGCAGTGTCCGGATATGACTGCCGTCCACGTCGGCATCCGCCATAATGATGACCTTGTGATATCGCAACTTGCTGACATCAAAATCCGCACCAATACCGGCACCCAGAGCGGTAATCACCGGCTGCAGCTTATCATTGCCGATAACCTTATCCTCCCGGGCTTTTTCCACGTTAAGCATCTTACCCCAAAGGGGGAGAATGGCCTGGAACCGGGAATCTCTGCCCTGGGTTGCAGAGCCGCCTGCGGAGTCACCCTCGACGATGTAAATTTCCGTCAGCGTGGGGTCGCTTTCGTTGCAGTCTCTCAGCTTATCCGGCATGGCCGCGCCACCAAGGGCACTCTTTCTGCGGATAGAGTCTCTGGCTTTCTGCGCGGCGGCTCTTGCCCGGTTGGCATTGAGTGCTTTTTCCAGAATCGCTCTGGCCGTCCGGGGGTTTTCTTCAAAGAAGGTAGAAAGTTGTTCCGTTACAATGGCATCGACTAAAGTGCGGATATAGGCATTGCCCAACTTTGCCTTGGTCTGACCTTCAAACTGGGCATCGGTCAACTTGACGGAAATGATGGCCGTAATACCTTCCCGGCAGTCTTCGCCCTGTACCCGGTCGTCACCTTTGATGGCGCCAACCTTGATTCCGTAAGCATTGATGGCACGGGTCAATGCTGCCTTGAAGCCGGTTTCGTGCATACCGCCTTCCGGGGTATGGACATCATTGGCAAAGGAGAGAATGAATTCCGTAAAGCCATCATTATACTGAATGGCAATTTCCGCGGAGGCCTCTCCCTTCATACCACTCATATAAATCACATCATTATGCAGCGGGGTCTTATTCCGGTTGCACCATGTAGCAAACTCCCGGATACCGCCCTCATAACACATGGTCTGGCTGGGACCGTCTTCACTGCGTCGATCGGAAATGGTGATGGACAGACCTGCATTCAGGAATGCCTCCTCCCGCATACGGGTATGGAGTGTCTCATAGTCAAAAATCACCGTATCAAAAATCTCCGGGTCAGGCTGGAAGGTGACTTCCGTACCGGTGCGGTCAGTTTTGCCGACAATCCGCATCTCCTGGGTAATTTCTCCGCGGGAGAATTTCATCTCATAAATCTGGCCATTCTTATATACCCGAACCTGCACCCACTGGGATAATGCATTGACAACAGACGCACCAACACCATGAAGACCGCCGGAAACCTTATAACCTCCGCCACCAAACTTACCGCCGGCATGGAGCACCGTATAGACCACTTCCAGCGCAGGTCTTCCTGTCTGGGGTTGAATATCCACGGGAATACCACGACCATCGTCAGTGACAGTAATGGAGTCGCCGGGGTTTATGGTGACGGTGATGTGTTTGCAATACCCCGCCAACGCTTCGTCAATGGAATTGTCAACGATTTCATACACCAGATGGTGAAGACCAGAGACAGATGTGGAACCAATGTACATACCGGGACGCTTACGCACCGCCTCCAGACCCTCAAGAACCTGAATTTGGGCAGCATCATAGGCTGTTTCCACCTTAGTAACTTGCAATTCGTCAGACATATTGTCCTCCTAAAGTGCCCTTGGCACAAGTGATATCATTAAAAAATATGGTTAATTCGTCCTCCAATACAGGACAAGCAGAAAAACATGGTTCATTCTTCGGAAATGGTTCCCCCATGAATCCGGATACGCTTACCCAACCGGGTCAGTCTCTCCGGCTCACAGCAGGTGATGAAAACCTGTCCTGACCGGATCTGGTTCAGGACAAAATCCTGCCGCCCCGGGTCCAGTTCGGACAGAACATCATCCAGCAGCAATACCGGTTCTTCTCCCAGCTCCCGCTGTGCCAATTCCCGCTGCGCCAGCTTCAGACTAATGGCGGCAGTACGGGTCTGCCCCTGAGAGCCGAAGCTCTTGAGACTCAGTCCATCCAAAGCAGCATCAAAGTCGTCTTTATGAGGTCCGGTCAAGCACTGTGCCGATTCCAGCTCTGCCCGCTCATGGCTGGCCAGATGAGCCAGAAGCTGATCCTCCAATACCTGTACCGGGGCAAAGGGGTCAGTAATGGTAGAAACGGTACGGTAAGGAATCTCCAGCGTCTCCCGCCCACCGGAAAACGCCTGATGAAACCGTGTTGCTTCTTCACCCAAAGCCTGCAGATACCGGGCGCGATAAGAAATCAAAATCGCACCTACCTGACACAGTCTGCGGGAATAATCCGGCAAAATCTGCAATAAAGAGGGCTCTTGAAACCGATCCCTTAATATTTTGCTTTTACTCTCCAGAATCCGGGTATATTCCGCCAGTGCGGTATCATATCGGGGACGCAGAATCCCAAGTCCATGATCCAGAAACCGCCGCCGAACCGATGATCCGCTCTTGAGAATCATCAAATCCTCAGGGCAAAATAAGATGGTGGTCAGAATCCCATTGACCTCAGCGTGAGTCTTCTTTTTAACACCGTTAAGATAGAGCTGGCGGCTTTTCCGACCGGAAAAGAGGACGGTTTTCAGCGTATGCTGTCGCTCCTGACCGGTGATCAGTCCTTCCAACTGGGCAAACTCCGCACCAAAACGAATCAATTCCGCTTCCTTTCTGGTGCGAAAGGCTTTACCCATGGCCAAATAATGGATGGCCTCCAGAAGATTCGTCTTTCCCTGAGCATTTTCGCCCAAAATCAGGTTTACACCCGGGTCAAAAGCACAATATACGTCTGAATAATTCCGAAAGTTTTCAATTCGGACGGAATCAAGTCTCATTGGCTGTTACCACATAGGTGGCACCCATAAACAGGACTCTGTCACCGGGGCGCAGTTTCTTGCCCCGCATGGTGCAGACCTCGTCATTGACCATGACCTCTCCATCCTGAATCAGATTTTTGGCCATGCCACCGGAGGGGACAGCATCCGCCAGCTTCAAAAGGGCCTCCAGACGGATAAATTCGGTGGTGATGGGGACTTCTTTTGCCGCAGTATCCCGGCGCTTAACGACAACTTTCATGGCATTGTCTCCTTATTATGGTATATCAGAAAATATGATGAAAATTCAGGGAAATCAGTTGCTCCGCAGTCTGACCGGCAGGACCATATAAGCAAAGTCATCCTCCGGTCTGACCGGAGTAAATACAATGGGGCTCAGGCCGTTCTTCAATTCCAGGCAGACCTCATCACTGGGAACAGCCTTCAATGCGTCGGTGAGGTAGTGGCAGTTAAAGCCAATCTCCAGCTCGCCGCCGTTACCGGCGATGGAGCAACGGTCCTCGGCTGCGCCGATTGCCGTTGTTGTGCGGAAAGTGGCTTCATTATCGCCAAATGTACAACGAACAGGACTCTTGAGTTTCTCGGTCACGATCAGACCAACACGCTCAATGGTCGCCGCCAGCTCACCCACATGGGCAACCACCTTCACCGGGCAATCCGTGGGAATAACCTTCCGCCAATCCAGGAAGTCACCCTCCAGCAGACGACAAATCAAGGTTGCTCTGCCCATTTCAAAGAGAATATGTTTAGGACCAAGTTGCAAGGTCACATTCTCGTCTTCGCCCAGAATCTTCTCTACCTCTTTCAGCGCAGGAGCGGGGACAACAAAATGCATATTCCGCTCCAAAGAAACACCGGCATGATAAGTTCTCCGGGCAAGGCGATAGCCATCAACTGCCACCACGGAGATGGTATCATCCACCACTTCAAACAGACAACCGGTATGGATGGGTCTGCTTTGATTTTCCGAGACGGCAAAAATTGTTCCGGAAATCATTTCCCGCAGTTTGTTCTGAGGCATGGTAATCCCATTTCGATTTTCTACATCCGGTAAAGCAGGGTAATCTTCCGCGCTGGTGGCAGAGATATTGAAATTGGAGTAGCCGGCGCGGATCGCGACTTTATAGGTGTCTTCATCTACGCTCACGGAAACCGGTCCTTCAGGAAGACGGCGGATAATGTCTGAAAACAACCGGGCGGGCAGGATACATACGCCGGTCTGCTGGATGTCCGCATCCGCTTTGACGGTAATGGCGGTCTCCATATTAAAGCCGGTAAATTGCAACTGATTCCCTGCCTGACAGTAAATACCTTCTATAGCGGTGATAGAACTCTTTGTGGCAACGGTCCGGCTGGCAACAGAGATGGCAGAAACCAGGATACTTTTTTCACAGGTAAACCTCATGAGGCACACTCCTTAGTTTGATATAGATAGGAAATATATAAACAGAAAGGATTAAAGGTAGTAGTAACAGTAGTAGTAACAACTTATGTGGAAAAGTGGTCTGAACCCCCGAAAAATGGGGATTTGTTCATCCACAGGTCAATGGAAAGATATCCACATTTCTCCACAGCCGGTGTGGAGAGGGAAAAAGAGGAAAAACTATCCACAGGAAAGATATCCACAATAAACACCCCCTGTGGACAGATTTCGGGGCAAAAAGAAAAGAATTACAAAGAAGAATTGACATTGGCGGTGATATCCCGGATGGCGGCATGCAGGGGTGCGTTGGCATCCTTCAGTACCGATTCTACCTTGCGGATGGAGTGCAGGACAGTGGAGTGATCCCGACCGAATTCCCGACCGATTTCCGGCAGGGAGAGATTGGTCATCTTCCGAATCAGGTACATGGCCACCTGACGGGCTTCAGCTGTACCTTTATTCTTCAACGTGGAGCGCAAGGCGGCTTCGTCGATGGAATAATATCGGCTGACCTGACTGATGATCAAAGAGGGGGTGGGGACCGCATTGCCTTCGGATTTATGCATATCCGATATGGCTCTGGACACACTGGGAACATCCAGGGTGATCTGATCCAAAGCCATGTAAGCACTGATTTTCTTGACTGTGCCTTCAATCTGGCGGACATTGTTGGTCACGTTGGTAACAATATAATTGCAGACGTCTATAGGCAAATCCAGACCATAAGCTCTGGCTTTATTCTGCAGGATAGCCATTCGTGTCTCATAATCCGGCGGCTGAATGTCGGCCAGAAGACCCCATTCAAATCGGGTACGCAGACGATCTTCCAGCGTGGCAATCTCATTGGGCTTCCGGTCGGAGGTCATAACGATTTGTTTATTGGCCTCATAGAGCTGATTAAAGGTATGGAAGAATTCTTCCTGGGTACTGACTTTACCGGCAATAAACTGGATATCGTCAATCAGGAACAGATCCGCTTCCCGGTATTTGCTGCGGAATTCTACATTTTTGCCCCGGGCAAGAGCATCGATGAGCTCAATGGTGAACTGGTCACCTTTAATATAGACAATGCGGTATTCCGGATGCAGGCGGCGGGTTTCATTGGCAATGGCATAGAGCAGATGTGTCTTACCCATGCCGGAAGGACCATAGATAAACAGCGGGTTATAAGCCTGTCCGGGGTTATTGGCAACGGCTTGCGCGGCGGCATGGGCAAAGCGATTGGTATTGCCTACGATAAAAGTGCTGAAAGTGAATTGAGGATTGAAATCCATGGTGATTTTATCCTGTCCTTTGGAGCGGTACTCGGCCAAGTCCTCAGGACCGAAAACCACAACATCTACAGAGGAGTCAAAAATCTGTCGCATGGCATCCCGGATGTAATTCAGACAGCGTTTGGTAATGATTTCTTTGCGGTAGGGCGAAGCGGTGGAAATGATGAGCTGTTCTTCATTCAATTCCACGACTTCCGTATCGTCAAACCAGGTGGAAACCAGCGTAGGGGTGAGCTGATCTTCCAGAAAACTTAAGACCTTCGCCCATACATAGGCGGATGAATACATAAAACAACAGCTCCTTAAATCTATCTGTACGAATGATTTTGGGGACTACTATCCCCATTTTCTCACTATAAATATTACCACATCTTCGGCAAAAATACAAGAGCTGTGGACAAAAAAACTCCCCGCAACATCAAAAGAGATGCGCGGGGAGAAAAAAATCCTGTTGTGAAGCTCTCAGTTTGTCTTAGCCGAAACCAATAGGCTTTTTGGTCTTCTTCTTTTTCGTTGTAGACTCCATGGAATCTACAGCCGCGTGGAAGTCCTGAGCGGTAATGCACAGTTCATCCAAGGGTGTGTCGGTACAGCGCATGGCAGCTTTTCCCCAAACCCGTTCATAGAGGTTGCGGACAAAACGGGCGTTGCCAAAATCGGCCGCCTGAATCTGTTCCGGAGGAAGATTCAGGAAGTATTGGGCGCTGGCTTCTTCCAGAGAAGCATCATGGGTAAAGCTCTCATCCACCATGTGCAGGAAAATTTGACTCAGGGTCTCCGGCTCATAGTTGGGGAAGGTAATGCGATAAGGCACACGGCTTTCCATACCGGCATTGGCGGTCATGAGGATATCCATATCCTGGGTATAGCCGGCGAAAATCACCAGCATATCATCCCGATGGTTTTCCATTTCCGCAATCAGGGTATCAATGGCTTCTCTGCCATAGTCATTGGTGGAGAAGTCACCCCGGAACAGGGAATAAGCCTCATCAATAAAGAGGACAGAGCCATAAGCCTCCTGACAGATGGCAGTAGTTTTGATGGCCGTTTCGCCCACAAACCGCCCGCAGAGGTCACGACCGGTATGCTCATAGAAGTTGCCGATACGGAGAATACCCATTTCCTTCAGGAGTTTACCCAAAATCCGGGCAACGGTGGTCTTACCTGTACCGGCAGAGCCGACGAAAGCCATATGCATACAGGGTTGCTTGCTGCCGGAAGTACGGGAGAGTTTAATCTGGTTGACAATCTCCAAAATCTGCTCTTTCACCGATGCCATACCCACCAGAGACTCCAGCTCGGTCATGGAATCCATACCGTCTTCAAGCTGGGGAATCCAGTCGGAGACCATCTCGGGGATAATCACCGTAGTATTCTGACCGGTGGAGATGCAGTATTCTTCAGCCCGGCGGATCATACTGCCGGTAATTTTGCGGATGGTGTGCAGACCATAGAAGTAGCCGTCCCGCTTTTCATCCATGACTTTCCGATCATAGTAGGGCCAAACGGACTCATCTGCGGTAAAGTGGTAGTCCTGAAGAATTCTTGCGGCAAAACTCCTGAGTTCTTCCTGGGTAAAGGGCTCAAAAATGACGGCTTTGGTGATCATAATGTCATCCAAATCCCGCTTGGTCTGGTCAATCAGGGTTTTGGAAACGGAAGGCATCCGGAAAATCACCAAAGTATTGCCCACCCGCTGGAACACATGGAGCAGCAATTTCTTAAAGATGGCAGACCCGGTACGGCCAATCCACTCGGAGATATCCAGAGAAAGAGTACGGGAAGATTCCATCACCGACTCCACATTCCGCAGGAAACGCTGCATCCGGTCCTCCAGCTCCCGGTCAGTGGGCGCGGGGGGCGTCAGTTCGTTAATGTCCTTCTGCTCAATAATCCCCTCTTCCACCATCAGTGCGGAGAACAACTCCAGCGCCCGGCTGAAGCCTTCGCCCCGGTTGACGGCAAAGAGATAGGCATCGGAGAGGAAAATCTTCTTGGTGTTGTTGACCCGGATGAAATTGGCTCTGCTGTGCACGGAGTCACAGAGCTCCTTAAAGGCATGGGCGCCCAGAAGATCATAGACCTGCGCCAGAATTTCATTTTCCGGCACTTTAGGGGCTGGCGGCGCAGTGGGGACGGTACCGGTGGATTCCGGCGTAACCGGGGTGGGTTTTTCATCCTGTGGAACTGCTTCTTCCTGCGGTGTGTCTGCGGACTGCGGGATATCTTCTTCTGCCTCAGGCGCATCGGGTTCTTCCTCATCTTCGGGAAGGTCGGGCGCATCTTCCGGTTCACCGGTGGGGATTCCGGTCAGCGGGGGAGGGGTATCGCCGTCATCTTCCGGCAAAAACGCCATGAGAGAGCGGCTCTTTTTCGGTGCAGGAGTGGGTTGCTCTGCCGGTGCTTCTTCTGCCGGATCTTCCTTACCATCTTCCTGAGCAGAAATGTGGGCAGTCAGTGCGCCCAAAAGACTGCTCACATCAACGGCAGGTTCTTCCGGCGTTTCTTCAGCGGAGTCTTCTGTGTCTTCTTCGGCAGGTTCATCCTCTGTCACGTCCTGCGCCTCTACATCCACCACTTCCCCGCCGGACCATTCAGCGCTGGGTTCATGGCCGGGGAGAATCTCCACCTCGCCCTCATGGACGGGACTGTCCGCATCCGGCGCGGAAGAAATCTCTACCGGTTCATCACTGTCGCCTTGGCTCTGTTTGGACAGGAAAGCTCTGAGGGCATCCATATCCGGCCGGGGAGTCCGGTCGTCGCTCCAGGCACCCTGTGGAGCGGACTCCTCGTCCTTCTTGGGCTCATCCGTCTTGGGTGCCTCATCTATAGGGGTTGAGCCACCGCCTTTGCCCTGCTTCGCCAGGAAGTCCCGGAGAGCGTCCATGTCCGGCTTGGGGGTACGGTCATCGGTCCAGGAGGAGTCGGTCTTCCTGGGAGCGGGTTCACTGGGTTTGACGGGCTCAGCGGGTTTGACCGGCTCACTGGGCTTACTGCCGCCTTGACCTTGCTTGGAGAGGAAGTCTCTTAAGGCGTCCATATCGGGCCGGGGAGTCCGGTCATCGGTCCAGGAAGAATCGGTCTTCTTGGGAGCGGGATCGCTGGGTTTGACGGGCTCAGCGGGCTTGGTCGGCTCACTGGGCTTACTGCCGCCCTGACCCTGCTTGGAGAGGAAGTCTCTTAAGGCGTCCATATCGGGCCGGGGAGTCCGGTCGTCGGTCCAGGAGGAGTCGGTCTTCTTTGGGGCAGGCTCAGCGGGTTTTGCAGGCTCAGGCTTCGTGGGTTCACTGGGCTTGGCCGCACCGGTCTGACTCTGCTTCTTCAGGAAGTCCCGGACGGCATCCACTTCCGCGGAAGAGCCGGAGGTCTTCTTTTCCTCGGGCTTGGCAGGTTCGGGCTTTTTGGGTTCAGGCTTAGTGACAGGCTCTGGAGCTTTGGCCGGTGTCTCCATCCTGGGGGCTGCAGATACAGGGGGTTTATAAACGGGAACTTCTGCAGAGGTTCTGGGGACAGCAGCTACTTCTTCTTCAATAGTCATCACATAACTGCCGGGTTTCCAACTGCCGGGCAGTGCCTGAGGCAGAATGGATTTCTCCAGCTTTTCCCGGAGGGCATCTACACTCTCATTCACCCGGAAAGTGAAAACGCTGGTATCATTGTTTCTGTCCCGAACCAAAAAAGCCTCACCATATTCATTCCGGCAGAGATTGATGAATTTCTGGAAGGCCTGATTGTTGACACTGGGGGACTGGAACAGTTTTTGTCGCTTAAAAGTCAGTTTAACGATCATAATCAATCACCTGTTTCCAATGGAGAATTATATATTATATAGTATAGGACGAAAAACCGGGTTTCCGGGCTGAAGCCTGGAAACCCGGCAAGGGAAGAAAGAATCAGTTGAGACCCAGGTTGGCGCGCATGATATCGGGGTAAGCGCCATCAATGATGTCCACCATACGGCTGACCATTTCAGCACACTCAGCACCGACGGTATTCATCTCAACCAGAGCGTCAGCCTCAACCAGCAGGTCGCTGTCCTTGTCCAGATAGAACTTGCACCAGCGGTACTTGGCATTCAGGCTGTTGCACAGAACCAGACCGGCGGCATACTTATTGTCCTTAAAGTTGGCGACCTCGGTGCAGACAAACTGAACCAGATTCTTGCCGTTCTTATCGAACAGAACCAGAACAGCGACGGTCTTAATGTTCTCACAGTTGTATGCTACGCGAACGCAACGGTCATCCAGGGTACGATACTTGATGCCCTTGGAATCCATGTAACGAAGATAAGCATCCATATAAGTGTTAGCCATTTTAACTACCTCCAAATAATATAGAATCAATCGATCACCTGACGGTATCGAATACTTTACTGAATCATAATAACCTATATCCGGTAAAAAGTCAATGGTTATCTGATAAAAAACACGCAAAAGGAAAACTTTTCAAATGTCTTTTCCGACCCCCGCCGAAGCGGGGGAGGTGAAAAGAGAAAGGAGAATGAAAACAAAAAACAACAACACACAGATGAAAAGGAATGAATTTGCGTGGGTTTCATTCCCGATGGGTCATTTATACCATACGAGTTTGAGAGAATTTTTTTCTATCGTATTTTCTGCAGAGGTGAAAGTGATAAATAAAATATAGTAGGGGAGAAGCGCCGGGAAAACACCACATCTGGTATAGGCTATAGAATAAAAACACAAAAGAGGGGGAAAAAGGAAAAAACAGGAAAAAATCCGGAAAAAAGTGGAAAAAAGTGAAAAAAGTGCTTGACAAATTGGAATGTATCTGTTAATATATGCGAGCGCTCGGGAGAGCGGCGAAAACACAAAATCGAAGCGGATAAACGCCCAGGGGCAAGGGCTCGGGAGAGCGACCTTGACGCTGAGCGGTCAAGAAAAAAGTTTGAAAAAACTTGAAAAAAGGTCTTGACAAACGGAAGGTTTTGTGATAAGATAATCTGGCTGTCTGCGAGAGCGGCGGCGAAGAAAAGATGTACCTTGTAAATTGAATAACGTGATACAAACAAACACCTTGGACAATTTATGATAAGTTGTTTAAGCGAAGAGCGAAAAACAGCCAACGAAAATTCTTGAGTTA
>SVLX01000036.1 GCA_015067725.1 Oscillospiraceae bacterium | reverse complement strand
GCAGGTGGGTTGCTTGGTCACAGACCAGTTGCCGAAGCTGTGACCCTTGGCAGAGCCATCGGTGACACCACAGGTCTTACAGGTTTTTGGCTTGGTGCAGGTTGCAGACTCCCAGGTGTGTCCCTTGGCAGCGACATCACGGGTTTCGGCGTGGCCACAGCTTGAACAGGTGCGCTTCTCCTGACCCTTTTCGGTGCAGGTAGGCTGCTTGGTCACAGACCAGTTGCCGAAGCTGTGACCCTTGGCAGAGCCATCGGTGGCACCACAAGTCTTACAGGTTTTTGGCTTGGTACAGGTTGCAGACTCCCAGGTGTGCCCCTTGGCAGCGACATCACGGGTTTCGGCGTGACCACAGCTTGAACAGGTACGTTTCTCCTGACCTTTTTCGGTGCAGGTGGGTTGCTTGGTCACAGACCAGTTGCCGAAGCTGTGACCCTTGGCAGAGCCATCAGTGGCACCACAGGTCTTGCAGGTTTTTGGCTTGGTGCAGGTTGCAGACTCCCAGGTGTGTCCCTTGGCAGCGACATCACGGGTTTCGGCGTGGCCACAGCTTGAACAGGTGCGCTTCTCCTGACCCTTTTCGGTGCAGGTGGGTTGCTTGGTCACAGACCAGTTGCCGAAGCTGTGACCGGTTTTGGTGATTGGTACATCGAAGTGAAAATTGCCGTAGGTCGTCGTTTTCCAGGTGTAACGTCCGGTTCCGTCTGATGTGCAGGTGGCTGCCTTGGTAACCGTGTATGTATAATCTGTGGTGTTCAGTTTGGGCAACGTCACGGTGGCTGTGCTTGAACACTTGGAACAGGTACCAGTCAGGGAGCCTGTTGTACTGACGGTGGGATTTTTGGTTACAGTATAGGTGTAGCTGTGCCCATTGGCACAGGGGTTTGTCCAGTGTGCATACAACGTCATGTCTCCAGTAACAACCGTTGAAGATGTTACTTTTGTTCCACCGCTTTTTGATGTGTACCAGCCATCAAAGGTATAGTCTTTGCGGGTGGGTGTAGTGAGTGTGCCCGCCTGGACTGCGTTCCACTGTGCGTACATTGTTGTTGGCTCATGGATTGTGAAGGAGGCTCCGGGGTTGTAGGCAGCTCCACTTCCATCTTGCTTGGTATTCCAGTTTTTAAATGTGGGAGAGACGGTTTTGCCGGTGCTACTCACTGACCCGCCGTTTGCATCATAGGTGATTTTATATGTTGGTGCAGAGGGTTTTTGGGTGCTTAGGGGGAAAGTTGAAAGATACTGTTTTCCGTTCTGTGCTGCCGGAGGATTACTGCCACCATTGGCGTTGTACCAGACCGAATAGGACAGGTCTGTCCACAGTTGGAATTTCTGCGCTTCGCTCCCATTGTATTCCCACGTCTGGATATTGGCACCTTCATCTGTGCTTGCACCAGCTATGTCCATAACCATATTGGTGCATTTGGGTTCCAGGGTAACTTCCCCATTCCATCTGCCACATAGCATCCAAAGCTGTGCGTCATTACCGTTTCTTTCCCAAGTTTGAATGTTTGCACCCCGCTCAGTTGATGCGGCAACTACATCCAATAATTGTCCATCCGAACAGCTGACAATATTGTAGTATCCGTTGCCTCGGTACTCGAACTTCCAAATCTGACGCTCTGCCGGAATCATTGTCCGGACGGAAACGTTGTTGCTATCATTGGTGACGTGTCGCCATTGTGCAGTGTTAATAATATAGGCATAAAAGTCACTTCCGACATTGATGCCATCGATCTTGTCACCCGTGTGGGTAATCCACATACACCGATACCCCACACCTTCGGTATGATAAATAATCTGCGTCCGACCGTTCTCCTTGCCTACACGCCAAAAATGTGCCCCGCCCGGGATAGTTGCATAGTAATTTGCCATATTGCTCTTCCGGTAGCCGGCCGCTGAGGAAAGGATGTTGTGTTCGGACAAATAGTACCCATATGGGACGAATGCGTCGGTATAAATATATACAGTCTTTTTGCCACTGGGCTCAGACGGCCAGGGACAAACCAGTTTACACCAGCCGTTGGTGTAAATCTCTTGAATCAGGCACTCGTCATCGACATAAATGTAACCAACCTTTGCGCCGTTCACGGAGCCGTAGCACTCCACCTTGTCTGTGGCACGAATGTATGCGTAGAATGGAGTGGGATAGCGGGCATCAATATCCCATTCCTGCGAGCCACCATTTAGGTATATACATCCTTGATAGGATCCGCTTAGTCTGGAACGCAATTTGGCCACAGTAGACTTTGTAAGTTGCCCATCATCATCACTGATAGCATTATCGCCAGACTTGTTAGCCTCCGTATAATATACGGTATCCCCGTCAACCCACTCAACAAATATTACATGCCCATAGGTGCCGCCATTGAAGCAGGCAATAGAATTGCTACGAACTTCATAGCCGGTACTGAGACCCGCAGCAATCGCTCGCTCATACCATTGGTTTCCATTTCCGTTGAGTCCGGTGTTTACACCCAGTTTTTCATAGGCTCTGCCGCGCACATACCAAACACACTGCCCCTTGTTGCTGGTATTGTACTCCCTGGAGTAGCCATAGCTATCAAAATCTGCAAGGCGTTGCCCAACCCTGGCTTCATACCAAGCAGTACTATTTGAAGCGCTTAATCCACTTGGGAGGCAACCTGAAAAGGTAAACAGCACCAAAAAGAGCCACAGAATCAGGCACAGAATAGATGGTTTTTTCCTTACAATGCTCTCGCCGTAATATTTCTGACGTTTCATTATCTTCATAGTGAAGCCTCCCCAAAAAGGTTAAAATTATGCAGGCATACGCCGAGCAGAAATATCATAACATATTTTTTGAAATTACGCAAGTGCGTATACGCAGGTGCGGATAATTTTTTATACTCATAATGGGTGATAAAAATGAGCGTAAAAGATTGTGTTGCCTTACGTTTTCAACAGATTTGCCGTGAACGGAACATGAAGATCAACGAACTTGCAAACATTTCGGGGGTAACTCCATCCACCGTCTACAGTATGCTTGACCCACGTCGTCGAGAAGTTTCCATAACAACCATCAAAAAACTTTGTGATGGTCTGAATATCACACTGGGGGTATTCTTCTCGACACCTGAATTTGATGCCCTGGAGCAGGAGATTATATAAATCAGCATGACCCAATATGACAAACGGAACATCAGAAGCTGGCGCTACTGCCGAGATCAAGTAAGATATACCCTTACTCATCTTTGTTCGGAATTGAAAGTCCCCGCTGCTTGATGGTAGCGGGGACTTTTTGCATCCTGTTTTGTCGCCAGATAAAAGCAACACGGTGAGCCCCCAAAAGGAGACTCACCGCATTTTTATTCCCTTAACCCTTCCCCGGCTGAATCTTCAGCACATAAGAAAGTCGTCAAGTGTACTTATTCCTGGTCGCAGGTGTAGCTGCCGTCCAAAAAGCGCATGATGACGCAGGCGGCCTCGGCACGGGTGGTGCCTGCAGTGGGCTTCAGGTTGCCGTTATCGCCAATGAAGATGCCCTGCTCCACTGCCCAGACCATAGCCATCTTGGCATAGCCGGAAATCCGGTCGGTATCCTGGAAGGCGGTCATGTCTGCGTTGCCTTCGGGCTCGCCGCTGTACCGCCAGAGGATGGTAGCCAACTGCTCACGAGTCACAATGGCATTGGGGGCAAACTTGCCATCGCCTACGCCCTGAACAATGCCGTTGCTCTCTGCCCAGGCAATGGCATCGGTGTACCAGCTATCGGCGGGCACGTCAGTGAAGGTAGTCTCGACATCTACCTGAGGAGAACCAGCCATGCGGTACAGAACCGTAGCCAGCATCGCCCGGGACATGGTGCCGTTGGGGTTGAACTTGCCCTCACCAATGCCGTTCATCAGACCGTTTGCCACGACAAAGTCCACTGCCTCGTGATACCACTGGGCGTTGCAGTCGGTGAACTGGGCGAAATGGCACTCCTGAGGAGGCAGCTCCAGCTCGGTGGTGTAACCCTCAATGACCAGCTCCGCCTCCATGCAGTTGTACAGCCAGAGGACAAACAGATCGTGGGGGTAGTAGTTCTCATAGTAGGGCTTGGAATCATCCATGACGGCGAAGACCTGCTCCTCGTCATAGTAAGTCAGCATCATCTGCGGCTGCGCCACATTGTACACCAGAGAACCGGTGGAGGACTGGCTGTTGGGGGTGATGGTCCACTTGGCTTCGTCCGTTACCTCGTCCACCAGAGCGATTTCGCCATCCACCAGAGCCAGATACTTGCCGCTGAGGACGCTGCGCATGGTATACATATTCTCGCCAACAGACTCGAAGGTGTAGCGGATGGACAGGTCATTGGTATAGAACTCAATGTACCAGTCGCCAATCTCCGCATCTTCCAGCTCCTTGGCAATGTCCACCAACTGACCCTCGTGACCGATGGCCATGGGGTTGGAGGTGTCAAAGTAGCCGTAGCCGTCGTCGCCAATGAGGAAATTCATGCCGCAGATGGCCCAGGAGCCGGAATAGTCCTTGGTCTGCAGAGCATAGTAGTTGGCCTTCTCCAGAGGCTGCATAGAGCCGGTGGCATAGAGGGCATAGAGGGTGATGTCCCCCTTGACCACCATGGCGCTGTCTGCGAACCACCAGTTGCCGGGCAGATACCAGACTTCCTCAATCATTTCCACAGGTTCTTCATACCAGAAGTAGAAGGTAGAGTTCTCAACTTCAACCTTGCACTCGGGAATGACGAAGGTATCGCCGGTCTTCATGGGCAGGACCTGCTTGCCGGCAGGGGTAACCAGTGTGACGGTGGCATCCAGACCGGTCTCAAAGAAGTACTGCACCTGGGCAGCTTCGTTGGTGGCGTAGTCCATAGCGGTCACGTTGACGGAGTCGGTGGTCTCCATGATTTCAGAGACATCGAAGGTGGCGGTAAAGCTTTCGCCAGCCTGATCGGAGGAGAACTTGACCGCATCGAGAATTTCGTAGTACTCGCCTTCCAGATAGATGGCCTGCAGATAATGCTCGTCAGAAGCGGTGACCGTCAGGGTCTTGGCTTCCATGTCGAAGTCCACCTGCTCAATGACGGGCGCAGTGTAATCCACGGTGACATCGAAGCTCCATACTTCCTCAAAGCTGGTGGGGCCAAAGGGGATGGTGGCATCATACTGGATGTGGGCCACAGTACCATCGGGGACATAGTTGCCGGAGGCGTCCTTGCCGTCCCACTTGAAGTGGCCACTGCTCTGCCAGGAGCCGCTCAGGGTATCGAACCAGGCCTTGGGCAGATAGGGGGTATTGTCCACATAGTAGACCTCGCCGGTTTCGGCATTGGTAACGGTCATCACCAGCGCCTCGGCGTTGCGGAGCTGATAGGGAATCATGTACACCGCATCGGCGTGGTAGTAGCTGCCATTGGACAGCGGGGTGGAGAATGCCATGTGTTCTTCATAGAAGGGCATATACTCGCCGGACAGAACGTCGCCGCCCAGATACCAAATCAGCTCATTCTTGGTGGTTGCGGCGAAGGCCATGTTGGGCTGGGTATAGAAGTGCATAAAGTCAAAGCCGCTGTAGCCATAGTCGGCATAGGTGTTGCCTTCTGCATCCACCACGGTGGTACCGGCCAGATAGTCATAATTCAGGAAATCCCGGAAGTCAGCTTCTTCCAGCACAGGAGCCTGCGTCCAGTCGCCATAGTAGCCCAGATAGGTGGCGGTGGTGCCGTTGGTGCGGTCCATGGTGTCGACGTTTACAAAGTTGATGTAGCCTTCCACATAAGTGCCGTTGGGGAAGGTCTCGTCCAGATAAGCCTTCATGTCGGCATCCAGTGTGATGGTCACATGGATGTTCTTTTCGCCCTCAGCGGGGACAGTAAAGGTATCCATATCGCCATAAACATTGCCGGCATCGTCCCGGTAAGAGAAGTTGAAGCCGGACTGACCCATCATGCCATAGAGGTCAGAGTACATGGTGTTGTAGAGGACCCCGCTGGCTTCATCCTCAGCAATGGCGTCTACCATGCCGTAACCGATGGGGAACAGGCTGATGGCTTCCGCCGTGTCATTCTTCAGGGTCAGGGTCATTTCATAGACACCGGTCTTTTCGGGGTCGTGACCCAGCTCCTGCAGAGGGTTGGTCAGGTAGGCGCTCTCCGCCCAGGTAACCATAGCGTTGACGGCATTGCCGAAACCGGCACCCTGCTTGCGGACAGAATAGAACCAGGCATTGTAATCCTCATCAAAGCCGCCCAGAGGTGTAGCGGAGCTGAGCATCAGGTTTCTGGCCAGTTCAGCCCGATCCTTCTTGTTGGCAACGCCCTGCTCGTTCAGGTACTGCAGCAAGGTGGCGAAGGTGCAGGCCGCATTGGGGGTAGCCATGGAAGTACCGCTGTAGACCTCATAAGCATCGCTTTCACCGGCCACGGCAGAATAGACCATGCCGCCCACGGAGGTAATGGCAGGGGCAATGTCCAGCGTGGGGGTAGTGCCCCAGTTGGAGAAATCGCTCATGGTGTCAAACAGGCTGTTTTCCACATATTCCTTCTGCCAGGGCGTGGTGAAGGTCTTTTCTTCGGCATTCAGGAATGCCTCAGCGGCCTCCATTGCCACCATAATGGCGGGGACTTCATAAGTTTCAATGGCCATAGCACCCAACACAGGGCTGTTGTTCACCACAACACAACCCTCAGCACCGGCATTGGCCGCAGTTTCTACCTTCTCCTCGAAGGAGATGTCGCCACGGGAGACAATGGCCACTTTGCCGCTGACATCCACGCCGGCATAGTCACTGGCATAGCCAAAAGAGATGGGATTCACGCCGGTGGCATCGGGAATGACTACAAACTCCAGCTCTTTATCGCCGAAAGTTGCCATCCACAGGCCATCCTCCGTGGCATCGGTGTACAGGAAAACTTCTTCGCATCCCGCAACACGAAGAACCAGGCTGGGATAAGCCATGTTTTCACTGGAAGCCACAGAGATATTGCCCTCATAGGTGGAGGGGGAAGCGACCGTACCATAGTCGGTGTACTCCGGTCCGATGTAACCCATGGCAGAGTTCTCCGCCATAGAATACTCGTTACCGGCGGCCACGCAGAGAATCACACCGGAGCGCTCCAGACGGGCATAGATGTTGCCAAAGACCTCAGTCTCCAGCTCCGCATCATAGGTGAAGCCATTCTGCGCGCCAATGGACATATTGACCACGTCCGCACCCAGTCGCCAGGCATCTTCCAGCGCATAGAAGTAGATGTCGGAGGTGGTGCCGCCGCCTGCATCAGAGAAAATCTTCATGGCCAGAAGCTGAGCGCCGGGAGCGCCGCCCTGGAACTTGACGGTGCCGTCCTCGTTCTCGCAGTAACCGGCGATTGTACCGGAGACATGGGTGCCGTGGCCTTCCACGTCCATGACATTGTTGTCGCCGTCGGCATAGTCATAGGCGAAGGGGACCTTCTCGCTGAGGTAAGCGCCCTCAGTCATGGTCAGAATCAGGTCTTCCCGCTCCAGTGCAGGATTCTCCACCAGAGAGGTATCCAGGAAAGCCTCATGGGCGGTGTTCAGGCCGGTATCCAGCACTGCCACCACCAGACCGTCGCCGGTGTAGCCGCTGTTGTTCATGGTGAAGTTACCGGTGAGAATACCGGCGCTGGCCATGGTGGGATACTCCCGCTGCTGGGTTTCGGGGGTGGCATAAGTATTGGCGATGTGGACAGCCTTCGCCGGGAATGGCAGCAATGGTCTCCAGGTCACCGTAAGCCACATCACAGGAGAAGCCATTGAGCAGAGCGGAGAAGGAATACACAGGGGTGAAGTCAATATCTTTCATGGCCCGGTAGACCATCTGTTGCTGATGATTCAGCTTCTCGCCATAAGCGGCAGCTTGAGCCGTGCCACGGTTGGCAACTTCTGCCACGGGGCGGCTGTCCAGCAGGACGATGGCGCGAACGATCTCGTCATCGGCATACTGGTAAGTATTCTGTGCAAGGAACTCCAGACTCTTGAAGCCCTTAGCGTCCTCAGTGGTCTGCTCGTTGCCGGGTCTGCTCACGGGGTCGAGCTGCTGGATTGCGGTCTTATGGTCAGCCGCAAAAGCAGTCCCCACGCAGGAGAACACCAGCACCAGAGCCAGCACCAAAGACAAAATTCTGGTGTGTTTTTTCATGGGTAAATACTCCTTTGCATATATTCTCCGAGTCCCTCCCACAGTGCGGGAAGTGAAAGGTAACTACGGATGTGAAGAACATTATACCACTGGTTCTTAAAAAGTCAAGGTGAGTTTGAACATAATTTTCCGGTGTGTTTTTTCGGTTATTTTGTCTGCTTTCCGGGCTGATTTGCCGGCTCCGAATGCTGATAAAACCAGCGGAGGCCGGAGGCTTTGTGTGCGCTTTTCCGGTATCGGCTCAGGTTTTCAGTCCGGCCTGTCCCAAATCTTGAAATCCTCCCGCATATCCGGTTTTCTTCCGGTAAACCAGTACCGCCAGTGGGCCAGCTCATCCAGCAGGTCATATTCTCCCGGGGGGAGCGTCTTCTCGTCCCAGGGAATATCCCGGATGCCCCGCTCATCACACTCCACCAGACAGGCATGAAGCTTCATGGCCACATTCTTGTGGGTATTGTCCTTTTTGAAGGCGTAGGCTTCCAGTTGCTCCCGGGTGGGACAGCGGAAACCCTGACTGCGGATGAAGGCACACCAGCGACGATGCTCCAGCCAGGTCAGCCTGTCCCGCAGAACTTCGCCGTCTTTTTGCTCCATCAGTCGCTTGAATTCTTCTTCGGCATTGCCGGAACCTTCAACCCGGTCCGTCTCCCGGATGCCCGCCGAGAACCACTTGTATTTCCGGTGAATTGCCCGGGCAATGTTGGCCCGCCAGCCGTACTCATCCCGGAGGAAGGACTCCATATCCCGTCGGCTGTAATTCTGGCTGGCCGTATAAGCATCCTGCTCCATCCGGGTCATAAACACATTCTCCCGGCTGTATGTACGCTCCAAAGACCCAAAGGCATGGAGCCGGATGTTGCCCTGCCGGGGCTGTACGTTCATCATTTCACCCAGGCTCTTGTCGTACAGCACATAGGCAATGACCGTCCGGCGGTCTTCGTTGCTGGTCAGGCTGTCTTGCCCCACCATGCGGCTGAGAATGGTGGCTACAGACAGATTGACCTCATCCGAACCCAGGGCCACCACAAAGTAATCCGACTCAATTGGACGCTGACCTGCCTCTCCCTGCGTCATAATCCGGTGCAGACTCTGCCCGGTCACATCCGCCTGGGTATACCGGAAGCGGAAATAGGGCTTGGCACAGACTGCCTTGTCCCGATAAATCCGCAGCACCGGGTCATTCTCCCGGGCAGCGCACAGAATTTCCGGACTGATGGCATCCACCTTGTCCCGGAAAACCTGCTCCGTCTCCTGGGAAATGATGTGGATCTCCGGGGTAATATCCAGAAGCTGGCTGCACCAGGTGGCCGCCAAAAACATCTCTGTCCCAATGCAGCCACTGCCCAGAATGGTCAGTCTCAGCCGGTTGTCCGGCTTGCTCACCAGCGGGGTATAGAGTGGCACTTTGTCCAGCAAATCATAGACCAGATTGGTATAACTCCGCACCACCCGAATCATGGGCAGTTTATCCTCCGGCATTTGGTTCTTCAGGATTTCCATCGTCCCTTTCACCAGTGTACCGGCAAGGTCATTCTGGGAGAACAGATAGATTTTGCTGTCCTCCAGCGTTTTTGCCTTCATATACCGTCTCCCGGTCAGGGCAGACAGGGTGCGGAAATTCTGCCCCTCATCCCGGTCAATGAGAACATAGTTGGCCGCCCTGCCTCGGGTATGGCGCAATTCCAGCAAATCTTCCCGCAGACAGACCGCACCCATGGCTCTCGCCGCCGCCAACCGCTCCGCTCCGGATTCTTCATCCCGGTCTGCGTAGGCATCGGTGAAAATCAGCGTCAGCTTTTCCTTCTTCTCCTGTCCATGGGTATAGATACTCTCTGCCAGAGCCAGTGCCTCATCATTGAGCTCGGAGAATACATAAACCTGCCGCTTCCGGCTGCTGACGAGCAGCTTCAGCTTGGGGAAAATACCGGTAAGAATGTCAAAAAGGATCGCACCACCGGCAATGGGGGCGAGAACATTCAGAACAGAGGCATATAATCCATAGATCTCAGCCCAGAGCGTATCCGCCCCAAAAATCGCCACCAGCATCTGCTTGCCGTTGAGGATGTATGTGGTATAGTCCTCATCCATGCTGAAGGTCTGCAGGGTGTGGAGCAAACTGTCCGCCACCAGCTCCACCGCGTTGAGCCCGCCGCCACCCGCCGTTTCCAATGTCATATACAGCCCCACGGCATAGCGGACGCACCACACCGCCGCCACCAGAAATACCGAGAAGTTCAGCAACAGATGATTCAGCGCCGCATCCTTCCGGGTATGGAGCATCCGCAGAGTCCGTGCTGTGCCAAAAGCAAAACATCCCACCGACAGTGCCAGAAGACCCAAATAAATCCAGAAACCGTCCATATTCTCTCTCCTTTTGGGGACAACCCGTTTATCCCGCTTATTATATCATATTTTTCTGAAATCGTGACATTAAATTTGCATAAAACTATCAGTTTTATGACGTTGTTCGCTTTTCGGAAACAAATTTGACATGATTCTGTCATATTTTGTCAGATTCTGGTTGCAATTCCAGTTAGCCTGTGCTAAAATGATTGTTGCGCTTGTTGTGCAGTAATGTAAGACAATAGCAGAAATATTCAAGTAGAGAAGGAAGAAAATCACATGAAATGGAGCATCAAAAAGTGTTCAATCACAATCGCGACAATAATCCTCTGCCTAACCCTGTCCCTGTGTCTAATGTCATTTCGTGCCACGGCCGCAGAAACCAAAGACGTGGTAACGTATGACAGTATCAGCATTGGCGCAGGGGCTTCTTTTTATGCCCCGTTAATCAATCCCACAGACAGCAGCAACTATATCGTCCTCAATGACATGAACGACATCTATTATTCCCTCAATGCCGGTGAGAGCTGGGGTCGGTCAGAAACCATGACCAATTTCTGCCACGCCTGTTTCTCCGATGACGGTATCCTCTATGTGGGCGGCGCTTGTCTCTACGCCAGCACGGACAAGGGACAGACCATCACCTCCATTTACCCCCGGGAGGAAGATGTTCAGGCCATTTCCAGCCGCAACGGACGCAACAACGTGGTCTTTATGGCAGAAGGTCACGATGGCGGCTATATCACCTGCATGGATACTCTGGGTGACCGGGTCTACTTCATCACCCTGGACTGGACCACTGAGCGCACCTTCCAGCTTCTGAGCTGTAAATCCGACGGCACAGATCTGGTGCGGCACATGGTGAAGGAGACCTATATGTCTGCCTCTCCCCAGGATGTGGATTATCACCTGCTGGCGACAGAAACCGGCCTGTACTTCTCTGACGGCACAATTCTGCAGTTCTATGACTTCGCCTCCGGGCTTCTGCTTCCGGTTTACTATGCCGATGGCAAGATTCTGGATTTAGAGCAGATTGAGGACCGGATTTTTATCCTGGACGACACCGACGCCGGAACAAAGATTCTCTATTCCAAAGACCTGGTCACCTTCCAAAACCTGTGTGACTATAATACCCTGCCCAACTTCTTTGAGCGTTACGGCTATACCCAGTATTTCCGGTGGCACTTCCGGGCCATCAGCGGCAACACCATGGACTCCATCTTCCTGGCCTTTGCCTCTGCCGTGGAGTGGACCGGCGCACCCATTGAGGATTTGGGCGGCGTGATGAAATTTGACGGTGAGAAGTTCAATTGGGTATTCGACCCCATCTTCCAAAACCGGGGGGAATACAATCTGCAGGGCTGGAGCTTCGGCAGTTATTATCCCATCAACGACCTGTGCGCAGACCCCAACAACAATGACCACTGCCTCATGGCCAACATCGATACGGTCTATGATGTCCACTTCGGCACGGAGAAACAGGATGTCCAGTACCTTCACTGTGACGTAAAGACCATTGACGGCAAGAAATACTATTCCTCTACCGGTCTGGATGCTCAGGTCACCACCTTTGCCCGGGTTGACCCCCACAATCCCCAGCATATGCTCATCGGCACCTCCGACATTGGTCTTCAAATCAGCGTAGACGGTGGCGAGAGCTTCTGCCGGATGCAGATTGACTCAGCCTACAGCAACATCTATAACACCTGCTATGATGTATACTTTGACCCGGATACTGCCGGGCTGGTCTATGGTCTTTGGAGTGACCGCCACGGCGCGCCCTATATCCCCATGCTCAGCGACCGGAATGCCCATGGCTATTTTGCCGTTTCCCGGGATGGTGGTATAAACTGGGACTTCAGTTACTCCACCGGTCTGCCGGAAAATGCCATTCCCATTCGCATGAGTGTGCGGCAGGAGGGGGATGAGCTGGTTTTCGCCGTGGCCACCTATAACGACGGCTTCTTCGTGAGCCATGACAGCGGCAGGACCTTCACCAGTGTCAGCGGAGATATGGACAGCTATAACGGACTCATCTGGGGTCAGGATGTGGTGCTGACAGAGGATTACCTGTACTGCCTGACCGCATGGCATACCTTCGGTGGCTCTACGCCTTCCGTACTCTATAAGATCAACCGGGAGACCGGCGAGACCACCAGAATTGATTTGGGCAGGATTGTCAATACCCGCTCACTGACCTATGACCCCAACTATGGTCTGTACCTCAATGCCATTCACAACACCACCTGGGGTATGCGGCAGGATATCGGGGCGAAGTTTGATGTCAACACCGATGGCGGCGTATACCAAATCCATGACGACGATACTCTGACATATCTGCTGGAGGTGGAAATGGGCGTCAGCAGCAGCGGGTTCACTTCCGATGGCACCATGTATGTGGTGGGCGACAAGGGCACGGTCTATGTGCGCCCCGCAGGAAAAGAAGGCTTCTCCACCTATGTGTCGGGGCTCTTTACCCGGATGATGAATATCACCTTCGCCCCCAATGGCCGCACCCTCTACATCACGACTCTTGGCGGCGGCACTTACCGGATGCCCACCCTGATGCCTGACACGGAGAATGCGATTCCCTCTGCTCCCCCCAGCGCCACCGCCACCTATACCGTGACCTTCCAGAAGGACAATGGGGAAATCCTGTCTCAGCAGACTGTCCCCTGGGGCGGCTCTGCCACTGCACCGTCAGTTGTCTACCAACTGCCCGACGAAACTTATTGCTATACCTTCACCGGCTGGGACGAAGATACCGGCTTCGTTATCTCCGACATGACCGTAACTGCCCAGTTTGAGGCTAGGGTACACTCCCCGGTCACCCACTATCAGAAAAATGCCACCTGCACCGCCACCGGCAGTACCGGTCACCAATACTGCGCCTACTGCGGCAAGAAACTCTCCTCCGGTAAGGTTATCCCCAAACTTCCCCATCAGCCCTCCGAACCGCAGGCTAACGGCGACGGTACCCACAGCATCTTCTGCACGGTCTGCAACACCACCCTCTCCACCGGTACCTGCACCAACAACGGCAAGGGACGGTGCGGCGGCTGTGGCGACATTCTGGTGAACCAGCGGTTTATGCCTGCCTCCACACTGGTCAAGGGGCAGACCTACCTCATCACCTTTGACCATCTGACTTTCGGCTATGGCATGACCCCGGAACGGACAGAGCTTTATGATGCTGACGGCGGCTTCATCCCCGGGCAGGATATCCCCAGGGATATGCTCTGGACATACAACGGCACTTGCCTTTACACCGTCCACAAGGGAACAACCTATTATCTCTCTCTGACTTCCCGGAATGGCAAGATTGTTCCCGCAGTCAATTCCTCCAGATCCTGGGCCTTCCAGTGGGTCTGCCGGGAGGGTTCTCTGGCTGTGCAGTTGTCTGTGGGTCAATACAACTACCTGGACATTTCTTCCGCCGGTCTGGATCTGTCCAAAACCCCCGTCGACCCCCTGAGCCTCTATCGGCTCGTCCCCTGATCCTCCCTTTCCCAAGACCGATTCCCCCTGCGGCCTTGCCGCAGGGGATTCCTTAAAATCAGCCGGCAGCACAATCCCCGGCAAACACCAATATCCACATATCGAGAGAAGGAACACCCAAAAATGAAAACACCGATTAAACGTACCGTCCTGCTGATTCTCTGTGCCGCCCTGCTGTTGCCTCTGTTGCCCCAGAGCGTCACCGCCAGCGAAACCGCCGCCGCTGTCCAATACGAAACCATGAGCATCGGCGCAGGCGCGGCCTTCTTTTCCCCCCTGATTAACCCCACTGACAGCAACAACTTTGCCGTCCTCAGCGACATGAACGATGTCTACTACTCTCTGGATGCCGGCAAGAGCTGGAGCCGCACCGAGACCATGACCAATTTCTTTAGCGCCTGCTTCTCTGACGACGGTACGCTCTATGTGGGCGGCACCGGTCTGTATGCCAGCCGGGACAAGGGGCAGACCCTGACCGCCATTTACCCCCGGCAGGAGGATATCCGGGCAATTTCCAGTCGCTATGGCCGGAATATGCAGGTGATTCTGGCAGATGGCTATGACAGCGGCCATGTGACCTGTATGGACACTCTCGGTGACCGGGTCTATTTCGTCACCCTGGACTGGTCGACAAGCCGCACCTTCCAGCTTCTGAGTTGTACTTCCGACGGCGCTGACCTGAAGAAGCATCTGGTTTATGAGACATTCATGTCCTCCTCACCCCAGGATGTGCGCTATCAGCTTCTGGCAACAGAACAGGGTCTGTATTTTTCCAGTGGCAGTACCCTGTATTTCTACAGCTTCACCACCGGAGTCATGTTCCCGGTCTACTTTGCTCAGGGTACGATTCTGGATTTAGAGCAGATTGGGCAGTATATCTTCATTCTGGACGATACCAAGACACAAACCAAAGTCCTCTACACCGAGGATATGGTGACCTTCCGGAATCTGCTGGAGCACAACACCCTGCCCAACAGCTTTGAACGTTATGGATATACCCAGTATTTCCAGTGGCACTTCAAGGCCATCAGCGGCAACGATATGGATTCCATCTTCCTGTCCTTTACCTCCCCGGTGCAGTGGACGGGTGCACCCATCGATGATCTGGCGGGCGTGATGAAGTTTGATGGCGAGCAATTCCACTGGGTATTTGACCCCATTTTCCGGAATCGGGGCAGTTATAACCTGCAGGGCTGGAGCTTTGGCAGTTATCATCCCATCAATGGCATTTGCATTGACCCCAAAGACAGCGACCACTGCATTATGGCCAATATCGACACCCTCTACGACATCCATTTTGGCCAGGAGGAGCAGGATGTGCAGTACCTCCACTGCAACGTAAAGACCATTGACGGCCAGCGGTATTATACCTCCACCGGCCTGGATGCCCAGTCCACCGCTTTTGTCCGGGTCGACCCCTTTGACCCCCGGCATATCCTCATCCCTTCCTCGGATTTGGGCCTGCAAATCAGTGTGGACGGCGGCGAGAGTTTCCGGCGTATGGCAATCGCAGAGAAGTATACGGATTTGTATATTGCCTGCTATGATGTATATTTTGACCCCAATACCCCGGGGCTGGTCTATGGACTTTGGAGCAACCGCCACGATGCCCCCTATATCCCCGCCCTGTCGGATAAAAATGCCCATGGTCACTTTGCCGTTTCCCGGGATGGCGGTCTCAACTGGGACTTCACCTATTCCACCGGTTTGCCGGAGAACTCCATCCCGGTGCGGATGAGTGTGGAAGAAAACGGGGACGAACTGACTATCGCTGTGGCCACTTATAACAACGGCTTTTTCATCAGCGAAGACTCCGGCAGAACCTTTACCGGCATCAGCGGGCAAATGGACAGCCATGAGGGACTGATTTGGGGTCAGGATGTGGTGCTGACCGAAGACAGCGTATACTGTCTCACCGCATGGCATACCTTTGGCGGCTCAACCCCCTCGGTGCTGTATCGGGTTGACCGCACCACCGGAGAAACCAGCCGGGTCGATTTGGGCAGAGTGGTCAATGCCCGCTCCCTGGACTATGACGAAACCCACGGACTCTACCTCAGCGCCATCCACAACACCACCTGGGGCTGGCGGATGGATTTGGGCGCCAGTTTTGACGTAAACACCGACGGCGGCGTATACCGGGTGGAGGACAACAATACCCTGAGTCTTGTCCTGCCTGTGGAATTGGGCGCAAGCAGTTGCGGCTTCACCCCGGACGGTACCATGTATGTGGTGGCGGACAAGGGCATGGTCTATGTCAAGTCTCCCGGGGATGCGGATTTCCGCCTGTATGCCGAGGGTCTCTTTACCCGTCTGATGAATCTCACCTTCTCCCCGGACTACCGCACCCTCTACATCACCACCCAGGGCGGCGGCGCATACCGGATGAATGCCGCAGAGCCGGAAAAGACAACTTATACCGTCACCTTCCGGGACTATGACGGCACAATTCTCGCTCAGCAGAAAGTCCCCGAGGGCAGCAGTGCCCAGTGTCCCCCCGACCCCTGCCGGGAGCCGGATGAAGAATTCTGCTATACCTTCCTGGGCTGGGACCAGGACACCACGGCGGTTTATGCCGATTTGGAAGTCACTGCGGTATATGAGGCCCGGGAGCATCTGCCGGTCATCGAAAACGAGATTCCCGCCACCTGCCAGCAGGAGGGGTATAGCGGGGACAGCTACTGCGCATACTGTCACCTGCTGTTGGCAGAAGGCCAGGTGCTGGAGCAACTTCCTCACGAATTCTCCCGCTATAGCAACAACGCAGACGGTACCCACACCGGCTACTGTGCCACCTGTGGCGAGCCCGCTGAGCCGGAGTTGTGCTATCTGGAGGACGGGGTTTGCGTCCTCTGTGGTCACCGGTATGAGACCCCCGACGGCGAGAAGAAACTCCGCCGCTTCACCATCTCCAGTCAAACGATAAACGGGGAGAGCTATCTGCTGTATAGCAATTCCTGTGCCCTGGGGACATCTCTGACCCCGGAGCGGGTAAATCTGCGCTGGTGGCTGGACGGCTCTGTTCTGGGGTCGGATATTGGCGGGGATATGCTCTGGACCTACCGGGATGGGCTGCTCTATACGGTGGAGGACGGACGGGTCACCTATCTGACCATCACCAAAACCCGGGGCTGTTATCGGGTTTCCCTGACCCATGACCCGGATTTGGCGGTGCACTGGAACTACCGTGGCGGCAGTTTGTGTACCATTGTTCTGGAAAACGGTCAGTCCGGCTATCGCTATCTGCGTATCACGGAGCAGGGGATTGGGCTCAGCACCATGCCCGCATGGCTGGTCCTGTGCCAGCTATACCCCGAAGCGTAAAAAATGGCAACTACCCCCGGTTTTTCGTCAAACCGGGGGTAGTATTGTATGTGATTGGCAGGGGATTACAGGCGCATCTTTTTGGCGAGCTGTGTGCCATCCACCTGAATGTAACTGTGTATGCCGGTGTAACCCGCCACAATCCGGTGACCGCCCAATACAGCGCAAAGCTGATGGGGCGTCTCAATGAGCATCTCCATCTCGCCATAGACATAGCCGTTGATGACCAGTTCATTGGTGCGCTTCACCCGTCTGTAAGAGATGTGGTAGCCGGAAGCCTGTACCTCCAGCAGAACACGGTGCTTCACTTCGGTGTCTGCCCGGCGCAAGGGGGTGGTCTCCTGCGTGGATGCTGTCTGAGCAGGTGCGCCCGGCATTTCCTGGGTCAGCATCGGCGTTTCTTCCGGAGGCATAGTCTTCAGCCGGTAACCGTACTTAATACCCTGTGCCAGATAGATGATGATCCAGATATGGAACACCACATCCAGAATGCCGCTCCATTCCTCACCCCGCAGATAAAAGCCCAGCATAAACAGGGTATCCAGCGAGAACATCACCAGCGCCGCAATCAACCATCCATAGCGCCGCTTACTGAAAATCCAGCACAGGAAGAAGGGCACAATGGCCACAATCGCCACACCCAGAAGAATCCCCTGCAACGCAGGAATATCCGTTATCGTGGCGACCACTGCCATCACATAGGGGAACGTGGCGGAAAACAGCATCATCGTTGATGTCCCGGTCAGTGCAAGAATCACATTGAGCAAAGTAAAGCCAATCATCACCAGCAGATTGGCCCGGGCGGCATTGAATTTCTCTTGTGCCAGCCCTCTGGGGGTTTGGGGGGTATTGGGAATGGCCATGGGTTTACCTCTCTTTCTTTTTGTGATTACATGGTAGCACAGAAGCAGGAGAAAATCAAGAGGTGTGTCGGCTTTTGACGCGAAAAGCGGACCATCCTTCTTCCGGACAGTCCGCTTCTGTTATTGGTTTTACCGTAAAGGTCTGCCTCAGCCCGGCGGGAGGACATTTAACTCACATTCTGTTGCGATGTACAAAGGATCCCATCAATACAGCACAGCAGGCAGGGGGCAGAGGCGAATCTTGGTATACTCCACATTCATCTCGTAGTTTTCCATAGCCTCAGTCAGCATCTCATTGACCAGCTCAGCGGACAGGTCGGCGCTGGCGCAGCTATACCAGTACTCGGTCTCGTCAGCGGAGACGAAGTACATGATGTGGATACCATAAGAGGTCTGAACCAGGTCGGTGTCGCCGGGTTTGCGCTCAGCATTGAAGCACCAGTCGTTGAACTCGGTGACCATCTGACCGGGCACCACATTCTCATACAGACCGCCGGTGGTGGCAGAGCCGGGATCTTCGGTGTACTCGGTAGCCAGCGCCGCAAAGCTCTCCTCGGTGGCCTCGCCAGCCTTCCACTGGTCGAGAATGTCCTGCGCCTTCTGACGGCACAGCTCCATCAGCTCGTCATCGGAGAGGGTTTCCTCGGTGGCATCGGCAGGCTCAGTGGAGTCGGTTTCTTCGCTGTCCAGAATATTCTCGGGCTGAATCAGGATGTGACGGACGGAGATGGAGGCGGGACTGCCATCCTGCAGGACACCATACATGGCATAGTTGGCCATATTCTCCTGATAGTAAGCGTCCACTTCCTCAGCGGTGGGAGCGAGGGCTTCCATGCGCTCGGTATAGTACTGGTTGCCCAGCATCAGGACTTCCGTGAAATACTTATAGTCTTCCATGGTGACGCCTGCGCCGTAGTCGGCCTCCAGCATGGCGGTGACATCCTCAAAGCCGTAAGTCTGGGCGTTGGCGGTCATCTCGGCTTCCATATTGTCCAGAGCGGTCTGGTTTTCCTCGCTGAGGGTCATGTTGTTGGCCTTAGCTTCCAGATACAGCGTCAGGTAGCTGTGCCAGTTGCTCAGGGTGTACTCCACAAAATACTGCTCCCAGGTCATGGGCACGGGAGCCATGGGACAGCTCTGCTCATACAGGGGCTTGGTGGTATCCAGACCATAGTAGCTGGCATAGCCGCCCATCTGATTCATCATGTCATAGTAGGTCTGCCAATACCAGATGGCAAACTGACTGTTGGTGATGGTATTGCCGTCAATGGTAGCAATAACTTCATCCATAGCGGAGAGGTCGCCTTCTTCGCCGGTGTAGTTCTCCACAGCCAACACGGGATGCTGAGCCAGTTCTTCTTCGGTGAGGACATCCTCAGTGGGCTGGGTGCTGATGTTGGTGGGCTCAGTGGTTGCGGTGGTGGGCTCGGTGGTGGGCTCAGTGGCCTCGCCGTCGTCGGAGCGGGACAGCGCCCAGATAATGCCTGCGATGGCGCAGACTGCCAGAATGACCGTAAGGATAATGGCCGCCAGCTTAGTACCGTTGACGGGCTTCTTGGCCTCCTGGCCTTTGTTTGTTTGACTCATTTCTTATAACCTCATTTCCGCCCCGACAGATTATCCATTCTGATGTCGGGGCATACCAATCTACAGTGTACCACGTTACGGGAAACATTGCAAGGTAAAATTCCCAAAAAATTTGGCCTTTTCGTAAACTTTCTGGCTTTGCCGCTGCAACCGGCAAGGTAAAGTAGCCATTTCCGGATGATATGCCGCCCGAAGAATGGTCTGAAGATTGAGATCAGGTGCGGGTTGATGTTTGGGTGGCGGCGGTCAGACCTGAGGCTTGTGATTGTGGTGCAGTTCTGTATGAGCCGCCGTTTTGTTTTTTGCATTGGTTGGTTCCCATCCTCTTAAGGACGCTTCCTCACTGGGGTTGTAGTTTACCAAGGGCTCAGTTCTGGCAGAGGTATTCATGGAGTAGTAGCCCTCACCTTCGCGCATAAGCAGGCTGGCAAAATGGAAGAAGTAAATGAGGCTGGGATCCACAAAGACCTTATACATCCACTTCTCTGTCGTGGTATCCTGCACCACCTGACCACTGAGGAGCTGGTGCTTGTGCAAATCTTCCAGAGCCTCCTGCGCCAATGCTTCGGGAATTTCCAGATTTGCGCAGACATACTCCCGGGTAAAAAACCGGCCGGGTGGCAACGAAAGCCCCATAAGGATAATCTCCAGACGACCGGGCTTGCAGAGCAGGGAGAAGAACAGCCTGTAGGCATCCATATTACGGAATACCGACTGATACCGGTCAACCGGGTCAGACATCAACAGGACATACTTAAAATCCGGCGCGGTGGAGGCCTGCATAATGGCATGGTTGGTCAGTGCGTTACAGATTGTGGCAGAGGGTATGCTGGAGGAGGCCGGTGTATTGGTGCGAATACAGACCTCCGGTGGTGCATTTTCAATTGAGCCCAACATATCAAAATTGTGCTGAAAAGATTTGCTGCCCGGAAACTCGGCGCTGACGAGAACCTTCAGCACATGCCAGGCGATGTCAATTCCTTTCTTCAGTCGCTCCTCACCGGGCAGATGGCGCAGCTCCTGGGTAATCTGCTCCAGCAAATTGGTGGGCACACTGGTGGTAACGCCATACAGGTCATCCAGAGAACAACCCAGCGCCTGAGCAAGTTTCGGCATACTGGCGACATCCGGCATACCCCCATTCTCCCAGCGGGAGATGGCTTGCGGAGAGACCCCCACAAGTGCCCCCAGTTTTTGCTGGGACATTCCGGCAGCTTTTCGGTATTTCACAATGGTTTTGCATATGCCGTTCTCCATAATAACGTGACCTCCTGCAAATTTGCTCTTTGTTTGGTGGAGTTTTTTAGCTAAATTGGGGATATTACTTAATATTATATCACAATCCGAGCATTTTGACAATCCTTTTGCAAAAAATCACAATTTCATGTACATGGCCAGGAAATATCTCTAGGAAATTGAGAGTGCCCCCGGATAAATATCGTAAATACATGATATGACGCTATACTTCATTGTCCCGGTGTGAGATAATAGCAATACAGGGGGATTTTGGCTCTCCCACGGCCAAAGTATCCGAAAACACCGACGAAAGGAAGAATTCCCATGAAAACAATGCCCATCAGACGGTTTGTCGCACTGGTATTGGTTCTTGCGCTTCTGACCGGTTTTGCCATTCCTGTTACCGCAACAGACCGGGAAACAGCCGGGCGAAGCAACGTAACCTTTACCCAAGTGGACAACTGCAACGTTTCCAATCCCTTGCTTCCCCCAGTGGCAGAACGCAAAACCCAGGAGCCGGAATACGCCGATACCGACATGGTCCGCGTCTCCATTGTTCTGGACGAGGAATCCACCATCTCCCGCTATTGTGCCCGGGACATCGCCCAAAATGAACCTGCGATGGCCTGGCGGCAGTCTCTGCGTCAGGAGCAGGCAGACCTGACTCTGGCCATAGAGCAGGCACTTGGCGCACGGTTGGATGTGGTCTGGAATCTGACGCTGGCCGCCAACATCATCTCAGCCAATGTGCCCTATGGTCAGATTCCCGCCATTCAGGCTGTAGACGGCGTCCGGAGTGTGGTGCCGGAGACCCGCTATGACCCCGCCGTGGTAAAGCAAGAGGAGACCGCCAATCCCAATATGGCCACATCCGGCAGGCAGATTGGCTCTTCCCTAGCCTGGGCAGCGGGTTATACCGGCGCAGGCAGCCGCATTGCCGTCATCGATACCGGCATTGACACCGACCACCAGTCCTTTGACGAGGCCGCTTTTCTGTATGCCGCGAATTATCAGGCGGGCAGGAATCACCAGTCTCTGGAGGAATATCTGGATACTCTGCTAGATGCGGAGGAAATTGCCGCCGTGGCCAATAAACTCAATGTCTCCATTGACCCGGAGACCGTTTACCTGAACACCAAGCTGCCCTTCGGCTACAACTATATCGACCAGGACTATGACATTACCCACGACAATGACGTTCAGGGCTACCACGGCTCCCATGTGGCCGGTATTGCTGCCGCCAATACCTACATCCGCAATATGGATGGCACCTTCGCCCCTGCGCTGGCTTCTGTCCATATGCAGGGCGTGGCCCCGGATGCGCAGCTCATTACCATGAAGGTCTTCGGCAAAAACGGCGGCGCTTATGAGTCTGACTATATGGCCGCCATTGAAGATGCCATGATTCTGGACTGTGATGCGGTCAATCTGTCTCTGGGCACTGCTACAGCCGGTTTCACCGGTCTGTATGCCAATCCGGAATATGCGCGGATTATGGAAAATGTCCGCAATTCCGGGATGACGGTAGCCATCGCAGGCGGCAATGCTTATCAGTGGCCCATTGTTTCTCCTACCGGAGGTTATTTGTATGCTGACGATGTCAACTGGGACACTCTGGGCGCACCTGCCTCGTACTCCAATTCCCTTGCCGTAGCCTCCGTGGACAACGACGGCACGGTCAGCAATTATTTCACCGTGGCCGACCATATCATCATCGCCACCGATGCCACCAACGGCTATGACATGAGACCGCTGTCGGACTATGCCGGTGAGTGGGAATATCTCCTTCTTGACGGTTATGGCTCTTACGATGACTGGGACGCAGTCTGTGACGACCTGCCCGGCAAAATCGCCGTCTGTTCCCGGGGCGGTGACATCTCCTTCTATGACAAGATCAATGCCGCCATGGACTATGGCGCTGCCGCTGTCGTGGTCTATAACAACGAGCCCGGCTCTATTGGCATGGATATGAACAGCGAGAACTGGTACTCCGAGCCCGCCGTCTCCATTTCTCAGGCTGACGGCGCGTTCATGAAGGAGAATGCCACCGCCGTCACCGATGATGAGGGCAACGTCCGCTTCTATCTGGGTACCATGACCATTTCCGGCGGCAAAACTGCGGTTTCCTATAACAGCGAGTATTACACCATGAGTGCCTTCTCCTCCTGGGGAGTCCCCGGCTCGCTGGAGCTGAAGCCGGAAATCACCGCCCCCGGTGGCAGCATCTACTCCGTCAACGGTACGGACACCTCCGGCAAGGCATATGCGGTCATGTCCGGTACCTCCATGGCCACACCTCAGGTTGCGGGTATGGCCGCTGTTGTGGCCCAGTATATCAAAGAGAATGGTCTGGTGGAAAAGACCGGTCTCGATGTACGCACCTTGTCCCAGAGCCTTCTGCTGTCCACAGCTACACCTCTGGAGGCTTCTGCCGGTGTCTATTATCCGGTCATTCAGCAGGGCGCAGGTCTGGCCAATGTGGGTGCCGCCATTTCTGCTGACAGCTATATCCTGATGGAGGAAACCATGAATGCCGGTGCCACTGACGGGAAGGTAAAGGTGGAGCTGGGTGATGACCCCGGCAGGGAAGGGGAGTACACCATCTCCTTTACTCTGCACAACCTGACCGATACCGAGCGCGCCTATGTCCTCAGCGCCGACTTTTTCACCCAGAACTATTTTCAGGGTGAAGACCGGCAGACCTGGTATATGGATACCCTGACCACCGCCATGCCCGCCCTGCTTCAGTGGTCCGCTGATGGTAAAATCCTTAATCCCGCCGGTGATATGCGCGGCTGCGACTTTAACGGTGACGGTCTTATCCAAACCGCCGACGGTCAAAGACTGCTGGATTATGCCGTAGGACTGACGGATGAGCTGACTAATGCCGACAAAGCCGACCGGGATACTGACGGCGATGTGGATACCCACGATGCGTACCTCTTCCTCCGGGATTTGGGGACTTCCTTCGCCATTGCGCCCGCCGGTGGCAAGGTGGAAATCACCCTGCGGGTGGAGCTGACGGAGCAGTGGGAGCAGTTCTATCGCAACCACGGGACCAAGGGCCTTTACATCGAGGGATATGTCTTTGCCGAGAGTCTTCCCAATGCCGAGGGTGTGGCCGGCACCAGCCACTCTATCCCTGTTTTGGGCTGGTATGGCGACTGGTCTGACCCTTCCATGTTTGATGTGGGCGATTATCATCAGCGGTTCAACCACGGAGAGAACCGGGTGCCTTATGTCACGGAACTGAGCAGGTATCTCACCATCCGCTATGCCACCGAACCCGCCAACAACTACTACTTCAGTGGGAATCCCATTGTCCCCGATGCCACCTATATGCCGGAGCGCAACGCCATTAACACCCGGGATTCCGTGGTCTCTCTGGGCTTCCAGTTGATTCGCAATGCGACGGCTCATCGCTATGCCGTGCAAAATCTGACCAGCGGTCAGGTGCTGGAGGAATTTGCGGAAGGCGCACTGTACTCCGCCATTTATAGCCCCAATCACGGCACTTGGCTGAACAACGGCTACTATACTTTTGTGGATGCCGACATCAGCAGGGCCAATGAGGGTGACCGGATTCGCTTTCTGTTCTCTGCCGCCACAGAATACAGCACAAACGCTGACGGTACGGTGGACTGGGACAAGCTGGGGCAGGGCAGTACATTCTCCGTGACCCTGAATGTGGACAACACCTTCCCCGTTTTGGAAAACATCTACTATGACGTGGTGAACCACACGCTGGTGGTAAAAGCCTCAGACAACCGCTATCTTGCCGCCGTTGCCTTGTATAATGCCGGTGGTAAGCGTGTGCTGAATGCCGCCGGAGCCAAAGTGGATATCCAACCCGGTGAGACGGCAGAGTATATTCTGGACCTCAACACCATCCCTTACGGCGAGTCTTTCCTGTTGCAGGTGGTGGACTATGCCAAAAATACCGTTACCTACCGTCTGGAAATGGAGATAGGGCAGAAAGAAAACCTCGCCGGGAGAATGTTTGGCTTTGCGCTGGGCGGAGACGCTCCCTCCAGTTGGGTGGAAATTGACCCGCAGAACGTGTACTTCAAAGCCAATCAGGGCAGTGGCGGT
Organism: Oscillospiraceae bacterium; assembly: GCA_015067725.1. Classification (GTDB taxonomy): domain Bacteria; phylum Bacillota; class Clostridia; order Oscillospirales; family Oscillospiraceae; genus Faecousia. Next base: position 3,808 of record SVLX01000036.1, on the reverse strand, counting down.
CTGAGCGCCATAACCACCACCGATTTGAATGTGGTGGAAGCCGAATATGTGGATGGTCATGTTTTTATTGCCGCTCTGGATGCGGGCAAAACAAACCTCTATGTGGCCAAAGCCTATGACCTGTCCTGGGGCGAGAAGGTAGGCACTCTGGGATACCGGGATGTGCGGGGTATGGCCATGAATTATGCCGATGGAAAACTGTACATCCTGAGTCAAAGCAACGGCACTGACCTGTGCTACCGGATGACTATCTCCTCCATCGACCTTTATACCATGGAAGTCACCGATTTGTACGACGTGGAGACCGCCCATCCCCGCAATACCGCCAAAAGCTATACCCAGCTCCGGGGTCTGGCCATAGATGACGACGGCAGATTCTATTCTGTATGTGATGGCAATAGTATTCTCGCTTATCTGTACACCTGGACCAGCGACATGGCGGTGGATGGCAAGATTTCCGAATTGTCTCCCATCAACAAAACCACCAGCGGCAGAATTGGCTTTGCCACCCAGAATGCAACGCTGGCTTGGGACCACGACCGGGATATCCTCTACATGGCGGCGGCAAGTTCCACCGGAGCCGCATACGTCGACACCAACAGAGTGCTGGTCACCCTGAATACCGCCACCGGCAAGGGCACCAAAACCAGCACAAACCACGGTGGCTTCGGAAGTTCGGCAAGCTCTGTGTTGTCCAACCTGATGCAGTGTATGTACATCGTGCCGTCCGGCGGCTTCACGCTGGAGCAGTTCTCCAGTGCTTCGGCTGTGGTGCTGAATCAGACACAGCTTCGGGTGCCTGCAGGTGCATCTTTCCTGCTGGAAGCCATGGTGCAACCTTGGAATCTCAGCAACACTTCCGTTATCTGGACCTCCAGCGACAACAGCATCGCCACAGTGAGTGGGCAGGGCTTCGTTCAGACATGGTCCAATGGCACTGTCCGCATTCGGGCAACCAGTGCGCACACACCGGATGTCTACGCCGAATGTGAGATTTCGGTTGCGAAACTGGATGTTGCGCTTTCTGCTCTGATTTCTGATGCTGACGGCGTTGCAAACTGGGCTGAGTTTACCGCTGCCGCTCCCGCCGGCTGGGATGCCGTGGGACAAGCCGACACAGCCTACAAAGGCGGTGTGCAGATGGGCGACAAAATCATCGTCCATGACGGTAGCAGAATCTACTCCGTCGATGCGGACACCTTTGCGGCAACGCCCTGGCAATCCCAATGGCATACCGACTGGCTCTGGTCCGATGCCGCCCCAGCCACCACACTTTCCGGCGGTGCATTTAAGAACAAGTTTGTGGCTGCCAGTGCCGACGGTCAGGCGCTGACCCTCTTCGAGGTGGGCTCTGAATGGCTGTTCTACTGGACATTCAGCAGTCTGCTTCCCGACGCCGCATACCGGGAAAGCAAACTTGCCACCATCGCCCAGTATGATGCCGGATATTACAATGGCTATCCCGCCAATTTCTATTATCTCCTGTCCACAGAGGGCGTGCTTTATCGTCTGGTGCTGTACCGCCACAACAGCGGTGAATACAAACCGGAATTCTTCCTGATTGGGGAGACCGGCCTCTATCTGAAGAATGCCCACGACTTTGACAGTGGTGACTCCGCCTCCATGGTCTATGACAAGGAAACCGGTTATCTGCTGGTATCCACCTACATCCAGGGTAATCACACCGCCCGGCTTCATGCCATTGAACCGGAACTGCTCATCAGTACCGAGCTGGGCACCTTTGGCGGCGGCACATGGCCTGTGGTCGCCCTGCACCAGCACCGGTGCGCCACGGTATTGACCCTGCGGATGCGAACGAAAGATACTGCGCTCTGGGAAAAGGAAACCCTGCAGTTGGACGTGGATGCCGTTATGGGTGCCACCAATGCCCTGACCTATGCCACCAGCGATGCCAACGTGGTTACGGTCAGCAACACCGGTCTGGTCACCGCCGTGGGTGAAGGCACAGCCACCGTCACCGTCACCACCACAGATACCGACCGGAATGGCAACACCATATCCGAAAGCGTAGAAATCACCGTAAAGCCACTGCTGAGCAAGAATATCACCGTGAATGCCCAGATTGTCACCGGGACCGGCACCCAGTGGGCAACCATCTCCACGGAAAACATGGAAATCACCACCATCCATCAGGGCGGCACCCGGTTGGAAGGCGGCGGTTACATCGGTCACAATACCGTAGCCGGCACCAACAACGGATACTATTATATGTCCGACATGACCAACGACTTCGCAGAATCATCCATTGGTATTTGGTGGCCTGCCTTTGAGGATGCGACCTATGCCCCCGGTATCCGGACTTCCGACGGCGTCGCCTTTGATCTCCCCCTGTTCCTGGATGGAGACGGCGTCAGCTTCTATGGCAAAGACCCTTACACCGGCAGTCTGAGCGGTTATGGTTTTGGTACGGAATGGCGCCGCGAAACATCAGCCTATGAATGCATGGCTCTGGCGTATGTCTCCAGCAACGATTTGACCCAAAGCTTCATGATGGTATCCAGAGTGGGTAAGCTGTACCGGGTTGACATCACCGCCCAATATCGCAGTTCCAGTGGCGAGTATTACTTTGCCTCTCAGGATGTGAAGCTGACAGAGATTGCCGACCTGGGCAAGGTTTTTGACACCTTTGATCATCAATCCATGGCCTATGACGGCACAGGCCTGATTCTCGCCGATGCCAGCAACAATGTGGCCGACCTGTACTACATCGACCTGACTACCGATACGTTGGCGCTCCAGAAGATTGGCCGCATTCCCGGCGTTACCTACATCACCGGCCTTTACACTCCCCAGGAGGTCAGCGGTGAATTCTATCCCCAGACCGCTGTGGAAACACCGGAGGACACCGCCACCGGGGGAACCGAAGAATCCGAAAACCGGGTGACCATGGAAGAAGCGGAGCGGCTGCAATCCGGTTACGGCAGAGTCATGGGTCCGGATGCCGCACCTGACTTCGGCATTGCCAACGAATTCGCCCCCAAATCCGATGAGGAAATCGAAGAAGGCGAGAAGACCGTCACTGTCACAGTCACCACTAAGGAGGCCGCCAACAATGGTCTCGTCACCGTGTCTTATGATGCCGCCAAGCTGGCGCTGAAGTCCGCTGTAATCTCCGGCGACTACACCGCCAAGGCAGAAGAAGACGGCAAGCTGACCTTCGGCTATGTCGCCCTGAATGAGATTCCTGCTGAGGGCACCATCGCAACACTGACCTTTAATGTGCTGAATACCGATGATTCTGACATCACTGTGGAGCACAAGCAGCTCGGCAATGCCGTTGGCACCACCGAAACCATTAAGGTCGAGTTTGAGCACAAGAATACCGAAATCCGGGATGCTATCGAAGCTACCTGCACCACCGCCGGTTACACCGGTGATACCTGGTGTCTGGATTGCAACCGTATGGTCAAGAAGGGTGAGATTATTCAGGCTCTGGGTCACAGCTTCGGTGAGTGGAAGGTGACCAAGCCCGCCACCTGCACCGAGAAGGGCGTTGAAACCCGCACCTGTACTGCCTGCGGCGAAACCGAGACCCGTGAAATTGATGCCACCGGTCACAACTTCGGCGCATGGACTGTGGTTAAGGAAGCCACCTGCACCGAGGACGGTCTGGAAACCAGAGTCTGCGCCTGCGGCGAGGCCGAAAACCGGGAAATCCGTGCCACCGGTCACAGCTTCGGTGAATGGACGCTCACCAAGGCGCCCACCTGCACCGAGAACGGTGTGGAGACCCGCACCTGTGTCTGCGGCGAAACCGAAGAACGTATCGTTGCCGCTCTGGGTCACG
>SVLX01000035.1 GCA_015067725.1 Oscillospiraceae bacterium | reverse complement strand
GTCAATAAGCGTATTCAAAAATACAAGGCTCGTTTTGCAGCATAAGCAAAACAGCTGTCACCACGGCGGCAACAGCTGCTTGCATTTTTAGTTATTTTCCCGGTCTACTTGACAAGGGGCGGTTCACCCGGGAAGACGGCGCATTGTTCACCAAAAAAGATTCCTCACCCCAGCCTATTCACCAGGTCATCAAAATCCTCATCCTTAGCCAGCGGGTCAGCGGTGACGGTGGTCATTTCTCCTGCATCCTCCGCAACCGCAGTCGTTTCCACAGCAGCCTCCCCGGTGCTTTCCTGCCGGGGAGCTTGCTCTTTCTGGCGGCGGTAGAGTTCAATCTTCTGCAGAGTCTGACGAATCAGCGCAATCTGCTGGTCAAAGGCTTCGCCCTCCGGCGTTGTACCGGATTCCAAAGATTCATAGTACAGCCGACCCAGTGCGGCGTAGGCTTTTTTCAGGTTTTCTTCTTCGGCGGCGATGTTGATGGACAGCTTGGCACTGTCAGCGGCGTGACGGGTGGCGGCGGCGGCAGTCCGGGCGAGACTTCCGGCCCTTGCCCAGAGGTCAGAGAATGCGTTGTTTGCCATGAGAATTCCTCCTTATTCGTTTGCCGGAAATCAGGTCCTGAGCCAGCGGTCAAAACGTTGCCAGAGAGACATCTTGCCCTGAGGCTCAGTGGACTCCGTTTCGGAATCTTCGTTTTCGGCTTCTTCGGTCAAATTGTCCGCAGTGGGGACTTCCGCTACTTCGGCGGGGAGTTCTTCCTCTGCAGTGGCTTCTTCCGGGGTAACTTCATTGGGTTCACCGGATTCAGCGGCTGCCTCTGCTGCTTCGGCTTCTGCCGTGACTTCAGTTTCGGCAGTGTCTTCCGCTTCGGTAGTCTCCTGCATCTGGGTGGCGTTTTCGGATGCACTGTCTTCGGTGGATTCTTCCTCAGCCATCAGCGCCGCCAGAAGTTCGGCCTCCTCTTGCTGCCGCTTGGCGACCACGTTCACATAGAGCTTCTCCGGGTCGTGCTTTGAGAAACTGAAGATAATCAGATAAGCCAGAGCCGCCACACACAGGAAGATGGACAGGGCCTGACTCACCCGGATATCCGTACCGGCGATATACAGGCTGTCGGTGCGCAGACCCTCAATGACGGCACGACCTGCGCCATACCAGGCCAGATACTGCAGAAGAACCTGACCGTCATACTTCCTGCGCTTGGACATGAAGTGAATCAGCACGAAGCCCAACAGATTCCACAAGGACTCATAGAGGAACGTGGGATGTACATAAATGGTATAGCCATATTCATCGGTCAAGCCCATCCGCAGGAAGGACTCCGTCTGTGCGCCGAAGGCTTCCCGGTTAAAGAAGTTGCCCCAGCGACCGATGCACTGACCAATCATAAAGCCCAAAGCCACCAGATCCAATACGGCCAGCGGCTTGATTTTCTTCACCCGGCAGTAGACCAGCGAGCCAATGATGGCACCAATGACACCGCCATAAATGGCCAGACCGCCCTCCCAGATATACAGACAGGAGATGGGATTGTCGGCATAAACTTCCCAGGCGAAGATGCAATAATAGGCCCGGGCGCAGAGAATGGCGAAGGGGGTGACCCAGAGAACACCATCGAGAAGCTGGTCTTCATTAAGACCGAATTTCCGGCTGCGGCGGCAGGCATAAATGACCGCCAGACACAGACCCAGAGCGATAATGACCCCATACCAGCGGATAGAGAAGCTACCGATGTTGATTCCGGTGGAGGGGTCAAAGGAGATGCCTAGACTGGGGAAGGAGATTTCGTGGTAAGTGTTGGTGAGCATAGTCAATTTTCCTCCTCTTGACGGGGCCAGATGATGGACATGGCGCAGTGCTCCCGGACGATGGCGGTGCGCAGGAAGTCCTCCACCTGACTTTTGGTGACGGATTCATAGTGTTTGGGGAAATCGAAGTAATTTGCGCCGTCAAAATGGGTGGCGCAGACCCGGAAGCACAGAGAATCAAAGCTGTCCAGCGCCCGGTACCTCCTGCCCAGAGCAGACTTTTTCAGCCGGAGGAACAGACCCTCGTCAATACCCTCCTGACACAGCCGCCCGGCTTCTTCCAGGATCGCCTGCCTGACCGCCTCCGGGTCGCGGCTGTCCCCGCCGCAACTCAGCATGGCCAGACCGGGCACATCTTCAAACCCGCAGGCGAAAGAGCCGTCAATCAGCCCCGCCTGATACAGCCGCTGGTACAGACTGGAGGATTCACCCATCAGGGCTTCTGCCGCCAAATCTCCAATAATCTGCTGGATTTCGCCCCGGTCTCCGTCTGCCATGGGGTGGCACTTGAATCCCATCTGGAAGGTGGGCATTGCTACATCCATGACCCGGCTGGTGTCGCAATCCCGGCAGTCTAAGTCTTCTTCTGTCCCCAAATCGGCCACAGGTTTATCCTGGGCTTCTTTGGGCAGGATGCGCTCCGCCAGCTCCACCACAGTCTCCGGTTCAACATCCCCTACCACGCACAGAATCATATTCCCTGGGTGGTAAAAGGCATTGTAACAGTCCATGAGGGTTTGGGCGGAAATGTCTTCAATGGATTCTACAGTCCCGGCAATGGGGATGCGGACGGGGTGGTTGCGGTACATGGCGGCGAAAAGATCTTCATAGACCTTGCTGTCGGCGCTGTCCTCATACATCCGGATTTCCTGAGCAATGATGCCCCTTTCTTTCTCTACGGACTCCTGGGTAAAATAGGGGGTGGAGACAAAGGTCAGCAGCAGCTCCAGACAGGCCATAAAATTCTCCGTGCAGGAGAAATAATAGGCGGTCATGTCATAGGTGGTGAACGCATTGGGGGATGCACCCAGAGCGGCGAATTCCTCCATCACGTCCCGCCCCGGCAGGTCAAACATCTTGTGCTCCAGATAGTGGGCCACCCCGGCGGGGGTGGTGTAATGCTGACCATTCAGGGTATAGTCCATGTGGATCGAGCCGTAATCCGTGGCAAAATAGGCGGATTTCTTCACAAAACCCGGCTTGGGAATCACGGCAATGGTCAGACCGTTGGCAAGACGGTGAGTATAGAGGGTTTCGTTCAGGTGCGGGTAGGTGAGTTTATTCATTGGTGACCCCCTTGAGGAAGAATATGGTGTCCGGTTTTACCTGTTTGGCCACAGCGACAACCTGCGGGATGTCCACCGCCTCCACGGTTTTACGGTAATCCTCCGGGTCTAAGGGGAAACCGCTGAGCACCTGAAAAGCGGAGAAATCCTCCATAGAGCCCAGGGAATCTTGTAGCGCCAGAAGACTGGAGATCATGGCCTTTTTGGCGGCACTGAGTTCTTCTTCGGTGATCTGCCCATCCTGACAGAGTTTAAGCTGGTGAAGAATCTCGTCCACGGTTTTTTGGTAGTTTTCCCGGTCAATGCCGCTGGAGACGATGAGAATCCCCTTGGAGGCAGAGGTGGCAGAGCCGGCATAATAGCACAGCGACAGCTTTTCCCGGACATTCATAAAGAGTTTGCTGGTCATGTCGCCGCCGTAGAGGGCATTGAAGACCATCAGGGCGGGGTATTCCGGGTCACGGGAGGTGATGCCGGTGGTAAAGCCCATGGACAGCTTGCTCTGGGTCAGTTCCATGGTCTCCTCCAGCTCCTGTACGCCCTCATGACTGGGCATGGCGCTATAGCTTAAGGGGGTCAGCGCACCCCGGGGCAGGGTGGAGAGGGCGCTGGTCAGCAATTCGGCAATGGTCTGCCGGGACTGACTTCCGGCATAGAAGATTTCCACCTGCGAGGTGGCAAGGATCGACCGGTAATGGGCATAAAGGGACTGGGGCGTGATGGCTTCAACATCGGCCACCGTGCCCAGTCGCTCCACCCCGAAGGCATCGTCCCGGCACATGGCCTTGAGCATCCGGCTGTTGGCGTAGGTGCGCTTGTCATTGATGGTGGATTCGATGGTATTGATTAGATTATCCTGCTCAATGGCCACATATTCCGGACAGAAACAGCCGTCAATCAGCAGGGGATTCAGCATCAGCTCCGTCAGCAGACCAATGGCTCTTTCCAGCACCCGGTCGCCGGGGAGGGCATAACGGTCGTCCAGACAGCTCATATAGAAGCCAACCGTCTGGATTTCGCCATTTTTCCGGCACATGGGGCCCATACTGGTGCCATACAGCTCATCCATGGCCAGAGACAGGCTCTGCATATCCGGGTGAAGCGAAGTGCCTTGCATGAGGACATTGGAAAGAAGTGCGTTTTTTGCGGCCTCCTCTTTTCGCAGGGGTCTGAGCAGGTTGATGCTGAGGCAGGAACTTTTGAACCGGTCGGTCTGCACACACCGCAGACGGACACCGGGGAGAATTTCTAAAGGTTGGATCATGGTACACATCCTGTAATGGTGGATTTCCGGCAGACGGACAAAACCCGGTGGGTAGAGTCTGCCATGATTATTATATACCATTTTCCGCAAAAGGGAAGAGGGGAATTCTTCGTTTCCGCTGGTTGGGTGTAAATTTTTCGTTAATCCTGAGGGAAGAAAACCTCCACCACAAAGCCAGGTGTGGTGGAGGAGAGAAATTATGCTTATGCAGGGTTGACGACGGATAAGACATAACGATAAATGATGGTAGCGACCTGCGCCCGCAGTGCGTTGCCCCGGGGTTGCAGGGTGGTGGTGGTCACGCCGTTGATGAGACCCCGGTCGACTGCCCAGGCCATGGGAGTAAGGGCATAGTCACTGACCGTATTCCGGTCGGTGAATTTTGCCAGACCGTCACCGGTTACGGTCATATCCATGCCAGCGAACTGGGCATAGCGGTACAGGATTGCCGCAAGCTGTTCCCGGGTGACATTGGTATTGGGCTGGAATTTGCCGCCGCCCATGCCGTTGACGATACCATTGGCGGTGGCCCACTTGATGGGGTCGGCGTAATACTGATCTTCGGCTACGTCGGTAAACTCGTTCTTCAGTCCGCTGGTGCTGGGACTGCCGGCCAGACGATGGAGGACGGTGACCACCATGCCCCGGCTCATGGTCATTTTGGGGCTGAATTTGTCTTCGCTGGTACCCCGGAACAACTGCTGCTCATAGCAGTAGTCCACGGCGGGGGCGTAGTATTCGTTGGGGTAGGTGTCGGTGAAGATGGGGGCATAAGGCATTGTGGCAGGTTCACCGCAGCTCTTGCAAGGACCGGTCAACTCGCCGGGTTGGGTGGCGGTATGCTCCCGTGTGACTTCCGTATTGCCCGCATCGGGTTTGCAGGGGACAGTGACGGTAATGGGGAAGGGGCCGATTTGATATTCCGAATCTTTATTGCTGGAGCGCCAGACTGCGCCAAGGACTCCGGTACCGCAAGAGTAAATTGTGATAGGATAGCCGCAAGTCATATAGGTGGGGAACATCCGGTCAGGTCCCACAGGATAGGAATTACCTAACTGGATAAAATCCAGATAGAAGCCACCTGTGCTGTTGAATGGAGCCAGGTCAGCACCGAGGAAAACGGTTGACCACGCCATATCCAAATCAAACTCCAGCTCTGTGACAGGCTTCCGGTTTTCTCCGTACTTATCACAAAGATAGAAATTCGCACCGGTCGCGGGAACGGGTTCATCAACCACATACACATCGGTGACATAGAGCGTATCAAAATCCGGATGAATCTCCACATCGAACAGCGTACCGTCTTTTGAACTGTAGCTGTATAAGTAAGCGGCAAACAGGTAGGAGCCGGTTTCCAGCTGTTTACCATCGAGCTCGAAGTGGAACCACTGATTCAAGGATGCGTTGGAAAGCTGATCCAGGCGCAACTCAGCATCGGCTTCTGCTTCGATCAGGTCTATTGCTTTCGCACGCAGTGTTTCTTTGGATTCCTGACCGGTGAGAGATGTTGGGTAGAGCACCATAATGATGCCCATGGCATAATTTCTGGAATCGACCATGAAGCAAAGAGAGCCACAATCGCTTTTAGAGAGATAGAAATGCTCATAAAGGCTCATGGGCTCAATGTAATCATCGTGATATTCGTCACGACTGGCAGAGCCGGGGACTGCAACCACCGGCAGCAAAAATGCCAGCACCAGTAACCAAAGGATGAATTTCTTTTTCATACAATGACCTCCGATTCTTTAGTAGTCTTAGAATTCCGCATATACTATAGCAGATTATACGGAAAAAGTCAAGACTGGTATGACAATACATAAATAATGATTCTGACGACAGAAAAACCCCCGCCGACCCGAAGGTCGGCGGGGAAAGGGTATTCGCTTCAATCAACCGGTAGAATCCTTAGTTTGCACCCAGGATAACCCAGTTGTCGATGGTGTAGTCGGCGGGATCCAGCTCGCCCTGCTCGGTGATGTAGTCAGCCAGCAGGTTACGGGCCTGACCCTTGTCTTCACCCTGCATCATGTCATACTGGGTGGAGTAAATGACGCGGTTCTCGTCGTTGGCAATGAATTCGCAGCCGTTGGCGTTCATCCATTCCACATAGCCGCCGCCGCCATTGTAACGATAGTTGTTGACAACCACGGTGAAGACAAAGTCCTCAGCTACAGTCAGGTGGTTGCCCTCCTCGTCCACGCCGTAGAAGATGGCCACACGGTCACCAACTTCTGCTCTGGGGTCGATTTCATAGTAGAAACCCTCGCCGGTGATAACATCATAGTAAGTCAGACCGCCGAGAATATTGACGGAGCCATCCTCATTCAGCTCCACCTTGGAGGCGGAGTATTCCAGCCAGGTGTCCACTTCCTTGGCACTCATGGTGATCTGGTAGAACCAGTTCTCATAGCGGTACAGACGGAACATATCGCCCAGAACGATATCGCCTTCGGGAATCAGGTTCTCAGCATTGCCGGAGGTCAGGGGAGCGGTGATGGACAGCATGGGCTTGACGTCGTCAGAGGCATCATCGGGGGTGTTCTCGCCGGTGCGGTCATAAGCGCCCCAGGTCTGAACATCGTTGATGAGCTGCACGAAAGCGGAAGGACCGGCGCCCAGGTCAGCGGCGGAGAAGTTGCCGGTGGCCTTGCCGATGGGCTGGAGCATATAGTCTTCCCAAGTGGCAGTCTCATAAGCCTGCAGAGCCTCAACCAGCTCGGCATCCTGCTCGTAAACAGGCTGACGGTTCTCGGTCATGGGAACATAGCGGGTATCCAGCTCGAACTCACCGGTAATCAGGTTGAAGTTCACCACGGTCTGACCCACATAGGCGCACTTGGTGCTCAGGGAGTAAACGGGGATGATTTCGCCGTCAGCGTTGGCAATCTCGGTGATGCCGCTGCGATGCTCGTGACCGGTGAAGACCAGGTCGATGGAGTTAGTGGACTCCACCAGAGCGCGGATGAAGTCGGAGTCGGTGGAGGCAGAGTCGATACCGGAGTGGCTGGCCAGAACGATCATGTCGGCCTTTTCCAGCATTTCGGCTTCGTACTTTTCATAAGTCTCCAGAACACCGGCGAAGTAGATGCCTTCCCAGTTGGCGGGAACGTCCCACTTGGGCACATTGGGGTTGCCAATGCCCATAACGGCCACCTTGACACCATCAAACTCGTAGATGATATAGGGGGCATAGTCATTCCAGGTGGCCCAGTCCTTCTCCTCAGCGTCATTGGTCTCGGTAGCCAGATAGTTGGCCAGAGAGACGGCGACAGAGGACTCGGTGCCATTGGCTTCGCTGGTCAGGTAGTCGAGCTGGCGCTGAAGAATGGTCATGCCATAGTTGAACTCGTGGTTGCCGGGGACAAACATATCATAGTCCATGATACGCAGAGCCTTCATGGTGGGGTCTTCCACCTCGGGCTGATAGAATGCATAGTAATAGGTCAGGGGAGTGCCCTGAATCAGGTCGCCGCAGTCCACCAGGAAAGAGTTGGGGTACTCTTCCCGCTGCTCCTTGACGAAGGTGGCAACATAAGGCAGACCCTGACGGTAAGTGCCGGAGGCCTCGTAGCCGGATGTGTAGTCGGTGGCGAAAATCTGACCGTGAACGTCGGAGGTAGCCATCAGGTTAATCTCCGTGGTGGTCTCGCACAGGCGATACAAGATGGCGGCCAACTGGGCACGGATGGAAGTGCCTCTGGGGGCCAGAGTGCCGTCGTTCATGCCGTCAATCAGACCAACACCAACAGCCCACTGCATGGCTTCCAGTGCGTAAGGCTGAACCTTGGCGGCATCGGTGAAAGCGGACAGGTCATTGGTGTAGTTCATGCGGTAACCGGCATACTCGGCATAGCGATAGACCATAGTCACCAGCTCTTCACGGGTGATGGCACGCATGGGCTTGAAGGAGCCGTCCTCGTAACCGATGACGATTTCTTCGGTGGCGGCCCACTGCACAGCCTCAGCATACCAGGCATCTTCATCGATATCGGTCAGCTTGGAGGCATTTTCGTACTCGGGGCTGCCAGCCAGACGGTACAGCACCTGAGCAATCTGGGCACGGGTAACGGTGGCGTTGGGCATGAAAGCATCCAGACTCATGCCGTTCATCAGACCGTTCTCATAGACATACTCAACATAGTCATAGTACCACTGACCTTCCTTCACGTCAGCGGGAACGGAAGCGATGGTGATGCGGCCTTCGCCGTAGGGGTTGGCATACTGCTCACCAACAACGCCGTCGAGATGGTCGCGGATATAGGTGATGAGGACCTGGTTGTCGATCATGACCTCGTCCTGCAGGACCTTGTTGTCCATGAACATGGTGATGCCGTCGCCGCCGTCCTTGAGCATATAGTTGTGAGAAGCCAGAACGTAGGTGGCCTCCAGGTCGATGGGGGCATAGGTGCCGTCAGCCTGAAGCACTTCCACATCGGAGACACGGCGGTTCTCGCCAACGGAGACGAACAGACCCTTGTCGTCAACGGTGACGGTGGAGGGGATGAACTTATTGACGGTGTACTTCACACCGGAAACCTGCAGGAAGCCGCCCAGCTCACCGGGGACAGCACGGGAGCACATCTCCAGAGCGTCCACGATTTCCTGACCGGTGGCCTCAACGGTGCAGGCCATGTTGCCGAAGGGATGGACAGCGATCACTTCGCCGTAGGTGATTTCGCCTTCTTCGATATTGGCACGGATGCCACCGCCGTTGACGAAGGCAATGTCAGCGCCCAGCACAATCCGGTAAGCATCGGCGCACAGGTCACCCAGGTTGGATTCCTGATTGCGGATAATGCGGTTGCCGGTGGTGGGGTCATAGACGGTCAGAGTGACGTCAGTCTCAGCGACAACCTCATTGAGCTTGTCTTCAAACTGAGCCTGAATGCCCTTGATGAATTCGTCAGTCTCGGCGTCCACTTCGGTGTAGCCGGTGACCAGCTCGGTGGTAATCTCACCCTCAGCGGTGATGGTCATCTTACCGATGTTGTTCAGCTTGGTGCCGGTGGAGGACAGGATGACCTCATTACCGGCCTTATCCTTGATCACCTCGCCGGGGATGACGCTGTGGGAGTGACCATCCAGGAAGGCATCAAGACCGGTGGTGTTGGCGATAACGTTATAAGAGGTCCAGGGTTCAGAGACCTCGTCAATGCCCAGGTGACCCAGAGCAATGATGATGTCAGCCCCCTCAGCCTTGGCATCGTCAATGGCCTTCTGCACAGCATCATACAGGTCCTGACCGTTGTTGCCTTCGCAGAAGCCGTAGATGTAGTTGCCATTTTCGTCCTGGAAGTAAGCGGGGGTGGACTTGGTGAAGGTTTCGGGGGTGGCAATGCCAATGTAAGCCACGTCCAGCTCACCGTAGGTCACGATGTCATAAGCCTTGGTGACGGGCGCATTGGTGCGCAGGTCCACAAAGTTGCAGGACAGGTACTGGGCGTTGGCGTTCTCCAGCAGAGACAGAGCCACATCCATACCATAGTCGAACTCGTGGTTGCCGAAAATGGCATAATCATAGCCCACGAAATTCATGATGTCCACAAGGTAGTCGCCATTGGACAGTGTGCCGATGGCTTCGCCCTGAATGGCATCGCCATTGTCGACCAGCACGACATTCTCATGCTGTTCTTCCATGGCCTTCTTGTAAGCAGCCAGGTTGGCAAAACCCATGCTGCCTTCGGGGACTTCTGCATCAACGCCGCAGTGCGTGTCGTTGGTGTAGAGGATGACGATGTCCTGAGACTTCTCGCCGGTGGCGAAGACAGTGCCGGGAATCATGGTCATCACCATAACCAGTGCCAGCAGCACGGCCAGAAGTCGAACGGAATGATGGTTTCTCATTGTTGTTCCTCCTTCTATGGTGAAGAAAATGTATTTGGGTTCTTTTTGACCCATCTGACATTCTACCAAATTTGGCGTTGATTTTCAATGGGGAATCGAGAAAAAAGTATGTTTTTGGAGAAATCTTGGCGAAAATGGCCAAAGATTTTGGGCGTGGACGGTGAATTCTGGGAAAGGCGTATTGACCGGTTGCATTTTCGGGGAAATCTGCTATGATAGAATTCAGAATATCGGCAACAAGGAGGGGCGCGACATGGATATGCCCTATCAAATCCTGGTGGTAGATGATGATGCCGCCATTGTCAACGTGATTGAAACGGCGCTGACCCAGGCCGGATATCGGGTCATTACCGCAACCAACGGAGAAGAAGCCTGCGCCAAAACAGAGAAAGCCAGACCCCATCTGGTGATTATGGATGTGATGATGCCCCGGTGCAATGGGCTCATGGCCACCATGCGCATCCGGCAGGGGAGCAATGTGCCCATTTTGATGCTGTCGGCCAAGGCGGAGGGTTCTGACCGGGTGCTGGGACTGGAGGCGGGGGCGGATGACTATCTGGTCAAACCCTTCTACCGGCAGGAGCTTTTGGCCAGAGTCCGGGCGCTTTTGCGGCGGTATGATGATTTGGGTTCTATCCGGGAGCGGGGAATGGAGGGGCAGATTGCCGTGGGCGATATTGTGCTCGATACCGTGGGCAAGCGGCTTCTGGTGCGGGGCGAGCCGGTTCACCTGACCCCCACGGAATGGAAACTGCTGACCGTGATGATGTCCAACCGGGGGCGTGTTTTCTCGGCGGAGGAGCTTTATACCCGGGTATGGGACAGTGAAGCTTACAGCGTGGAAAATACGGTTATGGTACACATCAGCCGGATACGGGAGAAGCTGGAGCTGGACCCGAAGAAGCCGGAATACTTAAAAGTGATTTGGGGGATAGGATATGTCTTTGAAGCACCGTAATGTTCTGGCGTGGCTGTTGATTTTATTCTCCGCTTTGGGCTGGGCCGCGGGGCAGTGGCAGTTGGGACAAATCCGGGCAGATGGGGTTCAAGCAACCATGCCTACCGAGATTACCGATCATACATCG
Organism: Oscillospiraceae bacterium; assembly: GCA_015067725.1. Lineage (GTDB taxonomy): Bacteria > Bacillota > Clostridia > Oscillospirales > Oscillospiraceae > Faecousia. Next base: position 18,317 of record SVLX01000035.1, on the reverse strand, counting down.
CCCAACTCGACCATAGCCGGAGAAACCGTAAGCACCACTTACCCCACGCAAGAGCCGGGAAACATGGTAAACACGGAAGAAACCATGTGGCCGACCACTGCACCCCCCACACCCGGCACAACCCCGCAGCCTCATTCAACCGGCGACACATTCCCCAACCATGGGGGCAAACCTCTGACGGAGCGTGATGCATCCCGGCAGATTTTGGGGATTGTCCTGTGCTTGCTGGCGGTGGCGGCCGGGGCAATTGCGGCGCTGGTTCTGCGGCAAGGACGGCCGTTTTTTGGACCCGATGGGGTGGCGTTGATGCTTTCGCTGGTCTGGCTGGCACGCAGGCGGGGGCTTTTTGGCGGGGATGATATTGTAGCTTCCTTCATCCTCACGCTGGCGTGGTTGCTGACGATTCGGGAGCTTTGGGGCTGGCTGATGCAAAAGATGGCGCTGAAGTGGTGCCTCATTTCCCGGTGGGCCGGACTTTGGAAAGACCCACGGTGGTCACTGCTTAGTCTCAGCCTTTGGCCGGGGGTACTGGCGGTTTGGCTGTGTTTGATGCTGTGCAGGCATTCGCTTGCCACCCGATTCCCTGTGGTTATTCTTGTGACGGCGGCGGGAATATTGGCGGTATCGTGTCTGGTGCGCTATGGCATGGATTTGCGGCACTTTGGTTTGCAATTGGAGCGATTCCGGCATGGCCGGCCCATCACCGTTCGGGAGGGCAGCTTTTCCGGGACAGAGCAACAGCTTCTGGAGGTGCAGATTGCCCATGAGGAGGCGATTCGCACTGCCGTCACCGGAGAGCGGTTCAAGGTGGAACTGATTGCCAATGTCTCCCATGATTTGCGTACCCCCCTGACCGCCATTCTGGGCTACAGCGAACTGTTGAGCCAAGAGAAACTCACGACTACCGGGACAGAGCAACTGCAAAAGCTGACCCAGAAAGCGGGCTATATGCGTGGGCTTCTGGAGTCATTGTTTGAGCTGACCAAAGTTTCCAGCGGGGCAGTGGAGGCGAAGCGGGAGCAAATCGACCTCATCCGCCTGCTGGAGCAGACCATTGGGCTGTTTGATGACCAACTGACAGAAACGGGATTGCAGGTGCGCCGCCATTACAGCATGACCGAAGCCCCGGTCATTACCGATGGGGCGAGAATGCATCAGGTTTTTGCCAATCTCCTGGGCAATGCCATGAAATATGCTCTGCCCGGCACCCGCATCCATCTGACGGTCAAAGATGAAGCGGAACGGTACTGCATCCGCATGAGCAACATTGCTGCCTATGAGATGGACTTCCGACCGGAAGAAATCACCGAGCGATTCGTCCGGGGAGACAAGGCTCGCTCCACCAAGGGCAGTGGAATCGGCCTGGCCATCGCCAATACCTATACCGCCTCCGTGGGCGGCACATTCCGGGTGGAAATTGACGGCGACCAATTCAGTGCCATTGTGGAACTGCCGAAAAATTGAAAGAAATTTGTAAGATTTTCGTGGGCAAGTTTGAAAGATACCTCCTGTACCATAGACGGTATGGGAGGTGTTTTTTATGGCTGAACGACAACCGGGACTGGATTTGATCCGGGTCTTGGCCCTGCTTCTGGTGGTGAGTTTCCATGCTTTCCTCTATAACGGCTATTACCACGAGGCGCAGCAAGGGGTGATGATGTGGCTGGCGGGCAGTTTCCGGTGGCTCAGTGTGGCTTGCAATGGACTGTTTTTGATGCTCTCCGGCTATCTGGGTGGCAGAAAAACCAGCTTTTCCCATTGCCGGAAGATGTTGCTCCGGGTACTTTTGGGTTATTTGCTGGCGGCGGTCATTTCCATCCCCATTCGGCATTTCTTTTTGGGGGACGAGCAAAGTTTTACCACATGGTTCAGGCGAATTCTCACGTTCCGGGCGGTATACTATGGCTGGTATGTGGAGATGTTCCTTGGCTTGACTCTGCTCAGCCCGTTTTTGGGTCTGCTGCTGGAGCGGTTGCAAAAGCCGGGGGAACTGCTTTCTCTGGTGCTGGTGCTTTTGGTGCTGACCGCTCTGCCGGGGGCGACTACGCTGGATTTGGCGCCAGACCACTGGAGAATCCTCTATCCCGTGACGTACTATGTTTTAGGTGCGGCGGTATACCGGTTGCAACCCAGAATCCATCCGCTGGCGGGGGTGGGATTGACCATGCTGGTGGCGCTGAGTTTGGGTGCAGTGACTACATTGTCTACGGAAGGAAAACTCAGCGAAGCCTTCACCCAGGAGTTTGGAGATCTGTGGATTGTGGTCATGGTGCTCGCTGTCTTCTGCAGTCTCTACCGGATTCCGGTGGGGCGGCGCATGGGGAGACTTCTCCGCTTTGCCGCCGGGGGATGCTATGGCGGGTATCTGCTGTCCCATTTGCTGGATAGCTGGGTTTACGCTCAGTTCCCGAAGTGGTGTACACCCAGTGGGTATATTTGGTTGTTTCTTCTGGTCACCATACCGGTTTTTCTTACCTCGATACTCTCCGGGCGGGTACTGGAAGACTGCACCGGGTGGCTGTTGCACAGAAGAAAGGAGACAGTAACATGGGGACAAGAATCCAAAGGAATGTGAATACTTCGGTTGCCCTATTTCTGCGGCGGCTGATTCTGGCGTGGTTTCTGGCGGTGGCGGCAGAGTATCTGCGCTTACCGGCGCAGGGGCGCGACCTCGCCGGGCTCCAGGGGCTCAGGCTCATGTCACTGGGGCGGGTGCTGGGACTCACCGCAGGATTTTGGTTACTGCTGACTCTCCTTTCCCGGTTTGTGCGCAGGAAATTGGCGGAGCGGTTGCTGTTGGCTGGGGTCATTGTGGTGGTGGTTGCGGTCTCGGTGGTCAGCTCGTTTCACTGGGCTTACTTGATGCTGGGGCTGTTGCTTGTGGCGGCGGCGGTGGTTTATGGGCTTTGGGGTTGGAACAGCCGACCAATCCCGGAGATGACTCCGGAGCGGGGGAAAACCCGGTGGGCCTTGGTCACACAGGGGCTGACGGTCTGTTTCTTCCTGCTGGTCAGCATTTGGACGGTATGCCGGGTCAGGAGCTTCTCCGCACCCACCTATGATTTTGGCATTTTCTCCCAGATGTTTTACCACATGAAGACAACCGGCTTGCCACTGACCACCGTGGAGCGGGATGGTCTGATGTCCCATTTTGCCGTTCATGTGTCGCCGGTCTATTATTTGCTCCTGCCGCTGTATGCGCTTTTGCCCATTCCGGAGACATTGCAGGTCCTGCAGGCGGCGGTTATGGCTTCTGCGGTTGTGCCATTATGGAAACTGGGGAAGCTCCATGGATTAAAGGATGGGCAGAGGATGTTACTTTGCGCCCTGCTCCTGCTGTATCCTGCTTTTTCTGGGGGAGCGGGCTATGACATTCATGAAAACTGCTTTCTTACCCCGCTTTTGCTGTGGCTGTTTTATGGCATGGATAAAGGAAATGGCTGGATTACCGGGATTTCCGCCGGGCTGACGTTGCTGGTCAAAGAGGATGCGGCGGTATATGTGGCGGTGGCGGGGCTGTATTTGCTTCTGCGTACCCTGCTCCACCGGGGGAAGCGGCGGGACTTGTGGACGGCGGTGGCTCTGCTTATGGGGGCGGTGCTGTGGTTCGCTTTGGTGACCGGGTATTTGTCCAGCCGGGGGGATGGGGTCATGACCTATCGCTATGACAATTTCATCTATGACAACTCCGGCTCACTGCTGACGGTGATTGGTGCGGTGGTGATGTGCCCAATGAAGATGCTCTATGAAGCTGTCGATCCGGAGAAGCTGTCGTTTATTGGGCTTACCATGCTGCCTCTGCTGGGGCTTCCGTTGCTGACCCGGCGATATGAGCGGTATCTCCTGCTGATTCCCTATATTCTGGTGAACCTGATGCCGGATTACCGGTATCAGCATGATATTTTCTTCCAGTATACCTTCGGCTCGGTGGCGTTCCTGCTGTATCTTACCATGGTGAATCTCCGGGACATCCGGTGCGGCAGAGTGAGACTGGTGGCCATGCTGTTGGCGGTGGCGGTCAGTGCGGGGGCTTTTGGCACAATGGTCATGCCCAAGGTTCAGCGGTATGCGGCACTGTGTCAGGATTATGGGGCGCACTATGACCGTCTCCGGGATACCCTCAACCTGATTCCGGAGGATGCGCCGGTGTCTGCCACCACCTTTTATACCACCTGCCTGTCTCAGCGGGAGGTGCTCTATGATGTGCGCTATGCCACATGGGAACATCTGCTCACTACGGATTACATCGCGCTGGCAGTCAAAGAGGAAAACAGCTATAAAGCTTATGGCGGCTATGACAATCTGGTGGAGCGATTGGAGCAGGCGGGCTATACCCTGTTCGCCCAAATGGAGGGGACACTGACCATCTATTACAGACCCCCATCCCCATAGACAGAAAACCGACCCCATTGCAGGAAAGGCAATGGGGTCGGCGTGGATATTGGGGTAGTCAGCGGGCATAGCGTTGGTAAGTTTCCGGGGCTTCGGTCTGCTGACCATAAGTACGGAAGAAGTTGGCGGTTTGGTACAGGTATACCATTTCCAGAACGGACAGAACAATCAGACCAATGATGCTGGCCAGGAAGACCAAAACACCCAGAATGGGGATAATCATCAAGACAAAGAAGCCGATAAAACCAGCGAAACAGATGAGATACCACTTCCAGAGTTTCTGCCATTTCTCTTTCAGCCCATTGTCATAGCCGGAGAGCGCATCCATATGACCCTGATAATAGTGGTATGTCCCCAAAAGGGATATAACCAGATCAACCAGACCCAGCGCAAAACTCAGGAGAGAGACGAGGCCGTTGAAAGCGGGAATCAAGAGTATGATACTCAGCAAAACGGCAATGCCCATCGAGCCAATGCTACACCAGCCGCTGATGTGGTAGTGTTTGGAGACCTTGCCCAGTCGCACCAGAATCAGTGCATAAGCCAAATCACAGCCCAGCACCATTACGGTGCCTATCCAGTAGGTTGCAGAGAGCGAATTGACAAACATGCCGCTGGAGAGGAGAGAACCGACAAGTCTGGGGACAAACAACCAGAAGAAAATCCACAGCCAGCGCCCCATATCTGCCGCCCGCTGATTCAGGCGATTGTGGGCATTTTCCATGGCTAGACGCTTGCGGGTGATTTCGGCGGGAATATGCTCCCGCTTCTGCCGCTTGTAGCAAGAGTCGAAGAATTGGCAGGATTCACAGCGCATATGCCCCTTACTCTTACAGCACTGGGCGATCTCACAGGACCAGGAGAGGGAGGCGGGGTCCCGGACCATACAACCGGGACAGCCCAAATCCTGACGATGGATGCAGGATTCGCAGGTTTTGCCGCAGTGGGTTTTGATGGGTTCAGTATTATCCATAGCGTATCTCCTTTAATTCAGTTTGGTTTAGTTCTCCGGGCGGTATTCCCGGAAGGTTTTGGCGGTGCGGTATAGATGTATCAATAATATAATGGTTAACACGGCAGACCAGTAAACGCAAACTGCCAGTGCCAGAATAAACAGAGGCATAATCATCTGCAGGATGGGCAGGGCAATCATAGAAACGATGGCAATGCCGAGACACCACTGGAATGATGACTGCAATCTGCTGTATTTCTTGACCAGAGCATCGTCGATCCCAGCGAGTATTTCCTTGTAGCCTGCAATCTGCTGACGTATGCTGAGCATGGACAGGAAAACAGACAAAGCACAGAGCAATAATGCCGCAATCACGTGACCCTTTGTCTCCAGGGACAGAAAAAGGAACGGCAACAGAACACAGTAGCTGGGCAATGCGAACCACACACCATTCCGGAAGTGACGGGAGTACCGGGAAATCACCAACTGGATTCCGCAAGAACACAATACCGTCATAATCTGCAACCCAATCCCCACCCAAAGGAGGTCCGGGAAAAGGTTTAATACAGGCTCGGTTAACACAATTGCGCCCAGACCACTGGGGAAAATCAGCCAGAACAAAGCCCAGAGCCATCGACCCAGAAAAGCGGCCCGGGTAATTTGCCTGTCTTTCAGCTCTGCCGCTCTGCGGAGATTCCGGGGCTTCTCATCCGGCATTGCATCCCGCCGACTCAGCTTATCGCAGGTGCCGGAGAATTGACAGGTTCCGCAGTTGGCGTGACCTTTGGCTTTACAGCACTGGGCGATGTCACAACCCGGATAACCGGGGGCATCATACTTTGGACGGCAGCCCATGCAGCCCAGCGCTTCCCGGCGGGGGCAAATATGACAGTCCTTTTGGCAGAATGACTCCATACACTTACCTCATTTCTAAATACATGACAAAAGGCGAATTTGACTTTCTCAAAAACCCCACCGCACAGCCGGTGGGGTCTCTGAAAGCGAGCTTACTTCTCGACGATTTCCAGAATCTCCATGGGGCAAGCCTTGACACAAATGCCGCAGGCGATGCACTTGGAGGCGTTGGCGCCGGTGGTGGCGGGGGCAACGATGACCTGGAAGGGGCAGACCTCTGCGCACTTGCCGCAGCCGGTGCAGAGCTTCTTGTTGATCATGTACACGCCGGTCTTGGGGTTCTGGGTGATGGCGCCGGCTTCGCAAACCTTAGCACACTTGCCGCACTGAATGCAGACATTGGGCTTGGGCTCGCCGTTCTTCTCAACGATCTGAATGCAGGACTTGGTCACATCGAATTCCTTGTAGAATGCCTCAGAGCAGGCCTGAACGCACTGCAGGCAAGCCATACAAGTAGATCCCTTTTTTACTGTAAGCTTTTTCATGGTCAGTCTCCTTTATCTATGATTTCAATAAGGGCGCATGGACAAGACCATTATACCGCAAAATGAGGAAAATAGCAACAGGAATTCTGGATAAATTTCTTTACAGACCGCTCAAGATCCCCGTACCCTGCAGGACAGCGAGAATGTCATTCAGAATGCCGGAGACTTCGGGGTCGGTGAACAGCACCATAGAGACCTCATTGAGCAGTTCTTCGGCCTCAGCGTCGGTCATGGTGGCGACATCATAGAGGATGTCGGCGGTGGGCTTCTCGATGGTTTCGGTGGAGGTACCCAGAGCGAAATCCAGACCAACCTCAATACCCTCAACGGTCATGGCAAAACGGAAGACAGCCTGCTCATTCTCTGCACCAAAGCGCAGGGAGAAGTTCACGATTTCTTCTTCATCGGTGAGGGTGAACGTGCCGGTGGCATCTTCGTAAGTCATGTGCAGCAGGAAGGTCTGCTCGCCGTCGCCCAGCGTCAGGGAGACAAGGCCGTTTTCATTGGTCAGACTGCACTGCGCCACACATTCTTCGTCAGAATAGAAGCCGATGTTGCTCCAGGGATTCTCTGCACCCTCCAGCGCAACCAGATTGAAGCACTCGTCACTGTCCACAAAGGAGTAACCCACCAGATAATCCTGGTCATTGATGTACACGGTAGCCTGATTCAGCGTTTCCAGCAGAACATCCACCATGGTATTGCCTTCTTCGCCGGAGAGCATAATCTCAACATATTCGCCCAGAGTGGGGTCATTTTCCAGCACATTGACGAGGTCAACGAGGCTGTTTTTCACTGCAGTGGTGTCCTCTTCCTGGAAGACCAGCAAATAGGGAGTCCACTGGGCATCCTTGTGGGTATAGACTTCCTGCTTCTCGGGCTTGGCGTTGGCCGCAAGCTGGGTGAAGGCATTCTTCACGGCGGCGATGGCCTGAACCTGCTCCTCAGACATGGTTTCGGCCACACCCCGGGTAAAGAGATCCTTCAGCTCAGAAATGGGCATACCTTCACTCTCAGAGAGGAACTCATGGACAAACTCACTGTCCAGATAGAACATGGTATCCTTCAGAAGCTGAGGCGCGGTTGCGGAAATGCCATCGTCATCCAGATACACGGGGATGGCGATGCTGTCGCCGCCATCGGTGCCCAGACTCAGCTCCAGACCACACTGGTGATTGGTATAGTCGGTGACACCCTTAGCGTTGATGCAGACTGCACCGGCATCGCCGGTACCCAGAGCGATGGTGACGCTTTCGCTGGTGCGGTCGGCGGTGGCGTAGGTGTCATAGGCTTCGGTGAATGCGTCCAGAGATTCAAATGTGCCAACCTGCTGATTCAGGGCATCGAGCGTCTTGTTGGCGGCAGTGGCGATGGTGCGCAGGGGGTTCATCATGGCCAGAACCAGGAAGACGATACCCACCACGGCGGCAACACCCAGCAGACCGCCGCAGAGGTACAGACCAACGGGCTTCTTCTTGGGCTGAGGGATGGGGCCGGGGGTAAGGGGAACGCCGTTGAGGGTGGGCTGAGATACTACGTTAACTTGAACCTCAGCCGCCAGAACCTGACCACAGTCAACACAATGGGACTGCTGGTCTTCGTTGGGCTTGCCACAGTTGGGGCAATTGGTCATAGAAAACACTCCATTCTATATGATGTATGGGATAACTACAGTATAACACAGTAAACGACTTGTGTCAACATATTTTGCTCAAAATATGTATCATTTTCCCAATGGTTGCACCGGGGACGGAAATATGATATGATAGAAACAAATATATCTTGCCTGTCCAACAAGGCGGGAAGGAGCAAAGATGAAGGAACAATATTCCAGAACAGAGCTGCTGTTGGGCGCTGAAGCCATGGCGCGGTTGCGGCGGTCCCGGGTGGCTGTTTTCGGCATTGGCGGTGTGGGCGGCTATGTGGTGGAGGCTTTGGCCAGAAGCGGCGTGGGCGCACTGGACTTAATCGACGACGATACCGTGAGCCTGACCAACCTGAACCGGCAGATTATCGCCCTGCATTCCACCGTCGGCAGACCCAAAGTGGAGGTGGCGGCGGAGCGGGTAAAGGAAATTGACCCGGAGATTCAGGTCAGAACTTACCGGACTTTCTATACCCCGGAGACTGCGGGGTTATTTGACTTCACCCAGTATGACTATATTGTCGATGCCATTGACACCGTCACCGGGAAACTGGCGCTGGTGGAGAATGCCTTCCGGGTCGGGACACCCATCCTGAGCGCAATGGGCACAGGCAACAAGCTGGACCCCACCGCCTTCGTGGTGACGGACATCTCCAAAACCACCATGTGTCCGCTGGCCCGCATCATGCGCAAGGAACTGAGGAAGCGGGGCATCAACCATCTGAAGGTGGTCTATTCCACGGAGCAGGCGATGGAACCCAATGCCGAAATGGAGGCCGAGATTCTGCGGCAGTCAGCAGAGGAAGAGCCCGGCGACCGGGGAACTTTCACCCGGCGGCAGATACCCGGGTCAACGGCCTTCGTTCCTGCGGCGGCGGGGCTGATTGCGGCCGGGGCTGTGGTGCGGGAGTTGGTGGGGAAAGGGTGAGCGACAGGCTGACCACAAGCGTTACTACAAAATTGAAACAATACGGTGACAGAAACGGTTTGGGAAAGTTGCTGAAATGCATCTAAAAATTCACAAACTATTCATATGACTTCTATTGCATATACCGAAAATATGTGATAAGATATTTTTCAGTACAGTGCTGAGGAATGGGGCGGTTTTTGCTTTGGGTTCTATGGTTTTGGCACTGGAGAAAATACAGGGTTGACTGGAATGGAGGAAATATGGATGAAAACAACCAGCATATTGCTATGCGCTCTGTGGTTAATTGTGCTTTTCTCTGGTTGCGCTGCACCTGTTTCTGAGATTGGCATTGAGAATCCTGAATATCTGGATGTGTTCCCCAACGCCTGGTATGCCGAATCGGTGGACTATGTTGCCCGGCATGGAATCATGGTGGGCACTGGTGATGGCTGTTTCCGACCCAATGCGGTGCTGGACAGAGGTACCTTTGCCACCATTTTGCACCGCTTCGCCGGAACGCCAGAGCCGGAGGGGAAGTGCCCGTTTGTCGATGTGGAGAAAGACAGTCCCCATCGGGAGGCCATCACCTGGGCGGCAGAGCAGGGAATCACATTTGGCACGGGTGCGGAGTCATTTTCTCCTGACCGCACCCTGACCCGAGAAGAATTGGCTTGCATGGTAATCCGGCATTTGGAGGCTACCGATGAGGTCTTCCTCTATAGCCCGGAAGTCGAGTTGGCCATATGGGATTTGGAGAATTCTTCGGCATTTGCATATAACGCCATGAGCAAAATGCGGGATATTGGCCTGTACGAAGGGGATCAAAACAACTATGCGCATCCCCATGTTGGAGCGACCCGCGCCGATGCAGCAGTAGTCTTATACCGGGTGGCACAAGGTTTGGACATATTTTCTGGACCAGCAACCATTGAGGTTATTCAAGCAGACGGCGATTCCGATGTCTACACTATGTCGTCTCAGGACACCATACGTTTGATGTACATCCTGCATACTAACTGGTCGGAGACTGCGTATGTGGAGATGGAGCCCACGCATATCCTGAATTTGTGGGGCAAACAGTATATGTTGCATATTGAGGATGAAATGGCTCAAGGGAATATCGTCAATTATGAGGTATCTGGAGAGCGTGGCACATGGACAGATCCCTATGATGGGGATACAATCGTAAAAATTCTGGAGTTTATTGAACAATATACGGCAGGAGTGCAGGAGTAAGCATAGCAGAATGCACAATACCCCCATAGAGACCGAATACGCATACGGTTCTCTATGGGGGTAATTTAGATTATTTGACGAGAAACCGCCCGGCTCAACCGTTCTCCATCCAAATCAACAACCAGGCCCCGGGATACAGCTCCTGCAATTCCTGCTGGGTATACTGCGCCTTCAGCCGGTAAGCGTTTGCCCTGAATGCATCGAACCAATCCTGACCGGTCATTTCCTCCGGGGTGTCAATGATCACGGCCTCGCCCCATTGGAGCATAATCTCCTGACAAGCCATGGCCAGAATCTCTCCGGAGAGGTCATTTCGCGCACCAATCTGAAACTGCCGGAAGGCATACTCCAGCGTATGGCGACCCAGATACAGCATCTCCCGGTAAGCTCTGCCATGGGTCTGGATGCATTCGGCAGCGGTTTGACCGTCACCGGCATCGGCGGTCAGCTCAAACAGCAACCCGGCAAGGGTTGCATCCGGCTGAATGGCGGCATAGTCCAATACCTGTGCATAACAATTTTGGGACTGACGCAGGACGTATTTCTGCGTGTTAAGTGCATCCTCCTCCACCTCATCGGGGAATTTTTCCCGGATGTCGGTGGCGTAATAACTGCCGTCCCGGGGTGTCCAGAATTCGGTGAGGGTATAACTGCCGTCCTCCTCCTCCCGGAAGGTGATGGCGGCGGGGTAGTGCGACCCGCTGACCTGCTCCACCGTGCCACCGGAGAGGGAGAATACCGATTCCATGACCATGGTATAGACGGTAGTCCATGTGCCACAGTCGGGGCTGTCCACCGGGCCGCAGGCAATGACTGTCTCCTGCGTCAGATTCACATGGCTCTCGCAGTAGACCAGCTCATCCGGCGTTTCCGGCAACAGTCTGTCCAAAATGGCCTTGGTTATGGCGCGATCCAATGGGTTCTGGGCTGTGGACCGGGCATAGCTTTCTGCACCGGTGGAGGTGACAATGGCATAAAACCGCAGGCTGTGCCCCTCTGCAAACCAGGTGGGTATGCCGTCAAAACAGTAGACGGAATAGGCAATTTCCCCTGAGTCGTCTGTACGGGGGTAGTGCAGGACCTGGATTTCTTCCACCGTTTCCGGGATGAGTTTGTCCCATTGCCCGCTGGCGGACTGATTGTCTGCGGTGAACAGGATTTGCTCTTCCAGCATCAGCAGCAGTTCCTGACGGGTGTAGAAATGCATATCCGCCAGACTCCGCAGATTGCTGCTGGAATAGATGGTCTGTCCTGCTTTGTTGGTGACACGCAGGGTAATGGCGGTCTTTCCCGGATCAGGATAGCCGTCCAGTGGGATATCCAGATGGATTTCCCGGTATTCGCCGCTTCCCTCCGGGCGGTAGGACAGGGCCAGATTCTGCATCAGGAATTGGCCGATGGTAAAGTCGCCGTAGGGCATTACTTCTGGCAGAGATACGATGTTGGCGCTGGTCACATCCTGCTCAGAAATGCTGTTGCCATAGAGGTCAAAGAAGCGGTACAGATCTTCGCACTGGGTTCGCAGGAGGGCATCATCGGGAATGTTGCGGATGCTGTTCTGGTACTGGCGGTAATTGTCTCTGGTCAGAGAGTCAAGACCGCTACGTTTTTCGATATAGGCAATAGCCGCTTCGTAATCTTGCAGCATGGCATCAAAGGCTGCGTCAGGGTTCTGGAACACCATCTGACTTGGGGAAAAGAATTGGTCTTTGTTACGGAAGGAAATCTCTGTGTCGTAATCCGGATTCTTTGACTGGAGGAACCAACTGGTATTCTCCGGCAGAGGGAGATTGATGTCCACTGCACCGGGCTTCGGTGTCTTTGGGGTGGTGAGAAAACATACGGCCACGACCACCAGGGCCAAAAGGGAGGCAGATACTACCCAGAAAGCAGGCTTCTTGTGGGTCATCACCCGCTTTATCCGCTGTTTTACTCCCAATTCCCCGAAAGCCAGCGGGCAGGCGGCGATGGTACTGCGGCGAACCCCCAGCTTCAGCAGGGTGCGGGCATAGTGCTGGCGGTCATCCGGGGTCATGGTGCGGATTACCCGTGCATCACAGGCCAGCTCAATATCCTGACACAATAGCCAATAGGCCAGCCACAGCACCGGGCAGAACCAATAGACCGACAGCAGGAGATAGCCCAGCGGCTTCCACCAGTGGTCGCCACGGCGCAGATGGGACTGCTCATGGGCAATGACATGGGCGGCAGTTTCCTCGTCCAGATGGTAGGGCAGATAGATTTTGGGGCGCAACAAACCCAATACAAATGGGGAATCCACCCACTCACTTTGGTAAATGCCATCCCGCAACCGGGTTGCCGTCAACACACGGTGGCGCAGCCGGAGATAGCTGATGAGGGCATAGAGCAGCATGGCCATCATCCCTGCCAGCCAAATTCCGGATAAGACAGAAATTGGCGACGGCGAAGATACTTGGCCCGTATGATGGACCAGACCGCCAGAAATGTCCGGAGCGGGAGCAGCTATATTTGCGGCGGGTGTATTGTCCGGGGTGGGCAGGGACGTGGCGTCTGTACTTGGGGAATAGAATGCGGTTTGCTCAAACCGGGGCTGAAGGCTCAGATTGCTTTCAATGGACACAGGACAAACCAGCCGCAGTGCCACCAGCGCCCAAAGCAGGCAGTATACCCACCGAGGCCAGCGCAGGGGCAGTAACCGCAGAAGAACCACCACCAACGCCAACACGCTGGCAGACAAGCCCAGTTCCAGCAGGGTCAAAAACAGGTTGCTCATGGCTCAACCTCCTTCGATGATGCGGCGGATTTCCTCCATTTCCTCCTGAGACAGAGATTGTCTTCTGCCAAAGGCGGCAATGAAGGCCGGCACAGAGCCCTCAAACCGCTTCTCCATCAGTTCGTCCAGCTCGCTGAGTTGGGCTTCCTCTTTGGAGATGAGGGCGGTGACGATGGTGTTCTCGTTTTTGACCACGCCCCGGTCAGACAACCGCTTGATGACGGTATAGGTGGTGGTTTTGGACCAACCCAGCCGCGCTTTGCACAGCTTGGCCAGGTCTGTGCTCTTGATGGGTTCTTCTGCCCAGAGAATCAGACAGAAGCGGTACTCACTTTCAAAAATCTTTGGTGTGGTCATAGAATTACCTCCAGACAGGTCTAATGGATTAGTGCTAAATACATACTAACAGATTAGACCTTTTTTGTCAAGTGTTTTTTGTCCGTGCCACCGAAGGTACAGCGCATAATGCGGGTCCTCTGCGCGCAGACATGGCAAAACAAAAGCAGCTCCCTCGGCAAAGAGAGAGCTGCGCAATGGGAGTGTGAGGAACATACACTTTGCAAAGTCGATCAATCTCCGGTGGATTCGGTTTCTTCGTTATCCAAAGGCGTTGAGGTTTGCTCCGTAAGATCCTGGGAGACATTCCATGTTTCTTCGGTGATGATATTCTCGTCGTCTGTTCCGGTCTGACCGTTAATTGGCTCGATGGAGATGCTTGATGTGTCGCCACTGCTGACGATGGTGGTGGAGCCGCCGTTATCAGCGGTGCTTTGTTCGGCTGTGCGGATGGTGATGTGGTCAATGATCGGCTGTGCCTCGGGGGCGATAGCGCCATTGTTATCCAAGGGCTGGGCACTGGAGCAGATGGCATTCACAATATCCATGCCCTCGGTTACATAGCCAAATACAGCGTAATCCCCATCCAGGAAAGTGCTGTCCTCATGGACGATAAAGAATTGGGAACTGGCGCTGTTGGGTCTTGCGGAGCGGGCCATGGAGATGGCACCGGCCACATGACTCAAGGGGTTGGCGATGCCGTTGGAGGCAAACTCACCGAGGATGTTGGTCTCAGAGCCGCCGGTACCATTGCCATTGGGGTCGCCGCCCTGCATCATAAAGCCGTCCATAATCCGGTGGAAGGTGAGTCCGTCATAGAAGCCGCTTTCTGCCAGTGTGATGAAGTTCGCCACCGTCTCCGGAGCGGATGCACCATCCAGCGCCACGGTAATGGTGCCATAGTTCTGAATGGCAATATCAGCATAGCAGGTGACGGACTGCAACTCGGTGGTATAGTTGACGGAGACGGGGTTGCCCACAGGAAGCTCCTGCTGGGTGCCGGTATTGCCGTTGGCGGAGGTATTGTTGCCACTGGTGAAGGTGGTGTGGTTGCCGCTCAGACCACGGATGGCCACAACGAGGATGACCACCAGAAGACAAGCCGCCACTGCGCCCAGAATCAGCACAGCCCGCTTGCTGGTTTTCTGCTCCAGAGGCTGAACAATGGCGTTGAGCCCGGACTGGAGGGCGGTATCTGCATCATTGGGGAGGGTACAGCGTTGAATCTGCTCCCGCAAAAGGGTATGGAACTGCTCAAGGGACAGGCTCAGGTCTTCTCCCAGCCGCTGATTCCGGGCACTCAGCCCACGGCTCAGGTTGCCTTCTTCCGCCGCCAAAGCCAGCTCCACCAGCTCAGGGGAGAGCCCCACCAGTCCGCCGGTCTCCTCTGCGGACAGTCCCAGACCGCCGGTGAGGACGCTGATTGTCCGGTGCAGGGGAGGAAGACTGGCCAAAATCTGCTCTGCGGTATTGCTGTCGGGGCGAATGGCAGAGCGGTTGCAGGTGATGGCGCTGAAGTCTTTGTTGGCGGGGACCCGGAAGGCTTTGTTGTCCTTTCGTTGCAGGCGGTTCTTGCAGTAGTTGACCGCCCGGCGCACCAGACAGGTTTTGACGGCCTCCTCAGAATCCAGTTTGCCGTCTAGAAGCTGTTCCCAGAGCTGACGGAAGGCTTGCACAGTGCCGCTGGTGGCTTCGGGCTTACTCCCCAGCAGGGCCAGACACAGACCGTAAATTTCGTTCTTATTGGCTTCCAAAAGCTGATTCATGGCGGCTCGGTTGCCCTTTGTTGCTTTCTCAATGATGGTGGACATGGTAATCTCCTTTCGCTTTGGGGCGGAAAGTCCCCATGGATTATGCTGACCCAGTACCCCGTGGGTAAGGGGGGAGGTTGTATCCTGCAAACAAACTTTAACACAACCGGGGCGTTTTTGCAATACCCAATACAGGAAAAAGCCTGAGACCGGGGAAGTCTCAGGCTTTTGGGGTTATGGGATTAGCTGTGGTGGGCGAACATGGGATTGATGAGCACATGAGAGTAGATGTACCATGTTCCCTCCCGCTGGACAAGGGTCAAAATGGCACTGGGGCTGTACAGATAGACGGTATCGCCACAGATTTCGCCACCGAAACATTCAAAAAAGCCGGGGCCATAATTGCTGATGAAGTTGTAATAAGAATCGTATTCTTCCAGATAGACCAGGGGGATTCCACGCCCTTCCATGGCCAGATTGTCACTGGTGATGCCCATAACAGACATCAGCAACTCGTCCACCTGAGACTTTTCAAACTTGGTGCAGGCTTGCTCGATTGCACCATAGCCGGTAGCCGCCATGGCCGCATCCCGCTCCTGACCGGTAACACGGACACCCAGAGGACAGTGCCGCAGGAAGTCGCTCAGGTTGATTTCTTCCGGGCGATTGTAGTAAGAGGTAAAGAAACAACTGGCGGTGGTGGCCCTGATGCTGATCCGATCCTCGTTTCTGCTGAATGTCTCGCTGGTGAAAGCCTGCTTCACCTGATGGAGCTGTTCTCCCGAAAGCAGGACACCCTCCCCGGTGACGGACATATTCACCGGCATATTGGATACAAATTGCCACTGTCCGTTATGCTGTTCCAACCTTACGATATGCGCATCGTTGTAGAGATACAGGGTGTTCCCCTGAATCTCGCCACCGGTAAAGTTGATTCTGCCGGGCTTATTGCTGGTGAAGGTATAGAAGGACTGGTAGTCTTCCAGATAGACCAGATTGATGGTGGGTCCATGATACAGTGTGTCGCTGGTGATGCCCAACCATTTGGTCAGCTCCTGGTCGATATCGGATTTGGCGAATCTGCGGCCGGTTTGCTGGAACGGATTTCCGGTGCGTTCAACGGCCAAGGCTTGCTCCTCTCCACCGACGATGGTATACTCGGTGCAGTAGATTAAATACTCCTCCAGACTGAATCCCTCGGGGTGGGTGTAGTAAGCGCGGAAGAAAGGGTAGGCAGCCAGCGACTCAGGGGCATTCACAGCCTCATTGACCTGCTGGAGTTGTTCTTCGGTCAGGGGAGTACTTTGGCTGGACTGGGCTTGTGCGGCAAAGTCTTCCATGGTCAGGTGGGCGTAGATGTACCAATTTCCCTCCCGCTGGACAAGGGTAAGGACGGCATCTTCGCTGTAGAGATAGGCCACATCGCCGCAAATTACACCGCCGAAGCAGTCGAAGGTTCCGTTCTCAAAGTCGGTTGTACCGTTAAAATAGGCATCATATGCTTCAACGTACACCAGATTGCCTTGTGCTCCATGGTACAACACATCACTGGTAATGCCCATTACGGACAAGAGAGTCTCGTCAATGATTTTCTTTTCCAGCTTATTGCATTGCGGATAGAACCCACCGGGTTGGATTTCAGCGTAGGCTTCGTTTGCTGCATCCCATTCTGCTTCAGTTGCCGATACGCTGTAGGGATAATTCCTCAGGAATCGACTCAGATCCATTTCTTCCGGACAGCGATATGTGGACATGAAGAAGCAGCTCATGGGAGAGGCATAATAGAACTCAACCCCATCTTTGTCCACATAGATAATTGGGTAGAATGCTTCGTTTACTTGGTGAAGCTGTTCGGCCGTCAGAGGGGTGCTGTCTTCCACTGTGGCGATGTTTGCGGGCAAGTGGGAGTAGAGATACCATTGTCCGTCCTTTTGCTCCATCGTGAAGACACTTTCTTTGCCGCTCAACTCATCCCTTCCATACAGATATGCTTTGTTACCGATTACCTCTCCGCTATGACAAAGGAAAGCCGCAGACTGTTCGCCACTAATGGCCAGATAACTGTAGTAGAAATCATATTCTTCCAGATACACCGCACCGTAAGCAGGAACGGTGTATAATTGCTTGCTGTCTATGCCCAGATAGCGCATAAGGACAAGGTCAACCTGCGCCCTGTCGCATTTTGCCCAGCCTGAACGGGGCATATCTTCATCTTCCAGCCCGATTTCCTGCTGAATGGCACGCAGTTCGGCAGAGGATACCGGGATACCCACGGAAAGCCACTTCAGTAGTTTAGCCAGATTGACGGTTTCCGGTTGCAGGAAGTACTGGTTGGTTAAACATTCTGCCCGCATAATGGTGCGGTTGACCTGACCGATTTCCTCCTCAGATAGCAGAACCCCGCCCATAGGACCGGTTTTCGGTTCGTTTGTATTGGGGGCGGTTGCTTCGGTGGGGGTGGTGGGTGCTGTGGTCTGGGTCAGGTGTTCATCCGTAGGTGTGGGTTCCGTCGTTTCCCTACCGCTCAAGGCACACCCAAAGCAGACACCGCAAACCAGAACCATAGCAATAGCGGCAGCAATCCATACTTTCGGCTGTTTCACGATATAATTCACCCTTTCCTTTAATTGTCGTTTCGATTCGTTCATGGTTGTGGCGGTCTGGAGTAAATGACCATGCCCACCCGCCTGAGACACAATCTCCAGCAAAGTCTTCCCATAGGCAATCCGCTCGTCTTCTCCCAGTTTGGCCAATGCGCCCTCGTCGCAAGCCAGTTCGCAGTCCCGTCTGCTGAGGAAGGCCGCCAGCCACACCAGCGGATGAAACCAGTACAGGCAC
Organism: Oscillospiraceae bacterium; assembly: GCA_015067725.1. Classification (GTDB taxonomy): domain Bacteria; phylum Bacillota; class Clostridia; order Oscillospirales; family Oscillospiraceae; genus Faecousia. The sequence continues at coordinate 102 of SVLX01000035.1, read as the reverse complement.
AGACACAGACAGCGGACAAATGCCCAGAGGTGGTCTTTGTGCCGGTAATGGGTCAGCTCATGGGCCAGCACATGGTCAAGGGCCGGATTCTGGGCACTGGCG
>SVLX01000034.1 GCA_015067725.1 Oscillospiraceae bacterium | reverse complement strand
CCGTAGGGGAGGTTGCCCTCGACGTCCCTATCCCTCCGCAACCACCAACCTCCGGTAAATCCGCACCGCCGTACCAAGGCGCGTCAGGGATGCCGCGCGCTACGGATACGGTGGAAGCGGTGTGCGCTCACCGGGAGGTTTCCCATCGCAGAAGTGTTCGGAGGGGGTCATGGCCAACGTACGAATGTATGCCGCCAGTTCCGTAGGGGAGGTTGCCCTCGACGTCCCTATCCCTCCGCAACCACCAACCTCCGGCAAATCCGCAACGCCCACCAACGTGTGTCAGGGATACCTCGGCTGCAGAGATGGCAGAGACGGTGTTCCTTCATCGTCAGTCCCCGGTTGCAGCAGCAGGAACGGTCAAGACCATTCTCCATGAAAGAACCGGCAGGTCATTGCCCGGCGGTGAAGTGCGTCAGCGGGTTTCGGCAGAATGGGACAACAACTGCCCCTTATTTGCCGTTGACGTAGTCGCAATAGGTTGCCAGCGAGCATTCCCCGCATTTGGGCTTTCTCGCCACACAGACCGCCCGCCCGTGGAGGACAATGCGGTGGCAGAAATCGGAGCTTTCCTCCGGGGGCAGAATCTGGCGCAGTTGCCGCTCCACCTTCTCCGGCTCTTTGCCCTGAGCCAGACCCAGAAGGTTGGTGATGCGGATGCAATGGGTATCGCAGACCACACTGCCGGGCACACCATAGAGGTCACCCAACAGCAAATTGGCGGTCTTTCTCCCCACACCGGGCAGAGCCAGAAGCTCGGCCATGGTGCCGGGAACTTTGCCACCGTGCTGACTTAAGAGCATCTGGCAGGCCAGAACAATATCTCTGGCTTTGTGCTTGTAAAATCCGCAGGAATGAACCAGCGCCTCAATGTGGCTCACATCCGCCGCCGCAATGGATTCCAATGTGGGATAGGCCGCAAAAAGGGCGGGGGTAATCTTATTGACCCGCTCATCGGTGCATTGGGCAGACAGCCGCACCGCAATCATCAGCTCATAGTCTTTCTTATAGTGCAGGGCGCACTTGGGGTCGGGGTAGTCTTCTTTCAGGGCGGCGATAATGCCGCTCACTTTCTCTTTCATGTCCATGGTTTTTACCTGCTTATGAGATTTCCGGGTGTTTTCCGGATGAGTTTTCTTCTACCCTTGATTATATCGGGAATTGGGGCGTTGTCAATGGTTATGGGCGGGAAAAGTTTTGGAGTATTTGCAGTCCGGTGCCGGTCACAAAAGCGGCGTTGTGCACAAGCAACAAAATCAATACGGCAAAACTGGTTAATTCTACAAAAACGGACCAATGGCCAAAATTTGCTTGAATTTTCCTTATATCTGCGATATAATCCAAACAAGACCATCCTTTTCAATTCGTTCGTTTTTCGCACTATGTCAATACAAGATGCACTAGAAAGGAGTATAGAATGAACAAGCAAACCAAATTATTGTTGCTTTCCGGTCTGTTGGTGGCAATTTGTGTTCTGGCGGTTACCATTCCGGGTTTGGCCGCAGAGAACACTAACGACATCAACTCCGGTAACGCCGTAAGTATGGGCGACCTGATTATGGAAGTCCCTCAGACAACCAGCGCAGACTTGGTCACAGATATCACCATCATCTCTCCGGAAGACCTGCCAGAGGGCGTCTTCCCCAGTGTCCCCGGCTACAATCCCAACCGGGATGAAGTCTATGAAGGTCCCAGTGCCTATAGCCTCTTCTATGACTATGGCTTTGCGGACAAGTATGGCCGTCTGGACTATGCGCTTCCCGGCTACAGCGATGAGGCACGGTTCAACCTGGCCAATGCCTACATCAAGTATGCCAGAGCTCCCCGGTTCACCGAGCCCCATGAGGTTCTGGTCTCCGGTGCAAATGAAGTGACCGGTGAAGCAGAGTCTGCGTATATTACTGTAGGCCCGGACAGTGAGGAATTCCTGCGGATTATGCCCTTTGAGGAGTTCCTGGCTGGCTATGAGACCTTCGTTGTCTCCGGTCAGGGCGGTATTGAGGAATACCTCGGTGTCCTGCTGGATCAGCCGATTCCCGAAGAAGTCCAGGCCTATCTGGATTCACTTGCTCCCTGACCTCAATTCCCCGAACCCAACATCATACTTTCCCACCCCGCCCGTTTTTTGGGCGGGGTGTTTGCATAGTCGCGCAACTTCATACCCATTTGCACCAAATGGACCTCCCCACCGGCACAATCCACGCCCGTCTCCCCTCCGTTTTTCCGGAAAATCGATACAAATTAACCGGAAAAACAGTAGACAAATCCGCCCCTTCGTGTTAGAATTGTATTTGGTGGATAATGGCATTAATTCTGCCCCCATCAAGAATACTGATTTGTTCACCCCGTCGTCCGGGTCGTGGAGAATCCCACACCGGCGCACGATACGGGGCCATAAAACAAATATTTTCAGGAGGTTTTGTCCCTATGGAAACTTATGGTCTGGAAAAGCTGGGCATTCTGAACCCCAGCGCCGTTTATCGCAACCTGGGTCCCGCGCAGTTGGTGGAGGCCGCCCTGCGTCGTGGTGAAGGAAAGCTGTCCAATACCGGTGCCCTGGTGTTGACTACCGGCAAGTATACCGGTCGCTCCCCTGATGATAAGTTCATCGTGGATACCCCTGCCGTCCATGACGATATCGCCTGGGGTAAGGTCAATCGCCCCATCGCCAGAGAGCGCTTCAATGCCATCCGCAGCAAGATCTGCGCCTACCTGCAGGGCAGAGAAATCTTCATCTTTGACGGCTTTGCCGGTGCTGACCCCAAGTATACCACCAAATTCCGTGTGGTCAATGAGCTGGCTTCCCAGAACCTCTTTATCCGTGACCTGCTGATTCGCCCCAGCGCAGAAGAGCTGGCCGCTTACGGCGAGGCAGACTATACTTTGCTGGTTGCCCCCGGCTTTAAGTGCGACCCCGAGGTTGACGGTGTCCACTCCGAGGCCGCCATCATCATCGACTATGAAGCCCATGAGATTCTGATCTGCGGCTCTCACTATGCCGGCGAAATCAAGAAGAGCGTCTTCTCCACCATGAACTATGTGCTGACCAAGGCCGGCATCCTGCCCATGCACTGCTCCGCCAACATGGATCCCGTCACCGGCGAGACCGCCGTCTTCTTTGGTCTGTCCGGCACCGGTAAGACCACCCTCTCCGCTGACCCCGCCCGTAAACTCATCGGTGACGACGAGCACGGCTGGAGCGAAGATGGCGTATTCAATATTGAGGGCGGTTGCTACGCCAAGTGCATTGGTCTGAAGGCTGAAAACGAGCCGGAAATCTTCGGCGCAATCCGCTTCGGTTCTCTGGTGGAAAATGTCATCATGGACGAAGAAACCAGAGAGCTGGACTTCGATGACGGCAGCCTCACTGAGAATACCCGTGTGGGCTATCCCATCCATTACATCTCCAATGCCGCTATCCCCGGCGTGGGCGGCATTCCCAAGGTGGTTATCTTCCTGACTGCCGATGCTTTCGGCGTTCTGCCTCCCATCAGCAGACTGAGCCGTGATGCCGCCATGTATCACTTCGTCACCGGTTTCACCTCCAAGCTGGCCGGTACGGAGCGGGGCATCACCGAGCCTGTGCCCACCTTCTCCACCCTCTTTGGTGAGCCCTTCATGCCCATGGACCCCGCTGTCTATGCCGAAATGCTGGGCAAGAAGCTGGATGCCTTCGGCACCAAGGTCTATCTGGTCAATACCGGTTGGGCCGGTGGCTCTGCCTCCATGGGCGCAAAGCGGATGAAGCTGGCCTATACCCGGGCCATGGTCACTGCCGCCCTCACCGGCGCGTTTGACAACGTGGAATTCAAGCACCACGACATCTTCAATGTGGACTTCCCCACCGCCTGCCCCAATGTGCCCAGTGAGATGCTCGATGCCCGTGGCCTGTGGGCAGACAAGGCGGCCTATGACGAGCAGGCCAATAAGCTGGCTGCCATGTTCCAGGCCAACTTCGCCAAGAAGTACCCCAATATGCCCAGGGCCATCGTTGAGGCCGGCCCTCAGGCAAAGTAATTCCATAATTCCCATCCCGGCTCAGGGATGTCCCCCCGCGGCTTTTCTATTTCACACGTCACCCGACGTATTTCACCGCGTACCGGCAGGTACGCCTATGGAGGTTAGTTCAACTATGGCACCAAAAAAACAGAAGATTCAGAAAGTCCAGTTCGTCGAGACCGTTTTGCGTGACGCGAATCAGTCTCTCATCGCCACCCGTCTGCCCTACGATAAGTTTGAGCCCATCCTGGCCACCATGGATAAGGCCGGCTTCTATGCCGTGGAGTGCTGGGGCGGCGCTACCTTTGATGTCTGCCTGCGCTACCTGAATGAAGACCCCTGGGAGCGTCTGCGGAAAATCCGGAAGAGTATGCCCAACACCAAGCTGCAGATGCTGCTGCGTGGTCAGAACGTTCTGGGTTATGCCCACTACCCCGATGACTTCGTCCGGAAGTTTGTCCAGAAGTCTGTGGAAAACGGTATTGACATCATCCGTATCTTTGATGCCCTCAATGATACCCAGAACCTGAAGGTGGCTATGGAAGCCGCAGTCAAGGCCGGCGCTATGGCCTCCGGCACCATCTCCTATACCACCTCCCCCGTCCACACCCTGAATAAATATGTGGAAATCGTCCGGGAACTGAAGGAAATGGGCGCATCGTCCATCTGTATCAAGGATATGGCCGGTATCATGGGTCCCAAGGAGGCCTATGACCTGGTTTCCGCCATTAAGGATGCCGTGGATCTGCCCATCGATATCCATACCCACTCCACCACCGGTCTGGCGTTCATGACCTACCTGAAGGCTGTTGAGGCTGGCGCAGACATCATCGATACCGCCATCTCCCCCTTCTCCGGCGGCACTTCCCAGCCCGCCACCGAGACTCTGGTCTATGCCCTTGGTCAGTTGGGCTATGCCACCGATCTGGATGAGAAGGTCCTGAAGCAGATTGCTGACTTCTTCAAGCCCATCCGGGACGGCTTCGTCTCTGACGGCACCCTGATGCCCAAGTCCATGGCCACCGATACCCAGTGCCTGACCTATCAGGTTCCCGGCGGTATGCTCTCTAACCTGCTGAGCCAGCTCAAGATGATGAATGCCCTGGACCGCTTTGATGAGGCCCTGCTGGAGACGCCCAAGGTGCGTAAGGACCTGGGTTATCCTCCCCTGGTCACCCCCACCAGCCAGATGGTCGGCGTTCAGGCTGTCCGCAATGTTATTGACGGTGCGCGTTACAAGACCGTCTCCAAGGAAATCAAGGCTTACTGCCGTGGCGAATATGGCCGCACCCCCGCTCCCATTGACCCCGCCATTCAGAAGCAGATTCTGGGCGATACCGCTCCTCTGACCGGCCGCTACGCCGACACCCTGGAGCCCATCTTCGAGAAGACCAAGAAGGAGCTGACGGGCATTGCCCGCTGTGACGAGGATGTCCTGTCCTATATCGCCTTCCCCCAGCTTGCCGAGAAGTTCTTCGAGGCCCGCAAGGCCAGAGAAGAAAACGAGGCCACTTACACCATCGAAGCCATTTAAGGAGGAATCTGCCATGATGTTCAGTTCTTTCCTCACCGCCGGTGCTGAGGATACCATCTCCGGTCTTGCCGATGCCGGTCTGGTGGCCTTCACCGGTTATGGCGTGGTGTTCTTCGGCATTGTCCTGCTGATGTCCGTGATTATCGTCGTGGGCAACGCCATGAAGAGCCGCAAGAAGGTGGATGTGCCTTCTCCCGCTCCCGCCGTCAATCAGACCGATGTGCCTCAGGGCCCCGCCGCCCCCGGTTCTGCCGGTCAGATTAAGCTCTATGATACCGATCCCAAAACCGCCGCCATGCTCATGGCCATTGTTGCCGACAAGATGGGTAAGCCCATCAACGAGCTGCGCTTCATTTCCATCAAGGAGGTCAAGTAAAGATGAAATACAAGGTTACCCTCAACGGCCGCACCTATGAGGTGGAGGTCGAATCCGGTAAGGCTATGCTCCTGGCGGAGTATGAGGCCATTGCCCCCGCCGCGCCTGCCGCCGCCCCTGTAGTTGCCGCTCCCGTGGCCGCTCCTGCCCCCGCCGCCGCTCCCGCTCCCGCCGCTGCTGCAATCACCGCCGCCGGCGAAGCAGTCAAAGCGCCCATGCCCGGTGTTGTCCTGAAGGTTCAGGTTCAGCAGGGTCAGGCAGTCAAGGCCGGTGATGTGCTGATTATTCTGGAAGCCATGAAGATGGAGAATGAAATCGTCGCTCCCAAGGCCGGTACGGTTGCCCAGATTGTGGCCGCCAAGGGTTCTTCTGTGGAGTCCGGCGCACCTCTGGTCATTCTGGCATAAGGAGACCAGACTATGCTGGCGTTTAACATCAGTGATACCCTGATCCGGCTGTGGAACGATTCCGGCTTTAACTCCTTCTTTGTGGGTGACGGCTGGAAATCTCTGGCGATGATCTTAATCGCCTGTTTCCTGCTGTATCTGGGCATCGTCAAGAAATTTGAACCTCTGTTGCTGGTTGGCATTGCTTTCGGATGTCTGCTGAGTAACCTTCCCATGGGCGGAATGTACAATCAGGAACTGTGGACGGCTTTCATGGACGAAAGCAGTCAGTATTACCACAGCTATGGCTATATTCTGGCCAATGGCGGCCTGCTGGACTTCTTCTATATCGGCGTAAAGACCAGTCTGTATCCCTGTCTCATCTTCATGGGCGTGGGTGCCATGACGGACTTTGGCCCCATGATTGCCAACCCCAAGAGTATGCTCATGGGTGCCGGTTCCCAGTTGGGTGTCTTTGCCGCTTTCTTCTTCGCCGTGGTTCTGGGCTTCACCGGTCCGGAGGCCGCTTCCATCGGCATCATCGGCGGCGCTGACGGCCCTACCGCCATCTTCCTGACCTCCAAGCTGGCACCCTGGCTTCTGGGTCCCATTGCCATTGCCGCCTACTCCTATATGGCACTGATTCCCATGATTCAGCCGCCCTTTATGAAGATGATGACCACCAAGCGCGAGCGGCAGATTGTCATGACCCAGTCCCGGGAAGTGACCAGGACCGAGAAGATTATCTTCCCCATTATCGTTACCGTCTTCGTGGCCCTGCTCCTGCCCTCCACCGCGCCCCTCATCGGCTGTCTGATGCTGGGTAACCTCTTCCGGGAGTGCGGTGTCACCGCCCGCCTGTCCGATACGGTGCAAAATGCCCTGATGAACATCGTCACCATTATGCTCTCCACCTCCGTGGGCGCAACCATGGTGGGCAGTTCCTTCATCAGTCTGGACACCTTTAAGATCGTTGTGCTGGGCGTGTGTGCCTTCATCGTCTCCACCTGCGGCGGTCTGCTGGTGGGCAAGATCATGTGCTGGGCCACCAAGGGTAAGATTAACCCCCTCATCGGCTCTGCCGGTGTATCCGCCGTCCCCATGGCCGCCCGTGTTTCTCAGGATGTTGGCCGGAAGTTTAACCCCACCAACTATCTGCTGATGCACGCCATGGGCCCCAATGTGGCCGGCGTTATCGGCTCTGCCCTTGCCGCCGGTTTCCTGCTCTCCGTCTTCGGTTAAGGTTAAGCCGCATGAAGTGAATCCCGACCTGTGCGTCTTTTCCCGGGCGCACAGGTCTTTTTTGGGCAAAATGGATGCTTTTTCCGGAATTACCTTGCGTATCCCTCAAAAATCACGGAATCCAGCAAAAAAATGTGTACAAGCGCACGAAAATATGGTATGATAGAAAATACCCCCGATCCAAATCGGCGCGGCATCCCTGACCGGTTTGGATTTAAGCAGAAAGAGAGACATGAAGGAGGTATTCTTTTGGATATATTTGCAAAGTGTTATGAGGAGACAATTGCGGACAAGGTTCGCGCGCTGAACCTCTATCCCTATTTTAAGGCATTGGAGTCCCGGCAGGATAAAGAAGTCATGATGGAGGGCAAGCGCCGCATCATGCTGGGTTCCAACAACTATCTGGGTCTGACCACCGATGACCGGATCATTCAGGCCGGTCTGCAGGCGCTGGAGCATTACGGTACCGGTTGCTCCGGTTCCCGCTTCCTCAATGGTACGCTGACCATGCATCTGGAGCTGGAGCGGGAACTGGCAAAGTTCCTGCGTAAAGATGATGTGGTCACCTTCTCCACCGGCTATCAGTCCAATCTGGGCATTATTTCCGCACTGGTTGGCCCTAAGGACTATGTGATTTGCGACCGGGAGAACCATGCATCCATTTATGACGGCTGTAAGCTCAGCTATGGTAAGATGCTCCGCTATCGTCACTCCGATATGGCCAGCCTGGAACGTTGTCTCAAAGAAGTTCCCGAGAAGTCCGGCGCGCTGATTGTCACCGACGGTATCTTCTCCATGGGCGGCGATTTGGCCAAACTGCCGGAAATCTGCGAACTGGCTCAGCGATACGGCGCAAGAGTCATGGTGGACGATGCCCACGGTCTGGGTGTCATTGGCGAAGGCGGCAGAGGTACAGCCAGTCACTTCGGTCTGGAAGATCAGGTCGATATTTATATGGGTACATTCTCCAAGTCTCTGGCTTCTCTGGGTGGCTATATGGCCGCCAATGCCAGAATCTGCGACTATGTCCGGCACTCTGCCCGGGCGCATATGTTCTCCGCCTCCATTCCCCCCGCTAACTGTGCCGTGGCACTGGCGGCTCTGCGGCATTTGGAGGCTCATCCGGAACTGGTGACCCATCTGGCAGATTTGGCGTCTTACGGCAGAGAGCGGTATCAGGAGCTGGGCATCCCCATTATGATGTCCCAGACACCCATTATCCCCATCTACACCTATGACCCCATCCGCACTTTGCAGATTCAGGACGAAATCTATGAGGCCGGTGTCTATGTCAATGCCGTTCTGCCTCCCGCCTGCACCCCTGGCGAGTGCCTGCTGAGAACCAGTTTCATGGCTACATTGACCAAGGACTTGATTAACGAGGCCGCAGAGATTATGGCAGGGGTGATTCACCGCCATGAGTAAGATTGTCCTCATCACCGGTGGCAGTTCCGGTATCGGTCTGGAGACGGCCATGGGGCTGCACAGCGCAGGTTGCAAGGTCTATGAAGTGAGCCGCAAACCATTCAGCCATCCCAGCCTCACCCATATCTGCGGCGACGTGACTTCGGAGGAATCCGTTCAGGCGGCGGTGGAGCAGGTCATTGCGCAGGAGGGTCGGATTGACATCCTCATCAACAATGCAGGCTTTGGCATTTCCGGTGCTGTGGAGTTTACGGACATGGAAGAAGCCCGGCGGCAGTTGGATGTGAATTTCTTCGGCATGGCCCGGATGACCAAGGCCTGTCTTCCCCATATGCGCAAAGCGGGCGGGGGCAGAATCGTCAACCTTAGCTCGGTTGCCGCACCCATCCCCATTCCCTTCCAGACCTTCTATTCCGCCAGTAAAGCGGCCATTAACGCCTATACCATGGCTCTGGGCAACGAAGTCCGTCCCTATGGCATTTCCGTCTGCGCCCTGATGCCCGGCGACATCCGCACCGGCTTCACGGCGGCCAGAAAGAAGACCGCTCTGGGCGACCAGGAATATGGCGGCCGCATCTCCCGCTCAGTGGAGAAGATGGAGAAGGACGAAATGGGTGGCATAGAACCTGCGGTGGCAGGACGAAAGATCGCCCGGCTTGCCCTGAAGCGGTCGGTAAAGCCGCTGTATGCCCTGCGGGCGGATTACCAGTTCTTTGTGCTGTTGTCCCGGATTCTCCCGGTGCGGCTGCTGAACCGGCTGGTCTATTGGCTTTATGCAAAATAACAGGACGAAGTCCTGATTCCGACTTTGGAGGTTAAACCCATGGTCAGACAAATTCTCGTTGGCGATGTCCCCATTGGTGGCGGCGCGCCGGTATCCATTCAGTCCATGCTCAACACCAAGACAACGGATGTTGAGGGCTCTCTGGCTCAGCTCAGGGCCTTAAAAACCGCCGGCTGTCAGATTGCCCGGCTGGCTGTCCCCGATGCCAGGGCCGCCGAGGGATTCCGGGAAATCGCCCAGGCATCCCCCCTGCCCCTGGTGGCAGACATTCATTTTGACTATAAACTGGCCATTGCCGCCGCTCTGGGCGGTGCGGCCAAGATTCGCATCAACCCCGGCAACATCGGCGGCACTGACCGGGTCAGGGCCGTGGTGGAGGTCTGCCGGGAGAAGAAGATTCCCATCCGCATTGGGGTCAACGGCGGCAGTCTGGACAAGCGTCTGCTGGAAAAGTACGGTCATCCCACGGCGGAGGCTCTGGTGGAGAGTGCCTTCTCCCATTTGGAGCTGTTGGAAAAAGAGGGATTCTATGATGCCTGCGTATCCATGAAGTCCTCCACAGTACCCACCATGGTGAAGGCGGCGCAGCTTTTCCGTCAGCAGTGCGACTATCCTCTGCATATTGGCGTGACGGAGACCGGACCTGTGCGCATGGGGCTCATTAAGTCCGCCATGGGCATCGGCGCATTACTGCTCAGCGGCATTGGCGACACCTTGCGGGTATCCCTCACCGCCGACCCGGTGGAGGAGGTCTATGCCGCCAAGGAGATTCTCAAGGCCGCCGGACTGCGGAGAGACGGGGTCAATATCATCTCTTGCCCCACCTGCGGGCGCACCAAAATCGACCTGATTTCTCTGGTTAACCGGGTAGACGAGGCACTGAAGGACTGCCGGAAACCCATCACCGTGGCGGTCATGGGTTGCGTGGTCAATGGCCCCGGAGAAGCCCGGGAAGCGGACATCGGGGTTGCCGGTGGCGACGACTGCGGACTGATTTTCCTCAAGGGCGAACCCAAGGAAAAGGTGGCCTATGATGAGATTCTGCCACGGTTGCTCCGGTATATTGCGCAGATGTAAGACGGTTTGAACCGAATAAAAGCGGGAGACTTGGTTTGGGTCTCCCGCTTTTTGTGTATCGCATCCCCCCCACCGTTTTCCGGCAGGGGGGTGTGGTATCCATATTTTTGTTCTATTCGTTTTTGGGGAATACTTGTTTCAGCTCTCCAATGGCCTCCAGAGTTGGCTGGTCAGTACCCAGAAGCAACTGATAGGGGTACAGCTTCTTTTCCGTCCCCTTGCCCTGAACCAGCAGGAAAATCGCCCGGTCAGAGCCAAGGGTCATCAGTTCCAGATAGCCGTCTTCTTCCAAACCCATCAACTCCTCCGGCAAGGCAACATCCCACCAGATCTTACCATCAAAGAAGTTGAAGCCATATGCCTCCTCAGCTACCCGCTCTGCCATGGATTCTTTGCCCAGTATGGCAGACTCGAAGATGCAATTGGGCTGAACGATGTATGCCCAACTGTTCTCCAGTTGTGGGTCTGCCAGTTTCATTTCTTCTCTGGTGGTCAGGTCTACGGCATAGTAGCCCTCTCCCGGCTTAAACACCCGCAGGGTATCGCCGGACAGGTAACCGCCAGTCCAGGGCAGACCGCTTAAATCTGTGCCGGTCAGTTCCCGGTCTTTCAGCCGGAACGCCACGGAGAAACTGGAATCCATCATCAGAGAGCCAAAGGCTTCATCGCCAAAGATATGACCCATGTGCCGCCAACTCCGGCAGTGGGAAGTGACTTCCTCCCGGGTATCCGTAAACAGAATAAATCCCCCGGCTTCATCCACAGCGGTCAGCCACAAATCATAAGTTCCCGACTGGTTCAGATAGTGGGCAGACTCCAGCGCATAACCACCCATGAGGAAAGCCGTTCCGCCGCCGGAAGCGTTGCGGGTATAGCCCTCTGGCGTTCCCATGAAGTACTCTTCCCGCTTGTCTGTGCCATCGAGTGCCATACTGGCAACATAGGGTGACAAATCTTCGGGCAGGATTTCGCCTTTTTCCACATCTATGCCCTTATTGCTTATGTAATAAATCCGCTGGTCTTTCAGGAGAAATGCGCCAGCCAAATGCGCACCGCATCCGCCGTCGCCCACTTCATGCTCACACTCCGGCTCGGCGCAAACCACCACCCAGTTGTCGGGGTTGGATTTATCCGCATAGTACAGTTTAGCCATATACTCCAAAAAGAACCCATTGGCCGTTTCTGCCGCAAAGTAGCCGCCGGTATATGCCGCCCGACCGGAGTCCCAGGGGAGGATGGAAAGCCGTTCCGTTTCCAGTGTTCCCGCCACCGGCGGGGTGGTGTCTACGGCGAAAGTCGTGGAGCCGCCACTGGTAGACGGGTCGTCCCGTTGACAGCCCGCCAGGAGGAAAACCAGCAGACACAGGGCAGACAGAAGTCTTTTATGCATCACGTTCAAGTCCTTTCTGTTTGTTTTTTGCAGTTCTGCGCAATGATTCCAAACTGCACTTGGATGAGAATGATTATATGGTGGGTGTTATTTCGCGTCAAGTCGTAAGTCCTGATTTTTGAGGTTTTGATGATGCCATGGGCGGGGTTGGTTGCGGATTCATGGGAAGTGTGGTAGTTCCGGAAAGGTTCTGCCAGCGGGCGGGTCATGACCCGCCCCTACGACTGTCGGTGAATGTTTTTGCGGATTTGGTGAGGGTTGGTGGTTGCGGTGGGGTAGGACGTCGAGGGCGACCTCCCCCAAAAAATCACTTCCCCGAAGGGGAAACATCACTGCGAAGCATCATAACTGCCGCAGGCACCATAACTGCCGCAGGCACCATAACTGCCAAAGGCATCATAACTGCCGCAGGCATCATAACTGCCGCAGGCATCATAACTGCCGCAGGCATCATAACTGCCAAAGCCCCGCTGTCCGCAGTTGCCGGATATACTCCGGGTCTGTCCCGCAACAGCCGCCCAGCAGTGTTGCCCCCAGGGTATATGCCTCCTGCTGATACCGGGCGAATTCCCGGGGCATCATGGGATAGTCCACCTGACCATTTTCCCGAATCACCGGGTTTCCGGCGTTGGGTTTGCTGGCCAGTGGTCCACGGACATACCGCCTTAGCCGGGACACCAGTGCCCCCAGTTGCTCCCCGGCGGCTACGCAGTTGAAGCCCACGGCGGCCGCCCCAGCCTCCTCCAGCTCCCGGAGGACCGGTCCTGCGTCTCTGCCGGAAAACAGCGCACCGGAGGGGTCCATGGTGAAGCTGTACAGCATGGGCAACTCCGTGTGCTCCAGTGCCGCCGCCTCCCAAATCATCTCCGCTTCATGGGGATAGAGCAGTGTCTCCGCCACAATCAGGTCTGCGCCACCGTCCACAATGCCCCGAATCTGCCGCCGGTAGCCCTCCAGCATCCGGGGATGGCTCTCCATGTCCCAGACATCCAAATCCCCGGCCATGGTGGTCATATCGCCCGCCACCAGCGCCCGCCCGTCTGCGGCTTTCCTGCTCAGGGCAATGAGGCTGGCGCAGAGCTTCTCCGTGTCCTTTTCCCGTCCCGCTTTCTCCAGCGCAACCGGAGTTGCCCGGAAGGTGGGGGCATAAAGCACCTGACTGCCGGCTTCAACATACTGCTCCTGCAACCGGATAAGCAACTGGGGATTGTCCAGCACCCACAGCTCTGTGGAGGCGGCTTTGGGCATTCCCCACTGGCGCAAAACAGAGCCGGTCGCCCCATCGAGTACAATCGGGGCAGAAGTATTGCGGATTAAGTCTCGAAAACTGGTCATGCAGACCCTCCTGTCTCTTCCTTTTTGCTCCATTGTACCGGTTTTTTCCAAAGAAAACAAGTAGAATCATTGACTGTAGACCTAAAAGTGTGTATAATAAAAATAGGAATATAGATTCATCTGCCGAAAGGAGAAAACAACAAATGAAGAAAACCGTTCTGCGGGAGTATGCCAAGCTGATTGTCTGCTCCGGCGTTAATGTTCAGAAAGGGCAAGAGGTTCTGGTCTATGCTGAACTGGACCAGCCCGAATTCGTCAAGATGGTGGTGGAAGAAGCCTACCGTGTGGGCGCCAAGCGGGTCACCGTCCATTGGAATTATCAGCCCCTGGAGAAGATTCACATCCGTGGTCAGAGTCTGAAGACTCTGGGCGGCGTGGAGGAATGGGAGAAGGCTCGTCAGCAGTTCTATGTGGACAATCTGCCCTGCCGCATCCATCTGGTCTCCGAAGACCCCGACGGACTCAGGGGTGTCAACCTGAAGAAAATGGCGCAGGGCCGCCAGAAGCGCTACCCCATCCTGAAGCCCTATATCGATCAGCGCCGGAACAAGGAACAGTGGTGCATCGCCGCTGTCCCCGGTGTGGCATGGGCCAAGAAGATTTTCCCCAACCTGCCCAAGAACCGGGCCGTGGAGAAGCTGTGGGAGGCCATCATTTCCACCTCCCGGGTCACCGATGACCCCGTGGCCGCCTGGCAGGAGCACAACCGTGACCTGAAGGCCCGGTGCGACTACCTGAATGCTCTGGGCATTGCCAAGCTGCACTATACCGCCGACAATGGCACCGACTTCACCGTGGGCATGATTCCTCAGGCTCAGTTCTGCGGCGGCGGCGAGGAAAGCACCCAGGGTATCTTCTACAATCCCAATATCCCCACCGAAGAATGCTTCATCTCCCCCATGCGTGGCGAGGCTGAGGGCATTGTGTACTCCACCAAGCCCCTGTCCTATAATGGTCAGCTCATTGACAACTTCTCCCTCCGCTTTGCCGGCGGCAAGGTGGTCGAAGCCCACGCCGAGCAGAATGAAGAACTGCTCAAGACCATGATCGCCATGGACGAAGGCGCTGCCTATCTGGGCGAGTGCGCACTGGTTCCCCAGAGTTCTCCCATTGCCCAGAGTGGTCTGCTGTTCTATAATACCCTCTTTGATGAGAATGCCGCCTGCCATCTGGCTCTGGGTGCCGGTTTTGCCGATACCATCCGTGGCTTCCAGACCATGACGCTGGAGGAATGTCAGGCGCTGGGCATCAATGAGTCCATGATTCACGAGGACTTTATGATCGGCTGTGACTCCATGAACATCGATGCCATCTGCACGGACGGCAAGGTTGTCCCCATCTTCCGGAACGGCAACTGGGCCTTTTGATTGACCCATGAAACTGACCACCGTATTCTTTGATTTGGACGGCACGCTTCTTCCCATGGATCAGGATACCTTTGTCGGGGCCTACTTCCGGGGACTGTCCAAGAAGCTGGCTCCCCATGGCTATGACCCGGAGAAGCTGGTAAAAGGCATCTGGGCAGGTACTGGGGCTATGGTACAAAATGATGGCTCCGTCACCAATGAGGCGGCCTTCTGGCGCGCATTCTGCAGTCTCTTTGGCGAAAACGCCCGGCAGGATGAGCCCATCTTCGCAGAGTTCTATGCCACCGACTTCCAGAAGGTACAGCAGGTATGCGGCTTTGACCCGGAGGCGGCATCCACGGTGGCAAGCATCAAATCCATGGGACTCACCACCGTCCTGGCCACCAACCCCATTTTCCCCGCCATCGCCACCCACAGCCGTACCCGCTGGGCCGGACTGAAGCCGGAAGACTTCCGGCTCATCACCACCTATGAGAATTCCCGGTACTGTAAGCCAAACTTAGACTACTACCGGCAGATTCTCCGGGAGCTGGGTCTGGATGCCGGAGAGTGCCTTATGGTGGGCAATGACGTGGCCGAGGATATGGTCGCAGGAGAATTGGGTATGGATGTCTTCCTGCTGCCCAAATGCCTCATCAATAAAGGCGGCGAGGATATCAGCCGCTATCCTCACGGTGATTTTGGGGATTTGCTGAAGTTTATCCGCAGGAGAATGGCAGAAGTCTCCTGAGCATTTTCACTTTTTTCATCATTTGTGCCCCCACCCTGTACTTTTGCAGGATGGGGGCGTATAAATTTGACCGTTTTTAGCAAAACAACAGAAAAACACTGGCGTTTTGTGGAATTACGCCCCACCAAAAATGGGCATAATGCACAAAAAAAGGTTTTTTCTCTCCGGCAGATTGACAAAATATGTGCATGGTTGTATAATCTTTATATTGAACGGGTATCCGTTCGACCTATATTTGAAGGGAGTATATCATCATGAAGAAAATCATCGCACTTCTCCTTGTGGCGGCCATGGTCCTGTCTCTGGGCGCCTGCACCAACGGCAACAGCGGCAAACTGACCCTGGACGTCATTATTTCCCAGTACGGCAACTACACTCAGGCCTGGTGGAATCAGTTTGAGGCTGATTTCGAGGCCGCCAACGAAGACATCGACCTGAACATCGAGATCGTCTCCTGGTCCGACATTTACTCCGTCGTCACCACCCGTATCTCCACCCAGAAGCAGCCCGACATCCTGAACATCAGCGGCTTTGCCGATTATGTTCTCGATGATCTGCTGATGCCCGCCGAGGAGTATGTCTCCGACGAGCTGCAGGCCAACTTCATCCCCAGCTTCTGGGCCTCCAATGAAATGGACGGCACCATCTGGGCTCTGCCCATTCTGGCCTCCTGCCGCGCCCTGTTCTGCAACATGGACCTGCTGGAAGGTGCCGGCATCACCGCCGCCCCCACCACCTGGGATGAGGTTCTGACCGCTTGCCAGGCCATTAAGGACACCTACGGCGAAGACATCGTCCCCTGGGGTCTGGATATCTCCACCGACGAAGGTCAGGCTGCTTTCTCCTACTATAGCTGGAACTTCGGTGGCGGCTATGTGGACGCTGAGGGCAACTGGGCGCTGAACTCCGCCGAGAATGCTGAGGCTGTTGAGTTCATCAAGACCCTGATCGACTCCGGCTACTGCAACTCCGCCCCCTACACCGATACCCGCTATCCCCTGCAGTCCGCATTCAGTGCCGGTACCCTGGCCATGATGATCGGCCCCATGAACATGGTCTCCGCCGACTCCACCGTCAACTACACCGCCACTGACCTGCCCACCAACAATGACAAGTCCATCGCCCTGGGCGTCTGCGACCAGCTGATGGTCTTCAAGGATGAGAAGGCCGAAGACGGTCGTACCGAAGCCATCACCAAGTTCTTCGACTTCTTCTATGAGTGTGAGCGTTACTCCGAGTACATGGTTTATGAGGGCTTCCTGCCCGCCACGCAGGACTCCTCCGCCTATCTGGCCGAGAATGCTGAGAACCACATGGTCGGCGGTACCGAGACCCCCGGCAGCAGCGAGTACTTCGCTACCTTCTGCGCCGTTCTGCCCAACTGCCAGTTCTATCCCATGCAGAAGCCTGAGTGGATGGATGTCCGCAATGGCGTCATCGATGTGGAACAGAAGGTCTGCCAGGGCGAAATGAGCGCTCAGGAGGCGCTGAACCAACTGCAGAGCTCTGTCACCGGCGGCTAATTTCCAAGGGACAGCCCCAACTGAAGAACCTACCGTTTCAGCTTAAGGGGTCGGATTCTTCCGGCCCCTTTTTCCCTTTCCCCCATTGAGAAAGCCATTTTACTCCCTTCCCCCGGCAGAACGAATAAGGAGGCGCATCCATGAACGAGCGCGCAACACCCAAACCTGCAAAGATCAAAAAAACCGCAAACCCCCGCACCCTCAGAACCATGCGGAAGGCTGAGCCCTATGTCTGGCTCGCCCCCAGCGTCCTTCTGATGTGCATTATGATCATTATCCCCATTCTTACCGTCTTCAAGACCTCCTTCTCTGAGGTCAGCAAAACCGGCATCAACAAGGGCTTCAACGGCATCGATAACTATATCGCCATCTTCAAAGAACCCACCTTCTGGAATACCCTGCAAAATACCCTGATTTGGACCATCGTGGTGGTGGGTCTGTCCACCGTCATCGGCTTCATTCTGGCCATGGTGCTGAATCAGAAGTTCCATGGGCGGAAAATTGTCCGGGCGATTATCGTCTTCCCCTGGGCAACGGCGCTGATCGTCCAGTCCGTGGTCTGGAAGTATATCATCAATGCCGATTTCGGCGCACTGAATTCCCTGCTGTATAACCTGGGCATTATCGACAACTACATCAACTGGACGGCAACCCCGGCGGCCTTCTTCGCCTGGGAGTGCTGGGTGGGTATCTTCGTCACTGTGCCCTTTGTCACCTTCTGTGTCCTGTCCGGCTTGCAGAGCATCGATACCTCGCTGTATGAGGCTGCCGATGTGGACGGCGCGGGCTTCTGGACCAGACTCTTTAAGATTACCCTGCCTCTGGTCATGCCCAGCCTGACGGTATCCACGGTGCTGAACATCATCTATGTGTTCAATTCCTTCCCCATCGTCTGGACCATCTCCAAGGGCGACCCCGCCGACAAGACCCATACTCTGGTTACCTACCTCTATGACCTGTCCTTCAGCAACGGCAAATTCGGTGAGGCGGCGGCGGTATCGGTCATTGGCTTCGTGATTCTGGCCACCTGCGCCAGCATCTATATGATCATGTCCCTGCGGGCAGAGAAGAAGGAGGATTAAGCCATGAATACACTTCAACCCAAATTCTCCTGGAAGCGGGTACTGCTGTATCTGTTTGTCTTCATCGTCTGCATTGTTATCCTCTATCCCTACTTCGTCATGTTCATCACCGCCGCCAAGGGAGACAGCGAAATGTACTCCACCACCGGCGGTATCTTCCCCACGGTGTGGCACTGGGAGAACTTCGTGGATATTTGGACGGCGGCGCCGGTCTTCAAGTATCTGCTGAATTCCTTCCTGGTGGCCGGCGGCGCAACACTGGTGGCCATTGTCTGCGGCATTCCTGCGGCATATGCTTTGTCCCGAATGAAGTTCAGGGGCAAGGGTATCTTCATGGGCGCAGTGATCATGAGCCAGATGTTCTCCCCCGTGGTGCTTCTGGTCGGTATTTATCAGCTCATGGTCAATATTGGTCTCCATGACAGCATTGTGGGTCTGATTCTTCTGAATGCGGCCTTCAACCAAGCCTTTGCCATCTGGCTGTTGCGGGGCACATTCACCTCCATTTCCCCGGAGATGGAGCAGGCGGCCAAAATTGACGGTTGCGGCACAGTGCAGGCGCTCGTTAAGATTCTCCTGCCCATGGCGGCACCCGGCATCATCACCACGTTGATTTTCGTCTTCATCAACTCCTGGAATGAGTATACCATCGCCCTGACCCTGATTTCCACGGATGCATTGAAGCCCATCACCGTTGGCATCAACACCTTCTATGGTCTGACCTTCATCCAGTGGCAGTATCTGTTTGCCACCTCCATTTTCGCCACCATTCCTGTGGTTATTCTGTTCCTGCTCATTGAGAAGCATCTGGTGGCAGGACTGACCTCCGGCGGCGTGAAGGGTTAATCCAACAGCAACAAAAGGCTCTGCGGGCAACTGCGGGGCCTTTTTTGTGGCGGGATAAGGGGTCTTGCGCCGGTATTTCCCGGATTTGACCACGCAGGGCCGAAAGACCGTTGACAAGTTGGGAATTAAGGCATATAATGCCCATAAGCAGTTCGATTAAACCAACGAAACACCTTGACCCACCATGGGCGCAACACCGAAACAGGAGGCAACAATTATGGGGAACATCTATACATCCGCTGACCAGCTCATTGGCAAAACACCCCTGCTGGAGCTGACCCATCTGGAAAAAGCCGAGGGACTCTGCGCCCGGGTACTGGCGAAGCTGGAGTATTTTAACCCCGGCGGCAGTGTGAAAGACCGGGTAGCCAAGGCCATGATTGACGATGCCGAAGCTCGGGGCATCCTGAAGCCCGGGGCGGTGATTATTGAGCCCACCTCCGGCAATACGGGCATTGGTCTGGCCTCCGTGGCGGCAACCCGGGGCTACCGGACCATCATCGTCATGCCGGAGACCATGAGCATGGAGCGCCGCCAACTGATGAAGGCCTATGGCGCGGAATTGGTGCTGACTGCCGGGGAATTGGGCATGGCCGGGGCGATTGCCAGGGCGGAACAGCTGGCCAAGGAGATTCCGGGCAGTTTCATTCCCGGGCAGTTTGTGAATCCCGCCAATGCCGCCGCCCATGTTGCCACCACCGGTCCGGAAATCTGGGAAGACACCGACGGCAATGTGGACATCTTTGTGGCGGGTGTAGGCACAGGCGGCACCATCACCGGCGTTGGTCAGTATCTCAAGGGCAAAAACAAGGACATCCGGGTGGTTGCCGTAGAGCCTGCGGATTCTCCGGTGCTGAGCGGAGGTCAACCGGGGGCGCACCCTCTGCAGGGCATTGGCGCAGGCTTCATTCCTCAGGTACTCGATACGGCGGTTTATGACGAAGTGATTCCGGTGGCCGGGGAAAATGCCTATGCGGTCGGCAGGAAACTGGGGAAACTGGAGGGCATTTTGGTGGGCATTTCTTCCGGTGCGGCAGTTTGGGCGGCGATGGAACTGGCAAAGCGACCGGAAAATCAGGGAAAAACCATCGTGGTGCTGTTGCCGGATTTGGGCGACAGATACCTGTCCACAGCGATGTTCGCAGAAGGGTGAGAACGAAGTAGTTGACAAAGTTGGTGGGGGTGTGGTACAATTAAGCGCAGGCTCGCCTGTTTTATTCGCTGTGGATCAGGCTAAGTGCCCCACCCCGGATTCCTCTCCGGGTAAAAATCAGAGGTACAGCAGATGATGCGGGTATGGTGGAATTGGTAGACTCGGTGGATTTAGGTTCCTCTGTCGCAAGACGTGCAGGTTCGAGTCCTGTTACCCGCACCAAACCAATATAATCCGAACCAGATCTTCCCAGTGGGAGATGGGTTCGGATTTATTGTTTTCTTCAGCAAATTCGAAGACACACATTTCCGAAACGGTGTTATTAAAAGACCTGAATCCAACCCGAGAGGCCCAAGAAAAAAGAAACAAAGTTAGGAGGACACTGTTATGGAAAAGAAAGTTTTGTCTTGTGAGTTCAACATGGACACCGGCTGCGTGGAGGTCAAGTATGCCGATGGCAGTATGATCGCGATCAACTGTACGAAGGTTGAAAATGAGGTCGCACGGAATATGTATGAGGCAAGCGAACTGGATTGGCTGGTGTATAACGCCCCGGTTGACTATGTGAACCTGCTACTCCATGGTGACATCCGGGAGTATCTGAACAATGTGACAGACTACCATCCGCTGGATATTTGATCTGTAATGACAAAGGGGTGCCACCAATTCGGTGACACCCCTGCTTTCATGTTCTTTCTGATTTCTCCACCTTTCTTTCCACTGCTTCCGCTTCACGCTGAGCTTTCCACTCCTGGAACTCCCTCTGTCCTTCCTCGCTCTCGTAGAATGCGATGATGTCGGGTAGGATGCACTGGGCGATATACTCAATCTCGTGCTGCGGAATGCCGGAATTGTTGATGAGTTTCTTTCGACAAGCCAAGTTAAGAAATTCCCCTCCGGTTCAATATTAAATTTTCAAGGTACAAGTGTAGATGTGCGAATGAGCGTTGGTCGATGGCAGACCTCCTTTCCAAATTTTGATTATCCAAATCACCGGGGGTTAATGTCCCTTCCGCCCGATGATCAAATTTACAAACAAAATGCAGACACCCGTCAAGAGTGTCTGCATCGAAGCTATTCTGTTGCGCTGTTATTATATCATTGATTCAAAATACTGTCAATAGAACTTGGAGCGTCGCAATGAACAGAGAAATAGTGATATACTACCCCTTCTAAAAACGAGGCTCTAGGCTTCTGCATTGTAACGTTTTTACCCTGAAAAAGCACTGTGGCACAACGGCTTTTTTATGTGGTTTTATGTGGGGTAATATGATTCCTTGTCAATCACGAAAATGGGCATTAAGTGCGTTACATTTTGGGTTTTAGTCTTTACGCTGTCTCTCCGATGAATTTTCCGGCGATCAGGCTGTCGGAAATGTTATACATTTGCTGGAATATCACACTGCCGAACAACGGCAGGCAGAACTTCCACAGGACAGTCCCGGGATTTCCTACGGTAAGATCTTTTATCATGCTTTTTCCTCCAGGCCGGACTCGAACACAGGTATCAATTCCAGTTTGAACCGGTTTGCGCGATGCAGTTCGTCGATTCTTTCACGGATCATAGGATCTTTACAATCGCCCTCACGGATGTATCGATCCAGAACGGCATAGGAAAAGCCCAGCTTCTGCTCATCGCTGCTGCCGCAAAGCCCGTCGGAGGGTGTTTTCTCCACCAGATTTTCAGGCAGGCCCATTTCCCGGCCCAATGCCTTTACCTCCTGAACGGTCAGTTTTCCCAACGGGGATACATCTCCTGCGCTGTCGCCGTAACGGGTGGAATAGCCCACCCAGTCCTCGGACAGGTTGCAGGTGTTGATGACCCGTCCGTTCATAGACTGGGACACTGCATACAACACGGACATCCGGATTCTGGGAGGCAGATTGATTTCCGTCTGGGCGGTCACATCGATTCGGGCCGTCCTGAGCTGTGCGTGGATGGCATCCACGGCACCGGCAATATTGACCGTAACACTGCGGATTCCGAGATGTTCCACAAGCTGACGGCTGTCCGCAATGTCGCATTGTGTTCCATTAGGCATCAGAACACCAATCACGCGGTCTTTTCCCAGCGCCTGCACACACAGTGCGGCACAAACAGAACTGTCCTTGCCGCCGGAAATGCCGATGACCGCGTTACAGTCCCGTCCGTTTTTCTCAAACCATGCTCTGATCCAAACGATCAGGGCTTCTTTTGTTTTCCTGGCACAAAATTCCATATTTCCTCCTATCCTGCATCGATGGTGGAAATCCCCAACGTGATCTCCTCCAGCACATCCAGCAGCACACGGACGGTATCCAGCGCGGTGAGCATGGTCACACCGTTTTCCACGGCGCAGCGGCGGATCTGGCTGGAGCCGGAGTGAATGTCCTCGCAGCGAACATCCATGGTGTTGATCACATAGGTCACATGGCCCTGCCGGATGGTGTCGAGAATTTCTGTGGAACCATCGTCTACCTTGGCTTTGACACGGGTGCGGATGCCGTGTTTTTTCAGGAATGCCGCCGTGCCTGCCGTGGCTTCCAGGTTGAAGCCCAGCCGATAGAACCGGCGCAACAGGGGCAGAGCCTCCTCCTTGTCCGCGTCGGAGATCGTGGCAAAGACCGTGCCGTAGTTCTGCAGCTTCACACCGGAAGCCTGTAATGCCTTGTAAAGAGCCCGGGTCAGGGAGCTGTCATAGCCGATGGCCTCGCCGGTGGACTTCATTTCCGGGGAGAGGTAAGCATCCAGGCCACGGAGCTTTGTGAAGGAAAAGGCAGGAGCCTTTGCATACCAGCGCTTCTTTTCGTCGGGATACAGCACATCCATGCCCTGCTCCTTCAGACTGTGTCCGAGGGCGACCAATGTGGCGATATCCGCCAGCGGATACCCGGTAGCCTTGCTCAGAAACGGAACCGTCCGGGATGACCGGGGATTAACCTCAATAATATACACCTCCTCGTTGGCGTCCACGATGAACTGGATATTTAACAGTCCCCTGATGCCAATGGCGGGGCCCAGTTTCTTCGCATATTGCAGGATCATACCCTTGACCCTGCCCGAAATGGAGAAGGACGGATATACAGAAATGGAATCACCGGAGTGGACACCAGTGCGTTCCACCAGCTCCATAATACCGGGTACAAAGACATTTTCTCCGTCACAAATCGCGTCGATCTCCACCTCCTTGCCCCGGATATACTTGTCCACCAAAACAGGCTTGTCCGTATCGATCTCTACGGCGGTGTGCAGATAATGGCGCAGCTGCTGTTCTTCCGCGACGATCTGCATGGCCCGTCCGCCCAGGACAAAGCTGGGACGCACCAGCACCGGGTATCCGATTTCCCGGGCAGCCGCAACGCCGTCCTCAATTTTCGTTACGGCTTTACCCCTGGCTCTCGGGATATTCAGCTCGTTGAGCAGATTCTCAAAAGCGTTCCGGTCCTCCGCCTTTTCAATGGCGGCGCAGTCGGTGCCGATGATCTTCACACCCAGATCGGTCAATGGCTGGGCCAGGTTGATGGCGGTCTGGCCGCCCAAACTGGCGATCACGCCCTCCGGCTGTTCCAGCAGAATAATGTTCATCACATCCTCTGCTGTCAGAGGTTCAAAGTACAGCTTGTCCGAGCAGGTGTAATCCGTGGATACCGTTTCCGGGTTGTTGTTGATGATAATGGCTTCGTATCCGGATTTCCGGATGGTCTGAATGGCATGGACGGTGGAATAGTCAAACTCCACGCCCTGGCCGATCCGGATGGGGCCGGAGCCCAGAACGATGATCTTTTTCCTGTCCGACACCACAGATTCGTTCTCCGTTTCATAGGTGGAGTAAAAATACGGGATATAGCTGTCAAATTCCACCGCGCAGGAATCGATCATGCGGTAACCGGGGCGGATGTTCTGCTCTGCGCGGAGGGCGTAGATTTTCCGCTCACTGACACCCCAGATTTTCGCAATGGCTTGATCGGAAAACCCGCACTTTTTCGCTTCAAAAAGGGCACCGCCATCCATGGGGTGGTCTTTCAGATACCCCTCCATTGCCACGATATTTCGCAGTTTACGGAGGAAGAAGGGGTCAATGGAGCTCTCTGCGGCGATCTCCTCCACCGACGCGCCCAATCGAAAAAGCTGGGCAATGGCATAGATCCGGTCATCGGTGCCGACACAGACATATTGCAGCAGTTCTTCTCTGTCCCAGTCATCGAACTTCTCCATGTGCAGATGGTACACACCGATCTCCAGACTGCGGATGCCCTTTAAGAGGCTCTCCTCAAAGGTTCTGCCGACACTCATGGTCTCGCCGGTGGCCTTCATCTGGGTACCCAGCCGGTTGTTGGCATCGGAAAATTTGTCAAAAGGAAACCGAGGCATTTTCGTCACCACATAGTCCAGCGCAGGTTCGAAGGCGGCGCAGGTGTTTGCCAGCGGAATTTCATCCAATGTCATACCCACACAGATTTTGGCAGACACTCTTGCTATGGGATAACCGGATGCTTTGGAGGCCAGCGCGGAGCTGCGGGACACTCTGGGGTTGACTTCGATCAGGTAATACTGAAAGGAGTTTGGGTCCAGAGCGAACTGCACATTGCAGCCGCCCTGAATGTTCAGCGCGCGGATCAGCTTCAGGGCAGAATCCCGGAGCATATGGTATTCCCTGTTGCTCAGGGTCTGGGATGGGCAGACCACGATGGAGTCACCGGTATGGATGCCTACCGGGTCCAGATTCTCCATGTTGCAGATGGCGATGGCGGTGTCGTTGGCATCCCGCATGACCTCATATTCGATTTCCTTAAAGCCCTTGATGCTCTTTTCCACCAGCACCTGATGGACAGGAGACAGCGCAAGGGCATTTTTCATGATCTGGCGGAATTCTTCTTCATTGTCCGCAAATCCGCCGCCGGTACCGCCAAGGGTAAAGGCCGGCCGCAGGACAACGGGATAACCGATTTCCTTTGCAGCGTTCAGACCTTCCTCCATGGAGTTTGCGATGACAGAAGGAAGCACCGGCTCACCAAGGCTTTCGCACAGTTCCTTGAACAGTTCCCGGTCCTCTGCCTGCGCAATACTGCGGCTGGGTGTTCCCAGTAATTCTGCCCGGCATTCCCGCAAAATCCCCTTCTTTTCCAGCTGCATGGCAAGATTCAGTCCGGTCTGTCCGCCGATGCCGGGAATGATGGCATCCGGCCGCTCATAGCGAATAATCCGGGCGATATATTCCAGGGTCAGAGGCTCCATGTAGACCTTGTCCGCAATGGATGGGTCTGTCATGATGGTGGCGGGATTGGAATTGCAGAGGATGACCTCGTATCCCTCCTCTTTCAGAGCAAGGCAGGCCTGTGTTCCGGCATAGTCAAATTCCGCTGCCTGACCGATGACGATGGGGCCGGAACCGATGACCAAAATCTTGTGAATATCTGTTCTCTTAGGCATGGCTGGTTTCCTCCATTGCACGGATAAATTCATCAAACAGGTAGGTACTGTCCTGGGGGCCGGGGGCACTTTCCGGGTGATACTGAACGCTGAATACCCGGTCTTTTTCGCTCCGAAGCCCCTCCACGGTATTGTCCAGAAGATTCACATGGGTCACCTCCAGTCCTGTGCCCTCAAGGCTTTTCCCATCCACCGCATAGGAATGATTCTGTGATGTGATCTCCACCTTTCCTGTCAGCAGATTCTTCACCGGGTGATTGCCGCCCCGGTGACCGAATTTCAGGCGGTAGGTCTTTGCCCCATAGGAAAGGGCGATGATCTGGTGGCCCAGGCAGATGCCGAAGATCGGATACCTTCCCCGAAACCGGCGCACCAGTTCGATCACAGGCTTTGCATCCTCCGGATTTCCCGGGCCATTGGACAGGAACACGCCATCCGGGTGCAGCGCTTCCAGCGCATCTGCGGAAATATCCCACGGAACAACGGTCACATCACAGCCGCGGCGATTGAGACTGCGGATGATATGATGCTTGATGCCGCAGTCCACGGCAGCCACATGAAAGCGCGGGCTTTCCGCCGGAGCTGTCCAGGGTGCTTTGGTGCTGACCTGTGCCACCTGATCCCGTCGGGCAGCGGCGGTTTTCAGCATGGCAACACCCACAAGGTTAGGCGTTGCAGCATCGCAGATCAGCGCTTTGCAGGTTCCCTTATCCCGGATATGACGGGCCAGCGCACGGGTATCCACACCGGCAAGCCCCACGATGCCAAACCGCAGCATCACATCCCGCAATGTTTCCACTGCCCGGAAATTGGACGGCTCGTCATTGTATTCCCGGACGATCATGGCGGTGATCGTGGGTGTTTTTGTTTCGAAGTCATCGGCGCAGATGCCGTAGTTACCGATCAGCGGATAGGTCATCACTACCGCCTGTCCGGTATAGGAAGGATCGGACAGGATCTCCTGATAGCCCACCATGGAGGTGTTGAACACAATTTCTGCGATCGTTTCCCGGTCGGTGCCGAAGCTGTATCCATAAAACTCCCCGCCGTCCTCCAGAATGATTTTCCTGTTGTAATGCCGGTTCATACTTTCCCTCCTGTCTTGCGCCGGGACAGTCTTTCTTCAAACTGATCCTTTCGGGTATCCTCCGGGATGCGCGTGGGATAACGGCCTGAGAAGCAGGCACTGCAATACCCATCGCTGCCGCACAGATCCCGCAGAGCCCCAAGGGGCAGATAGCCCAGAGAATCCACACCAATGATCCCGGCAGTTTCCTCCACACTGTGATGGCAGGCGATCAGGTGATCCTGAGAATCAATATCGGTGCCATAGTAGCATGGATATCGGAAGGGTGGCGCGGAGATCCGCATATGGATCTGCTCCGCACCTGCGTTTTTCAGAAGTGTGACGATCCTGGCGGAGGTGGTGCCGCGAACGATGGAATCATCGATCAAAACGACTCGCTTGCCCCTGACTTCGCTTTCTACGGGACTCAATTTGATCTTCACCTGATCTACCCGGTGATCCTGCCCCGGAGAAATGAAGGTTCTTCCGATGTACTTGTTTTTGATCAGGCCAATGCCATAGGGAATCCCGGATTCCCGGGCGTATCCCAGAGCCGCATCCAGACCGGAATCCGGAACACCGATGACAATGTCCGCATCCACCGGATGGGCCTTTGCCAGAATTCCGCCCGCATTCATCCGAGCATCATGGACACTGACACCCTCGATAACGGAATCCGGGCGGGCAAAGTAGATATGTTCAAAGATACACAGCTTTTTCGGAGCGGTGCCGCAGTGCCGCTTGTCGCTGTGAACGCCGCTGGGGTCAATGGTAAGGATCTCGCCGGGAAAAACATCCCTTATCATTTCCGCACCTGCCGCATGGAGGGCGCAGCTTTCCGATGCAACCACATAGGTACCATCAGGCATCTGTCCATAGCAAAGTGGACGGAAACCGTGGGGATCCCGGACGGCGATCAGCTTCGTGGCAGACATCAGAACCAGAGAGTAGGCTCCATCCAGTTTTTTCATTGCGTTGCTGACAGCTTCTTCAATGGAGGGAGTGGAAATGCGCTCTCTGGTAATCACATAAGCGATGGTTTCTGTGTCAGAGGTGGAATGGAAAATTGCGCCGGACAGCTCCAGCTCCTGCCGCAGAGGCAGGGCATTGCTCAGATTGCCGTTATGGGCCACCGCCAGCTTGCCTTTCAGATGGTTGACCTGGATGGGCTGGCAGTTGCTCAGATTGTTGCCGCCGGTGGTGCCGTAGCGGACATGGCCGACAGCGATCTCACCCCGGGGAAACTTCCGCATTTCTTCCTGGGTAAAGACTTCGCTGACAAGGCCGAGTCCTTTGTGGGAAGTGAACACCCCATCCTCATTGACCACGATTCCGCAGCCTTCCTGCCCACGGTGCTGGAGGGCATAAAGGCCGTAATAGACAAGGCTGGCCACATCCCCGGTGGTTCTGCTGTATACACCTAAGATGCCGCATTCTTCATGGATACTCATGCTTGCCCCTCCAGACCGGCCTTTACAAAACCAACAAACAGCGGGTGGGGTTTATTGGGACGGCTCTTGAATTCAGGATGGTACTGCACACCCACATGGAACGACCGCCGGGGCAGTTCCACCGCTTCCACCAGATGTCCATCCGGCGAGGTTCCGCTGAGGGTCAGTCCGGCACGGGTCAAAATCTCCCGGTAATCGTTGTTGAATTCATAGCGGTGGCGGTGGCGTTCGCTGATTTGGTTTACACCATAGCACCGCTCCATCGTCGTGCCCGGTTCGATCACACAGGGATACGCACCCAGACGGAGGGTGCCGCCTTTGTCGATCCCGTCGCTCTGACCGGGCATAAAGTCGATGACCTTGTGGGCTCCTTCGGGATCAAATTCGCCGGAACTGGCATCCTGCAATCCTGCGAACCGGGCAAACTCCATGACCATGATCTGCATACCGAGACAGATCCCAAAGTAGGGGATCTGATTCTCCCGGGCGTATTTTGCTGCCAGGATCATGCCTTCAATGCCCCGGCTGCCGAATCCGCCGGGCACCAGAATGCCGTCCAGACTGGCGAGCTTTTCCCCATAGGTTTCTTCTGTCAGGGTTTCAGAATCGATCCACCGGATATCCACATCCGCATTCAGTGCATAGCCCGCATGGCGCAGTGCTTCCGCGACT
The DNA here is from genome assembly GCA_015067725.1 of Oscillospiraceae bacterium. Taxonomy (GTDB): domain Bacteria; phylum Bacillota; class Clostridia; order Oscillospirales; family Oscillospiraceae; genus Faecousia. The sequence continues at coordinate 2,022 of SVLX01000034.1, read as the reverse complement.
GACAGATAGGCATCGTGGAGCTGCACATATTTTCCAACCAGTCCAATGGTGACAACTCTGCTGCGGTGATAGATCTTTTCTATGAGTTCTTTCCACTCTTTCAGGTCGGGGTCGGGTGTTTTGATCCCCAGCTCCCGGCAGACGATTCCGGAGAAATTCTGCTTTTCCAGCATCAACGGTGCTTCGTACAGAACCGGGATGGTGATATTTTCAATGACGCAGTCGGACTTCACATTGCAGAACATACTGATTTTCTGGAAAATGCTGTCTTCCAGGGGTTCATCGCAGCGCAGAACGATGATATCCGGCTTCACACCCATACCCTGCAATTCCCGGACAGAGTGCTGGGTGGGTTTGCTTTTGTGTTCGTCGGAGCCACGGAGGAAGGGAACCAGAGTTACATGGATAAAGAGGCTGTTTTCTTTTCCCACCTCTAAAGAAATCTGGCGAACCGCCTCCAGAAAAGGCTGGGATTCGATATCACCGATGGTGCCGCCGATCTCCGTAATGACCACATCCGCATCCGTCTGTTTGCCGACCCGGTAGACAAATTCCTTGATTTCATTGGTGATGTGGGGAATGACCTGGACTGTGGAGCCCAGGTATTCGCCCCGGCGTTCCTTGTTCAGCACATTCCAGTAGACCTTGCCCGTGGTCAGATTGGAATACTTGTTCAGATCCTCATCGATAAACCGCTCATAGTGGCCCAGATCCAGGTCTGTTTCCGCACCATCCTCGGTCACATACACTTCACCATGCTGGTAGGGACTCATGGTGCCGGGGTCTACGTTGATATAGGGATCCAGCTTTTGGGCGGCAACCTTCAGACCTCTGGATTTCAATAACCGGCCCAATGAAGCGGCAGTAATGCCTTTGCCAAGACCGGAAACCACACCGCCGGTCACAAATATATATTTCGTCATTTTCCGGCCTCCTCTACTCCCATTCCACGGTGGCTGGCGGCTTGCTTGTGATATCATAAACGACCCGGTTGATGCCGGGAACCTCCCCGGTGATCCGGCTGCTTGCTTTTTCCAGAACCTCGAAGGGGACACGGGTCCAGTCCACCGTCATAAAATCATCCGTCGTCACACAGCGCAGGGCGACGGTGTGGCCGTAGGTGCGCATATCTCCCATAACACCAACACTTTGGGTATCGGTGAGCACAGCAAAATACTGGCTGGCGATGTTTTTGACAGGATTGCTTTCCAGTTCGCTGCGGAAGATCCAGTCTGCTTCCCTCAGAACCTCCAGCTTCTCCCTGGTAACCGCACCGATGATCCGGACTGCCAAACCGGGGCCGGGGAAGGGCTGGCGGAATACCAGTTCCTCCGGAATCCCCAGTTCCAGACCCACTTTTCGGACTTCATCCTTGAAAAGCTCCCGCAGGGGCTCCACGATCCGCTCAAATTCCATACGTTCCGGCAGACCGCCCACATTGTGGTGGCTCTTGATGGTGCTGGCATCGCCTGCGCCGCTTTCGATCACATCGGGATAGATGGTGCCCTGAACCAACACCTCCACCTGGCCCAGCTTTCGTGCTTCTTCTTCAAAGACCCGGATAAATTCCTCACCGATGATCTTTCGCTTGCGTTCCGGCTCTGTCACACCATCCAGTTTTTGCAGAAAGCGATGCTCGGCATTTACCCGGATCAGATTCATACCGAACTGACCACGGAAAATACGTTCCACCCAGTCGCCCTCATTTTTTCGCAGCAGACCGTGATCAACAAATACACAGGTCAGGTGATCTCCGATGGCCTTATGCAGCAGCACAGCAGCAACCGCACTGTCCACGCCGCCGCTGAGAGCGCAGAGAACCTTCTTTCCTGCCAGTTCCCTGCGGTATTTTGTGATGCTCCGTTCCGCAAAGCCATCCATACTCCATGTTCCCGTGCATCCGCAGATATCATACAGGAAATTATGCAGCATCTGCCTGCCATAGGCCGTATGGGTCACTTCCGGGTGGAACTGCACACCGTACAGCCTGCGGCTTTCGTCGCACATGGCAGCGCAGGGACA